>NZ_JBFUKP010000018.1:0-105061 GCF_056400765.1 Ramlibacter sp. P4_H7
ACCGGCACCCGCGGCCGCCGGGGCTCCCGCCGCGGCGCCACCCGCGGTGGCCACGGCTGCGGCCGCGCCGCAGGCCGGCGGCAACGTCAACTCTTTCAACCGCCTGCTGCGCGCCCCCGGCGTGCGCAACCGACCGCCGGCGGAGGACGGCATCCACGATCCGGCCAACGACGGCACGCTCGCGCTGCAGGCGCCGCTGACCGCCTTCACCGAGCTCACGCGCAGCAATGCCGGCAACCGCGTCGACTGGGTGAAGTCGCTGCGCGAGAACAAGATCAATCCGCGCGCCGACCGGCTCGACCCCAAGGCGGTCCCGGCCGTGATGGACCTGAACATCGTGCGCGAGGTCAAGGGCTCCATGCCCGACGTGGTCTATCCGCACAAGCAGCACACCGAATGGCTGGACTGCTCCAACTGCCACCCGGCAATCTTCAAGCCGCAGAAGGGCGCCAACCAGATCAGCATGGCCAGCATCCTGCTGGGACAGCAGTGCGGCGTGTGCCACGGCAAGGTCGCCTTCCCGGTGTCCGAGTGCCGCCTGTGCCACTCCAAGCCCAAGACCACGGCGACAGCCACGGCCACCGCCGGCACGCCGCCCACGGCACCGGCCGCCGCGCCGGCCGCCCGCTGATCCACCCCGATCGCCAAGGAAAGCCCCATGACGCACGCCAAGCTCTCCTGGAACCAGGCCGTCCTCGCGCTCGCGCTGCTGCAGGCCGCGGACGTCACCGTCGCGCAGGGCCCCCAGCCCCCCGCCCCGCGCGCGGCGCCGGTCGTGACCGCCCAGATGCTCGAGCAGAAGGCCGCGATGCTGGACCGCGTGCTGAACCAGTCCCCCGTGGCCGCGCGCGTGGCCGGCAGCGGCAACGAGACTGCGCGCAAGCACTTCGCCACCGCCCGCGAGCTGCTGGCGCATGCCCGCGAGCTGACCACGGACGGCGCGCTGCGCGGCGCCGATGCCCTGCTGAACGAGGCGATCTACGAAGTCAGCCGCGCGCAGCAGCTGGTGCCCGACCCCGGCTCGCAGCAGGCCGCCGAGCGCGCCCGCTACGAGCAGCTGGAAAACAGCGTGGCGGCGCTCCGGCGCACGGCGCTGATCGCGCTGCCGGCGACGGCGCCCCAGCGCAAGGAAAGCCGCGAGCAGGTGGTGGCGCATGCCGACGTGCTGGTGGACCAGGCCACCTCGCTGGCGCGCAGCAACCGCTACATCGAGGCCAACAAGCAGCTGGACGCCGCGCTGATGCTGCTGCTCGACGACGCTTCCGCCCGGCTGGCCGGCCACACGATCGTGTACGACGTGCGCTTCGCCGACCGCAAGGAGGAATTCGATTTCGAGCTGGAACGCTTCCGCAGCTTCGAGCGGCTGGTGCCGCTGGCGCTGCTGGAGTTCCGGCCTTCGGCGGAAGCGCGCGTGCTGGTCGACCGGCACGTGGCGCAGGCCGCGGAACTGCGCCAGCGCGGCGAGGCGCAGCTGTCCCGCGATCCGCTCGCCGCGATCAAGGACGTGACCGAGGGGACCGATGCACTGCGCCGCGCGCTGCAGGCGGCCGGCCTCCAGGTCCCGCAAACGATGGGTGGTTCACCATGAGAAAGCCTTCTTCCCGCGGCCCCGCCGCCGGCACGCTGGCCTGCCTGCTGCTGTGCGCCGCGGCGGCCTTCGCGCAGCCCTCGCGGCTGCCCACGCCCGACCGCGAGCAGCTGGAACGCAAGTTCGGCTCGACCCAGACGCTGATCGAAAGCTCCTCGGGGGCCAAGCAGATCGAGGCCAGCGCCGTGTCCGCCGCGGCCGCGCAGCGCACCAAGGCGCGCGACCTGCACAAGCGGGCCGGCGAGGCCTTGCGTGCGGGCGACCTGGAAAGCGCCAACAAGCTGCTGGACGAATCCTCGCGCGCGATGTTCGAAGGCGTGCGCCTGGCCTCGCCGCAGCAGGTGACGGACGCCAAGCAGCGCTCCGACTACGCGGCGCGGCTCGAGTCCACGCGTGCCCTGGTGGATGCGCAAAAGCGCATCGCCGCCGAAAAGGGCGGCGCCCGGGCCGCCGAGCCCGCGCAGCAAGCCGAAGCCTTGATGGCCGAAGCGGAAAAGCTCGCGGCGGCCAACCAGCTGGCCGAGGCGAAGTCCAAGGTGGACCAGGCCTACTGGATCGTGAAGGCCGCCATCGGCACCATGCGCAACGGCGACACGCTCGTGCGCTCGCTCAACTTCGCCACGCCGCTGGAGGAATACCAGTACGAGATCGACCGCAACGACACCCACCGCATGCTGGTGGACATGCTGCTGAAGGACAAGCGCGCCAGCGGCCCCGATCCGATGGTGGACCAGGCGGTTGCGAGTTCCACCACGCTGCGCAAGCAGGCGGAAGGCCAGGCCTCGCGCAACGACCACAAGACGGCGATCAAGACGCTGGAGGATTCCACGCGCGAGCTGGTGAAGGCGATCCGGGCGGCGGGCGTGTACATCCCGGGATGACGATGACGCGCACGCGTTGGCTGATCGCGCTGGTGCTGGCCGGCCTCTGCCTCGCGGCGGTGGGCGCGGGACAGCGCTGGCTGAAGATCTCCGGCGACGGCGTGCACGATCCCGCCAGCCCCGCGGTGGGCGTGCTGCAGGAGCCGGGCGAGGCGCTCTCCACGCTGCCGCCGGACACCGCCGGCAACCAGGTGCGCTGGGTCCAGGCACTGGACGGCGGACACATCCAGCCGCGCACCAACATCCTGCCCGAGACCAAGGTCAACCTGCGCACGACGGAAGTCCTGCTGCGCAACACCGGCGAGATGCCGATGGTGCGCTTCCCGCACCGCCAGCACACGGCGTGGCTCGATTGCAGCAACTGCCACGCGCCGGCCAACCTGTTCGAGCAGAAGGCCGGCGGCACCAGGATCAACATGATGCTGATCCTGTCCGGCGAGAAATGCGGCCTGTGCCACGGCGCCGTCGCCTTTCCGCTGACGGAGTGCAAGCGCTGCCACAGCGTGGACCGCGGCAGCCCCGAGCACCAGGCGTTCGGCGGCGTGCTCGTGCGTGAGGCACCGCCATGAGGAGCGCCGCACGGCCGCCCGAAGGCGCTCGCCCCCTTCGCCTGCGGAGGGGGGAGGAGAAGGCCGCGCAGCGGACGATCCTGGGGGAGGTTCCTATGAGCGCCGAACGGCCGCCCGAAGGCGCTCGCCCCCTTCGCTTGCGGAGGGGGGAGGAGCAGCCCGCGCAGCGGGCAATCCTGGGGGAGGTTCCGTGAATCTCTCGCCCCGCGCGCTCGTCCTGGCGCTGGGCCTCGCCGTCGCCCTCCCCGTCGCGGCGGAGTACGGCGACGTGGTGCTGGACCGCAATTCCACCCGTCAGGGCGTGCGCGCGGTGGTGTTCCCCCACTGGTTCCACCGCATCCGCTTTCGCTGCAAGGTGTGCCATTCGGAACTCGGGTTCAAAATGCGGGCGGGCGCCAACGTGATCCAGATGAACGACATCATCGAAGGCCGGTTCTGCGGCATGTGCCACAACGGCCAGATCGCATGGACGGCCGACCGCTGCGATCTGTGCCACTCCGCCAAGCCCGGCGTGCCGGCGGGCATCCAGGGATCCGCCGAAACGAAGGGACCCGGCAAATGGTGAACGTCTCCCTGCGCCGCCGTGCGCTGCTCGCAGCGGGCGCAAGCCTGGGGCTCGGCGTCGCGGGCTGCGCCGCGGTGGACGACCCGGGCGCCACGCCGCCGCAGCCGCCCACCAACGACCCGTCGCGCATCCTCACGCCCTGGCTCAGCATCGCGGGCGCCTGGCGGGTCGAGGCGCAGCCGCAGGCGCCGGTGATGGGCGCGCGGCCCGCGGGCGGCCGCCTGAACTTCGTGCAGCCCACCGGCGTCGCGGCGCGCAACGACATCGCGCTGGTCGCCGACCCCGGCAGCCGCACGCTGTGGCGGCTGGAGCGAAATCGCGACGCCATGTCGGTCTTCGCCACCTTCAGCGGCGGCGTCGCCGACCACGGCACGTCGATCGTGCTGGGCAACGACTACTCCGCCTGGGTGGCGCTGCCGGCCGAGCACATGGTCGTGCAGTACGACCCGCGCGGCCGCGTGGTGCGCCGCTTCCTCAGCGAGTCCGACGCGCCGCGACCCGTGGCCGTGGTGGTGCCCGAGAACCGCGGCGAGGTGCTGGTGGGCGACTCCGCCACCGGCCGGGTGCTGGTGTTCGATCCGCTGGGCACGCTGCGGGCGCGGCTGGGCGGCCGGCGCGAGGGCGCGCTGCAAAGCCTGACCGCGATGGCGCTCGGTCCGCGGGGGCTGTACGTGCTCGATCGCGCGGCACAGCTGGTGGTGGTGATGGACCGCGACGGCCGGCCGCTGGAGGTGATCGGCGAGAACCACCTGGTGCAGCCGCGCGCGCTGGCGGTGGACGCGACCGGCCGCGTGTTCGTGAGCGACGACGCCGACCAGCGGATCAAGGTGTTCCGCGGACCGCAGCTGCTGGCCAGCGCGGGCGGCATGGGCGGCGGCCTCGGGCGCTTCGGCCGGATCGAATCGCTGTCCCTCGACGGCAACCTGCTGTACGTCGCCGACAGCGTCAACGGCCGGGTGCAGGTGATGATGGTCGCCCCCGCTTCCATGGAAACCGGCGGGACGCCGCGATGAGCGCTCTTCCGCGGCTCGCCCTGCTGTTCGCGGCGGTCCTGCTCGCGGGCTGCGCCAGCGAACCCATGGTGATGCAGCTGGACACGCCGCCGGGCAACGGCATGCGCGTGTTCCCGCCGCCGCAGACGCAGGAGGTGCCGCGCTACCGCTACCTCGGGCAGCTCACGGGCGAGAAGAACTTCAAGCCCAAGGACGGCGGCGAGCGCGGCGCGGGGCGCAAGTTCCTGGCCTGGATCGCGGGACTGGGCGACGAGCGCGAACTGCCGGTGGTGCTGCAGCGGCCGCAAAGCGGCATGGTCGACGCCGCCGGGCGCGTGCTCGTGACCGACGTCAG
Source organism: Ramlibacter sp. P4_H7 (assembly GCF_056400765.1). Taxonomy (NCBI): domain Bacteria; kingdom Pseudomonadati; phylum Pseudomonadota; class Betaproteobacteria; order Burkholderiales; family Comamonadaceae; genus Ramlibacter; species Ramlibacter sp. P4_H7. The sequence continues at coordinate 4,951 of NZ_JBFUKP010000018.1, forward strand.
CCGCAACGCGGTGTTCGTGTTCGACGAGGCCGGCGGCAAGCTGGAAGTGTGGGACCGCGCCACCCGCACCACGCGCTTCGAGGCGCCCATCGGCATCGCGCCCGGGCCCGCGGGGCAGGTGCTGGTGACCGACGCCGAACTGGGCCGCGTGTTCCGCCTCGGGCCAGACGGCTCGCCGCTGGGGGAATTCGGCATCGACGTGCTGCAGCGGCCGACCGGCATCGCGCGCGACGCGAAGAGCGGCCGCATCTACGTGGCGGACACCCACGCCCACGACGTCAAGGTGTTCGACGACGAAGGCCGGCTGGTCGCCACCTGGGGCCGGCGCGGCACCGAGGCGGGCGAACTGAACTACCCCACCCACCTGGCGCTGGCCGACGGCCTGCTGCTGGTGTCCGACTCCATGAACGCCCGCGTGCAGGGCTTCGACCTCCAGGGCAAGCCGGTGCTGGGTTTCGGCGAACGCGGGCTCTATGTCGGCAACCTGGTGCGGCCCAAGGGGGTCGCCGCCGATGACGAAGGCAACTTCTACGTGGTGGAATCCATGCATGACACGCTGCTGGTGTTCGACCGCGAGGCCCGCCTGCTGATGTCGCTGACCGGCAGCGACAACGAGAACGGCCACTTCTACCTGCCCGCGGGCGTGTGGGTGGACCGGCGCAACCGCGTGTTCGTCGCGGACATGTTCAACGGCCGCGTGGCGGTCTTCCAGTTCCTGGGCGGCAATTGATGACCCTCGCGCGCGTCGCTACCTTCCTCCTCGCCCTGCTGCTGGCGGCGCTGCTGCTGCTGCAGGCGCCGCAGTCCGGCCATGCCGCGAAGATCGCGGACATCTCCAACACCAAGCACAACCTGTCCACTTCCGGGCCCGGGACCACCAAGGCCACCAGCGAGTCGCAGATCTGCGTGTTCTGCCACACGCCGCACGCGGCCGAGAACATCCCGAACGCGCCCCTGTGGAACCGCAAGCTCTCGGGCGCGACCTACTCGACCTACAACTCGAGCTCCATCGACGCCAACATCGACGAGCTGTCGCAGGGTCCCGGGGGACTGTCGCGGCTGTGCCTGTCCTGCCATGACGGCACCATGGCGATCGGCAACGTCAACGTGCTCAATGGCAAGGCGAACCAGGCGATCGCCATGACCGGCACCGGCACCGGCACCACCATGCCCGCCGGCGCCGGCACCACGACCGGCTTCACGCGCAACCTGGGCGTGGACCTCAGCAACGACCACCCGATCTCCTTCACCTACGACGCCGCGCTCGCCGCGCGCGACGGTGAGCTGCGCTCGCCCGACGGCACCGTGGTGGGCACCCGCGTCCGCGGCCAGGTCAAGCCCAGACTGCCGCTGGAAAACGGCCAGCTGCAATGCACCACCTGCCACGACCCGCACCTGCGCGAGACCGACGCCAGCAAGGGCACGGGCAAGTTCCTGCGCCTGAACCGCCTGCAGGAGTCGTCGCCCACCGGCGGCAACTTCTCCGAGCAGTCCGACATCTTCTGCCTGGCCTGCCACGACAAGGCCGGCCAGACCTGGGCGCTGTCGGCACACGCCAACCCGCAGGTGGCCGACGAGCAGTTCACCACCGCCGCCGCCGCGCAGCGCGAGTTCCCGGCCAACCTGCCGGTGTGGCGCGCCGCCTGCCTGAGCTGCCACGACACGCACACCGTGCAGGGTGCGCGCCGCCTGCTGCGCGAGGGCACCGACAGCCTGGCCACGCCCAAGGCCGGCGGCACCTCCGCGATCGAGGAGACCTGCTACCAGTGCCACGCCTCGCTGGCGCAGAGCGCGCTGTCGAACGTGACGCAGGTGCCCAACATCAAGGACGACTTCTCGCTCACGCGCCACATGCCGATCAAGACCGCCGACCAGCAGACCGGCGGCGAGGTGCACGACATCGGCACCGGCACCGGCACCCAGCGCGGCAAGGACTTCATCGAGTCGCCCGCGCTGCTGGGCAAGGGCAACCTGCTGAACCGCCACGTCGAGTGCACCGACTGCCACAACCCGCACCGCGTGATCAAGAACCGCCTGTTCAACGCCAACGCCACCGTGCCGGACGCCGGCGGCACGCACAACCACGCCGCGGGGCACACCAACATCGCCTCGGGTGTGCTCAAGGGGAGCTACGGCGTGCAGCCGGTGTACGGCGGCGCGGCCTTCGGCACCCTGCCCGCGAGCTTCGACGTCAAGCGCGGCGACGGCGGCGTCGGCGCCGCCACCACGGCCAGCAGCACCTGGGTGACGCGCGAGTACCAGGTCTGCCTGAAGTGCCACTCCAACTACGCCTTCGACACGCCGCCCCTGGTGGGCGACAGCCGCGGCGGCACGCCCTCGGGCACCAACGGCGTGACCCGGTTCACCGACCAGGCGATGGAGTTCCAGGCGCCCACCGGCCACAAGGGCGAGATCAGCACGGTCGACAGCGGCGCCTTCGCCGGCACGCCGCCGGGGCAGACCTACACGGTGAACTTCCGCACCAACAACCACCGCGGCTGGCACCCGGTGGTGGACAACACGGGCCGCACGCTGGCCGTCCGGCGCATGACCGACGGCAATGCCACCAACGCCTGGCGCGCGCCGTGGAACGCGGCGGCCAACGTCGGCTCGCAGACCATGTACTGCACGGACTGCCACGGCAACAACACCGCCGCGGACAGCGTGGTGCCGTCCAGCCCCAATCCGTGGGGACCGCACGGGTCGACCAACAACTTCCTGCTCAAGGGCGAATGGAGTTCGACCACCGGCGCCTCCGGCCGCGAGAACAGCTTCACCGCCAACGCCCTGTGCTTCAAGTGCCACAACCCCGCAAACTACGCGGACCGCAACGGCCTGGGCAGCGTGAGCAATGCCACCTCGGGCTTCTACAACAGCAGCCAGGGCAACCTGCACGCATTCCATACCGACAAGATCCAGCGCCTGCGTTGCAGCTGGTGCCACGTGGCCGTGCCGCACGGCTGGAAGAACAAGGCCTTCCTGGTGAACCTGAACGACGTCGGCGCCGAGGCCGGGCTCGCGCCCGGCACGCAGGTGCGCAACAACACCACCGCCGGCTACAACAACGCCCCCTACTACATGAACGCGGTGCTCAAGGTGCGCAGCTTCGCCACCAGCGGCAACTGGTCGGACACCAACTGCGGCTCCGCCGGCGCGCCGGGCAACGGGCAGTCGGGCAAGAGCTGGATGCGCGACAGCAACGAAGCCTGCGTGAACATGCCATGAAGCGCCTGCTGGCCACGCTCGCCTCGGTGCGCCTGACGCTGGCGGGCTTTGCCGCGTTGGCCGCGGCGATCCTGGCGGCCCTGCAGCTGCCGCAGCTCCCCGCGATGGCCATCGCGCTGCCGCTGGCGCTGCTGGGCGTCAACCTCGCCGCGGCGATCGCGCTGCGGCCGGCGCTGCGGCGCGGCGGGCTGGGCGTGTTCCATTTCGCGCTGCTGGGCGTGCTGCTGCTGGCCGGCTGGGGCCGTCTCACGCACTTCGACGGCCGCGTGGAGGTCGTGAGCGACGGCTTCTACGATGCCTCGCTGGTGGAGGTGACCGGCCGCGGCCCCTGGCACGGCGAGGCCTGGAAGGGCCTGCAGTTCCGCCAGTCCGGCTGGGAGGTCGACTATGCGCCCCGGGTCAAGCGCACGCGAACGCGCAGCACGGTCTGGCTGCCCGAGGAGGCCGCGCCGCAGATCGTGGGCGACGACACACCGCTGCTGCTGCAGGGCTACCGCCTCTACACGACGCCCAACAAGGGCTTCGCGCCGTTGCTGACGTGGCAGCAGGACGGCGCGGCGCCCGTGCAGGGCGCGCTGCACATGCCGAGCTATCCGATGTTCGACTGGAAGCAGGAGAACGGCTGGACGGCCCCGGACGGCACGCCGCTGCGCTTCTGGCTGCGCATCGAACGCGCGCTGCCGGAGGACGTCGCCTGGACGCTGCGTCCCGCCGACGTGCCGGCCACGCTGGTGGTGGAAGCGGCCGGCGTCCGGCACGAACTCAAGCCCGGCGGCACGCTGGCGCTGCCCCAGGGCAGCCTGCGCTACGAGCGCCTGACCGGCTGGATGGGCTACCGCATCTTCTACGATCCCACGCTGATCCCGCTGCTGCTCGTCTCGCTGCTGGGCGTGGCGGGACTGGCCTGGCACCTGTGGCAGCGCGTGGGGCGGCTGGCACCGGCCTTGCAGGAAGCGGCGGCATGAAGCTGGCGATGCTTCCCGCCGACACCTGGGTGCTGTACCTGGGCGCGCTGCTGGTCGGGTGTTCCGCGCTGCTGGCGTGGCGCCTCGCGGCGGTCCCGGCGGGCGATACGCCCGCGCGCGGCACGCCGGCCCTGGCGCTGTCGCTGCACGACGTCGCGCTGGCGCTGCTGGCCCTGGGCATCGCCCTGCGCTGGAGCCGCATCGGCCACGGCCCCTTCCTGAGCCTGTTCGAAGTGCTCGCCAGCGGCCTCGTGAGCCTGGGACTGGTCTGGCGGCTGTGCAGCCTGCGCGTGCCGGTGCTGCGCGACAGCGCGCCGGTGGTGCTGTCGCTGCTGGCCGTGATGGGCGCGTGGCTGCTGGTGTCCGACGCCTCGGACACGCTGCTGCCGCCCACCTACGAAATGCCCATCCTGTGGGTGCACGTGGCCATGGGCAAGATCTTCCTGGGCTGCGCGCTGGTGGCGACCGGCCTGGCGGGCGTGCTGCTGGCGCGCCGCAGCGAGCGCGGCCGGCGCTGGTTCCGCCGCATGCCGGCCGACGCCGCCGTGGACTTCCTCGCCTGGCGCTTCATGATGGCGGCGCTGGTGTTCGAGAGCCTGATGCTGATCGCCGGCGCGGTCTGGGCGCAGGACGCCTGGGGCCGGTTCTGGGCCTGGGATCCGCTGGAGACCTGGGCCTTCGTGACCTGGATCGCCCTGTCGGCCGCCGTGCATGCCCGCCTCACCTGGAAGCTCGGCCCGCGCGCCGGCGCCCTGATGATCGTGGGCGTCTTCGTCATCGCCTTCCTCACCTTCTTCGGCGTGCCGTTCGTGAGCCTCGCGCCGCACAAGGGCGCCGTATGAGCCGTATGAAACAGCCTCCCACCACCCTTGCCGCCGCCGTCCTGATCTCTGGCCTGGTGCTGGTGGGCGGCATCGTCCGCTCCACCTCCGCGCCGGCCTTCGTCAGCCGGATCGAGCACCAGCAGCAGATGCAGCAATCGGAGCTGCGGCAGCGCTTCGAGCAGGGCGTGGTGATGCTGCACGCCAAGCAGTACGACCATGCCGTCACCGCGCTGCACCGCGTGCTGGAACTCGCGCCCCGCATGCCGGAGGCGCACGTGAACATGGGCTACGCGCTGATCGGGCTGCAGCAGCCCGCYGCGGCCGAAGGCTTCTTCCAGGCGGCCGTGGAACTGAACCCCCGCCAGGCCAACGCCTACTACGGCCTGGCCCTCGTCGCCGAGTCCCGGCAGGACTACGAGGCCGCCCTGGGCGCCATGCGCACCTACCTGCACTTCAGCCCCGCCGACGACGTCCATCGCACCCGCGCCCGCTCCGCCCTCTGGGAGTGGGAGGAAAAGCTCGGCCGCCACGCGGCGGCGGCGCCTGCCTCCGGGCCGCGCCGCCCCTAGCGCGGCTTCCTGTTTCCGGGAATGCCGGGCGGACCTTCCTGCGTGCGGGAAGCGGTTCCCACCCCGGCCGACCCGCATGCCCCCTGGAAAGCAGCTGGCACGGTCCGTGCAGACAGGCCCTCCCTGGAGACCGACCACCCTTGCCCGCATCCCGCATCTTCTTCCCCGGCAGCGAAAGCATCCCGGCCAGCCGGCTGGTGCGGGTGCTCGCCGTGGGCGCGGTGCTGCTGGGCACCGCGGGCGTGGTCATCGGCGCCTCGCCCGCGGCCACGGAAAACGCCGGCGAGCTCACCATCGTGCTGCTCCACGTTCCCGCTGCCTGGCTGTCGCTGCTGCTGTACGCGGCGGCGGCGGCCTCCGCCGCGTTGATCCTGGGACAGCCCGACGACGGCCCGGCCCGGCTGCTGCAGGCAATCGCCCCGGTGGGTGTAGTGGCTTCGCTGGTCGCGCTTTGGAGCGGGCTGGCCGGCCAGCGGGCCCTGGGCGCGTGGTGGGGATGGGATGCGCGGCTGGTGTGCGAGCTCGTGCTGCTGGTACTGTACGGTGGCGCGATGGTGCTGCTGGCGGTGCTCGAGGACCCGCTGCGCGCCGAGCGGGCCGCCGCCGTGCTGGTGCTGGTCGGTGCCCTGAACATTCCTGCCATCTACTTTTCGGTGAATTGGTGGCATACCCTGCATGAGCGCGCCGCCGCGAGCGTCGGCCGCTCTCCGTTCGCCGTCACGGCGATGGCGATGATGACGCTGGCGTTCTGCATGTCCGCAGGCGCCGTGGTGCTGGCGCGCTGCAATGCGGCGCGCCCAAGGAGCAACAATGATTGGTGAAATCGGCCACTTCTGCCTGATCGTCGCGCTGATGCTGGCGCTGGTGCAGGGCATCCTGCCCCTGGTGGGGGCCCATCGCGGGCGCACCGCCTGGATGGCGGTGGCGCAGCCCGCGGCGCAGGGGCAGTTCCTGTTCGTGGCGATCGCGTTCGTGCTGCTCACGTCTGCGTTCGTCAACAACGACTTCAGCATCCTGGTGGTCGCGCAGCACTCCAACACCCAGCTGCCCACGCCGTACCGGATCGCCGCGGTCTGGGGCGGGCACGAAGGCTCCATGCTGCTGTGGGTGCTGATGCTGGGCGTGTGGGGCGTGGCCGTGTCGCTGTTCAGCCAGCGGCTGCCGGTGGCCATCGTCGCCCGCGTGCTGGGCGTGATGGGACTGCTGGCCGCCGGCTTCCTCGGCTTCCTGCTGTTCACGTCCAATCCCTTCGAGCGCCTGCTGCCCGCCGCCGCCGAAGGCCGCGACCTCAACCCGCTGCTGCAGGACCCCGGCATGGTGATCCACCCGCCGATGCTGTACATGGGCTACGTCGGCTTCTCCGTCGCCTTCGCCTTCGCGATCGCCGCGCTCCTGTCCGGCCGCCTCGACGCCACCTGGGCGCGCTGGTCGCGTCCCTGGACCACGATCGCCTGGACCTTCCTCACGATGGGCATCGCGATCGGCAGCTGGTGGGCCTACTACGAACTGGGGTGGGGCGGCTGGTGGTTCTGGGACCCGGTGGAGAACGCCTCCTTCCTGCCCTGGCTGGTGGGCACGGCGCTGATCCACTCGCTGGCCGTCACCGAAAAGCGCGGCGCGTTCCGTTCGTGGACCGTGCTGCTGGCGATCTTCGCCTTCTCCTTCAGCCTGCTGGGCACCTTCCTGGTCCGCTCCGGCGTGCTGACCTCGGTCCATGCGTTCGCCACCGACCCCAAGCGCGGCGTCTACATCCTGGGCTTCCTGGTCACGGTGGTGGGCGGCTCGCTGATGCTGTTCGCGGCGCGCGCGCCCAAGGTCGGCCTCGGCGGCAAGTTCAGCGCCGTCTCGCGCGAGTCCATGCTGCTGGCCAACAACGTGGTGCTGTCGGTCGCGGCGGCCAGCGTGATGCTGGGCACGCTGTACCCGCTGCTGCTCGACGCACTGGAGCTCGGCAAGATCTCCGTCGGCCCGCCCTACTTCGAGGCCGTGTTCGTGCCGCTGATGGCGCCCGCGGTGTTCCTCATGGGCATCGGCCCCCTGTCCCGCTGGAAGCAGTCCTCGGTGCCCGAGCTCGCCATCCGGCTGCGCTGGGCCTTGCTGGCGGCCTTCGTCGCGGCCGGCGTATCGCTGGTGACGGGCGGCTCGCTCCTGAGCTCCTTCGGCGTGCTGCTGGCCGTGTGGGTCGCCGGCAGCACCGTGATGGCGGTGCTGGAGCGCACGCGCAACCTGCAGGGTTCGCTGGCCAGCCGGCTCGCGCGCCTGCCGCGCGTGCTGCCGCGCGGCGAGTGGGGCATGCTGATGGCGCACTTCGCGGTCGGCGTGTTCATCTTCGGCGTGACCATGGTCAAGACCTGGGAGGTCGAGAAGGACGTGAAGATGCGTCCGGGCGACACCGCCTCGCTGGGCGGCTATGCCTTCCGCATGGACAGCATCGGCGAATACACCGGCCCCAACTACCTGGGCCTGCGCGCGGTGATGAAGGTCAGCCGCGACGGCAAGGACGTGACCACGCTGTACCCCGAGAAGCGCATGTACACGGCGCAGGGCATGCCGATGACCGAGGCGGGCATCGCCCCCGGCTTCACCGGCGACCTGTACGTGTCGATCGGCGAGAACATCGAGGCGGACGCGTTCGCGGTGCGCCTGCAGGTCAAGCCCTTCGTCGACTGGATCTGGGGCGGCGCCCTGCTGATGGCGCTGGGCGGCCTGCTCGCGGCCACAGACCGCCGCTACCGCACGGCCCGCCAGGCCGCGCGCAGCCAGGACGACGCGGCGCTCGCCGGAGCCCGGACATGAAGCCGCTGCTGACGCTGGCCGCTGCATTGCTGGTCGCACTGGCCGGCATCACCGGCGCGCGCGCGCAGTCCGAGCCACCGCAGGAAGCCCCCGTCATCGGCGAGGACCCGGTGCTGGAGAAGCGGGTCAACGAGATCGGCCTGGAACTGCGCTGCCTGGTCTGCCAGAACCAGACCATCTCCGACTCGCACGCCGGCCTCGCCACCGACCTGAAGAACCAGATCCGCGAGCAGCTCAAGGCCGGCAAGAGCGAGAAGCAGATCATCGAATTCATGGTGGAGCGCTACGGCGACTTCGTGCTGTACCGCCCCCCGATGAAGGCCACCACCGTCGTGCTGTGGGTGGGCCCCTTCGCGCTGCTGGCCGCCGGCATCGCCGGTGGCGTGCTGATCGTGCGCCGGCGGCGCGACACCGTCACCGACCCCAGCCAACTCACCGACGCGCAACGCCTGAAGGCGGCGCAACTGCTCGCCGACGAGCCGGAGATCCGAACATGACGATTGCTTTCTGGGGCAGCGTCGCCCTGCTGCTGGCGGGCGCCATGCTGTTCGTCCTGCCACCGCTGCTGCGGCCGCCGACCGTGAAGCGGGGCGTCGCCTCGCCGATCGAGGCGTACCGCGACCAGCGCGCGCAGATCGACGAGGACTTCGCCCAGGGCACGCTCACGCCCGAGCAGCATGCGCAGGCGCTGGCCGAGCTGCAGGCCCGCGTCGTGGAGGAAGTGGGCGACGTGGAGACTCCCGCGCCGGTGTCGCACACGCCGCAGTCCACCGCCTTCATCGTCGCCGTGGCGCTGCTGATCCCGGCCGGCGCGTTGGCGCTCTACGGCCTCCTGGGCACGCCCTCGGCGCTGCGCGGCGTCGACGAGAGCGCCGTCGCCTCGCGCGCCGAACAGGCCCCGCACCCGCTGACGCAGGAGCAGATGGAGGCGATGGTGGAAAGCCTCGCGCAGAAGCTCAAGCAGAACCCGAACGACGCCGCCGGCTGGCACATGCTCGCCCGCTCCTACGTCGCCTTCAACCGGATGCCCGAGGCCGCGCAGGCCTACGACAAGGCGAACGCGCTGGCGCCCGGCGATCCGCAACTGCTGGCCGACTACGCCGACGTGCTCGCCATGGTCAACGGCCGCAGCCTCGAAGGCCGCCCCACGCAACTGGTGATGGAGGCGCTGAAGGCCGATCCCAAGCACCAGAAGTCGCTGGCGCTGGCCGGCACCGCCGCCTTCAACCGGGGCGACTTCGCGCAGGCCGCCGATTGGTGGAAGCAGCTGCTGGCCACCCTGCCCCCGGGCTCGGACCAGGCCAAGGCCGTCCAGTCCAACATCGCCCAGGCCGAAGCCGGCGGCAAGGACAGCGGCGCCACCGTGGCCGCGCGCCCGGCCGCACCCGCCGCGCCGGCGACGCCCGCGGACAACGCGGCGGCCGCCACGGGTGCCACCGTGGAAGGCAGCGTGACGCTGGCCGACGCGGTCAAGGGCGGCATGGCCCCCGGCTCGGTGCTGTTCATCTACGCCCGGCCGGCCGACGGCAGCCGCATGCCGCTGGCCATCCTGCGCCAGGAGGCCGGCGGCTTCCCGGTGCGCTTCAAGCTGGACGACTCGCTGGCGATGGCGCCGCAGGCCAAGCTGTCGCTGCATTCGCAGGTGATGCTGGTGGCGCGCATCTCGAAGTCGGGCAACGCGATGCCGCAGCCCGGCGACATCACCGGCTCGCTCGGTCCGGTCAAGGTGGGCACGCGCGACCTCAAGCTGGTGCTCAACGAGGTCGTGCAGTGAAGCGACGCGCGGCGCTCGCCTCGGCGCTCGCCGCGTGCGTGGCCGGCTGCGGGCCCGCGCCGCAGGCCCAGGCCCGTCCCAAATTGCCGGCGTTGCCGGTGCGCGATTTCACCGGCCAGGCGAAGACGCACCTGCCGGCCAGCGGCAGCCCGCAGGTGATCAACATGTGGGCGCTGTGGTGCCCGCCCTGCCGTGCCGAACTGCCGGCGCTGGAGCGGCTGGCGGCGGCGCTGGCCCCGCAGGGCATCGCCGTCACCGCCATCGCGCTGGCGGAGGACCTGTTCGCCGTGCGCGAATACCTGGGGCAGGTCGCCGCGCGCCTGCCCGGCTCCGTGCTCTCGCCCTCGCAGCCCGTGGTGCGCGAACTGCAGCTGGACGCCCTGCCGCAGACCTTCCTGGTCGATCCGCGCGGCGGCGTCATTGCCTGCTGGGTCGGCGCCCGCGACTGGGACACCGCCCAGGTGCGCGGCCTGCTCGCGCAATCGCTGAAAGACGGCTGAGATGGTCGGCATCGCCGCGCACCCCGCCGGACTCGCATCCACCGTCCCGGCGCCGGCGCCGCGCTGGCGCATGTCGCTGCGCACGGCGGGCATGCTGGCGATCCTGGCGCTGATCGCGCTGGCGACGGTGATGGTGAGTTCCGCCCTGCTGTTCCGCGGCGCGGTGCAGACCCATCTGCGCGGCCTCGAGGAGGCGCATGCGCGCTTCGAACAATTGCAGCAGGTGCGCCAGGATGCCGAGCGGGCCGGCGCCGACGCCGTGCGGCTGCTGGACCTGGACCTGCAGCTGCGGCTGGCGGGAGCGGAGCGCGAACGCCAGCTGGCCACCACCCAGCACTACATCGACGGCAGCACGGTGACGATCGCCTCGCTCGCCTGGCTGGGCATCACCTCCATCGGCGCGCTGGCGCTGCTGTTCTTCTCGCGGCTGGCCGGCGACATCGCGGCGGTACGCGCCCGTGCGCTGGCGATCCTGGAAGGCGACCGCGGCCGCGGCACGCCCCTGTCGCGCCAGGATGAACTGGGCGAACTGGGGCAGGCGGTGGACGACCTGGCCGAGGCGCTGGGCCGGCGCGACCGCGACCTCGCAGTGGAGCGCCGGCACGTGATGCACCAGGAAAAGCTGGCCACCATCGGCTCCATGGCCGCCGGGGTGATCCGCGAGATCGGCAATCCGATCGCCGCCATCGACGGCTATGCCCGCGCCCTGCTCGAACTGCGCGCGATCCCCGACGCCGTGCCGCCCGCGGACGGCAGCGACGTGCGGCCGATCCTGCAGGAGACCGCGCGGCTGATCGCCATCACCCGCGAGATCTCCGGCCTGGCCGCCGCGCCGGTGGCGCAGTGGCAGCTGGCCAGCATCAACGAGATCGTCACGCAGACGCTGGCGCTGCTGCGCTACGAGCCGCGGCTGCAGGACCTGAAGGTGAGCACCGATCTGGACCCGCAGCTGCCGGCCGTCGCGGGCTACGCCGACCGCCTGGTGCAGCTGCTGAGCAACCTCGTCATCAACGCGGCCGACGCCACCTCCGGCCTGCCGCCGCACACCGGCCGGATCACGATCTCCACGCGCCAGGCCGACGGCGGCGTCGAGCTGCAGGTGGACGACAACGGCAGCGGGCTGACCCCCGAAGTGGCGGCCCGCGCCTTCGAGCCCCTGTTCACCACCAAGCCGGCCGGGCGTGGCACCGGGCTGGGCCTGCCGCTGTGCCGCTCCCTGGTCCAGTCGCACGGCGGGCGGATCCGGCTGGCGCCCCTGCCAGGTGGAGGGGCACGCGCCACCGTGTGGCTGCCGCTGGGCGGGGGTGAGCCGCTAAACTAGGGCGATGAGTTCCTCGCTGCAGATCCTGGTCATCGATGACGAACCTGCGATCCGCCAGATCCTCGCCGCGACATTGACGCGCGCCGGCCACGCGGTCGACATCGCCGGCAGCGGCCGCGAAGGCCTGATGCGCCTGGCCAAGGGCGACGTCGAGGTCGCCCTGTGCGACATCAACATGCCGGACCTCACCGGCATCGAAGTCGTGCGCGAAGCCCGCACCGCCGGCGTGGACACCACCTTCATCATGATGACCGCCTTCTCGTCGGTGGACACGGCGGTGGAGGCGATGAAGGCCGGCGCGACCGACTACATGATCAAGCCGCTGCGCTCCGAGGAGCTGGTGCAGCGGCTCAACCAGATCTCCGACCTGCGCGGACTGCGCGGCGAGAACGAGGCGCTGCGCAAGCTGGTGGTGGGCCGCAGCGACGATCGCTGCCCCTCCGTCTCGGGGACGATGAAGCAGCTCGACCGCCTCGCGGCCAAGGTGGCGCCGACCGACAGCACGGTGCTGATCACCGGCGAGAGCGGCACTGGCAAGGGCGTGACGGCCCGCGCGATCCACCAGCAGAGCCAGCGCGCGAGCGCCCCCTTCATCCCGGTGAACTGCGGCGCGATCCCCGAGAACCTGCTGGAAAGCGAATTCTTCGGCCACGTGCGGGGCGCCTTCACCGGCGCGGATCGCGCGCGCAAGGGTCTGTTCCTGGAAGCCGACCGCGGCACCATCTTCCTGGACGAGATCGGCGAGCTGCCGCTGGAGCTGCAGGTCAAGCTGCTGCACGTGCTGGAGGCGCGCGAGGTGCGTCCGCTGGGCAGCGAGCAGGTGCGCAAGATCAACGTGCGCATCATCGCGGCCACCAACCGCGACCTCAAGCAGATGGTGGCCGAGGGGCGCTTTCGCGAGGACCTGTACTTCCGCATCAGCGGCTTCCACGTCACCGTGCCGCCGCTGCGGGAACGGCGCGAGGACATCCCGGCGCTGATCCGCTACCTGCTGGCGCGCGGCGGCGAACGCTTCGGCGTCCAGGGCAAGCTGACGCTGGACGCCGAGGCGGAAGAGCTGCTGGTGAGCTACGACTGGCCCGGGAACGTGCGCGAGCTGGAAAACGTGCTGCAGCGCGCAACGATCCTGGCCGAGGACGGCCGCATCACCGTGGCCGACCTGCCGCCGCACATCACGCCCACCGCCCCGGCGGGCTCCGTGGCGGTGGCGGTCACCGGCCGCGGGCAGCTGCGCGAGCAGGTCCGCGACTTCGAACACGGCCTGATCCTGCGCGCCATCGAGGACTGCGCCGGCGACCGCCGCCAGGCCGCCCAGCGCCTGGGCATCGGCCTGTCCAGCCTGTACCGCAAGCTGGAAGAGCACGAGCAGGCGCGGCTGTCCCCGGAAGAAGGCGAAGCCTAGAAGGCCGCGCGGCTGGAGGTCACGCGCTCCGGACCGCGCACCTGACCTGCATCAGGTCCTCTGGTCTGCTTTTTGCAGTTAGGGGACATGACCAGCCGCCACCCCACCCCGTTTCTCGCCCGGTGCACCCTGTGGACGGGCGCCCTCCTCACCGCGTTCGCTGTCCACGCCGGCCCCGCCGAGGACGTGAAGGCCGCCGACGCCGCCATGCGCGCGGGCGACCTTCCGGGCGCGATGGCCCTGTTGCGCAAGGCCTCGGACCAGGACTACCCGCTGGCGCAGGCGCGCCTGGGCGACCTGCTGCGCGCGGCCGAATTCGAGGCCGAAGCCGTCGTCCTGTACCGCAAGGCCGCCGAGAAGGGCGAGCCGGCGGGCGAGGTGGGCCTGGGCCGCGCCTATGCCGACGGCGTGGGCGTCAAGCAGGACCCCGCCATGGCGCTGGAGCTGTATCGCAAGGCGGAACAGAAGAACTACGGCCCCGCCTACGACGTGCTGGCCCGCGCCTACCGCACCGGCTCGCTCGGGCTGGCCAAGGACCTGGAAAAGGCCAAGGCGTACGACGCGAAGTCGCAGGCCTGGCAGAAGATGCAGACGGCGGAGGCCAAGTGATCCCGAAACTGGCGCTGCTCCTGCGCGCTTTCCCGCGAACGGGAATCGTGCCGGCGGCCTTGCTCGCCCTGTTCGCCTGCTCCGCGGGAGCGGCGGACATCACCAAGGGCGGCACGCTCTATGCAACGCATTGCGCGGCCTGCCATGGTGCCAACGGCGCCCCGGTGATGCCCGGCGCCCCGAACTTCCGCCGCATGGAGTCGCTGATGCGGCCGGACATGCAGCTGCTCACGTCGATCCGCACCGGCAAAGGCGCCATGCCCGGCTATTTCGGCGTGCTGCGCGACCGCGAGATCCTGGACGTGGTGGCCTACCTGAGGACCTTGAGCTGATGACGACAACAACAACGATTTCGCGCGTGGCCCTGGCCATCGCGCTGGCGGCCGCCGCAACGGCCACGGTGGCCCAGCAACCGGTGCCCGCCGCACCGGGCGCCACCGCCCGCCCGCAGGCCGGCAGCTGGCGCGTGCTGGACACCTTCGATGTGGGCGAAGGCGTGTACGTGCGCGCGCTCAAGCTGGAAGCCAAGCGCAACGTGATGTGGGTGGGTACCTCCTCGGGCGTGCACGAGGTCGACATCAAGACGCTCAAGCCGACCAGCACCTTCACGCGCAAGGACGGACTGGCCAACGAGTACGTGTTCGCGGTCGGCGTCGACCACCAGGACAACAAGTGGTTCGGCACCAATGCCGGCGGCGTGTCGCGCTACAAGGACGGCCAGTGGAAGACCTTCTTCCCGATGCACGGCCTGGCCGACTACTGGGTCTACTGCTTCGCCAGCCAGAAGGACGGCACGCTGTGGATCGGCACCTGGGCCGGCACCAACAAGGTCGATCCCAAGACCGGCAAGTTCACGACCTACGTGCGCGAGCTGATCAACGAATGGGTGTACGGCCTGGGCGTCGACGCCAAGGACCGCGTGTGGTTCGGCACCGAGGGCGGTGTCTCCATGTTCGACGGCAAGACCTGGAAAAGCTGGACGCACAAGGACGGCCTGGGCGCGCCCAACTCCGACCAGCTGGCCTTCAGCACCAACACCGGCCTGGGCACGCGCTCGCGCCACGACCTCGCCACCATGAACGAGGGCAAGCCCACCTACAACCCCAACTACACGTTCGCGATCCACATCGATCCGCAGGACAACGTGTGGGCGGGCACCTGGGGCGGCGGTGTCGCCAAGTTCGACGGCAAGCAGTGGACCAACCTGTCCTTGAAGGAAGGCCTGGCCGGCAATATCGTCTACTCGATCGCCCAGCACAAGGACGGCGCATACTGGTTCGGAACGAACCGCGGCGTGTCGCGCTGGGACGGCAAGAAATTCCAGAACTTCGGCCGCAAGGAAGGCCTGCTGGAAGAAAACGTCTACGCCCTGGCGATCACGCCGGCCGGCGAAGTCTGGGCCGGCACCCGCAAGGGCGTCACCCGCATCGGCCGTTGAGCGGCCCACGAACCCCCACTGAGGAGAACGCAATGCAGTTCGGTCACAAATCCATCGCCGTGCTGGTGATTGCCATGGGCGGCGTCGTCGCCGGCGCCTACATGCTGGGCAAGGGCGCCAATCCCGCCGCGCCGGTGGCGCAAGCGCCCGCCGGCTCCGTCGCGGCCGCGATGAGTGCGCAGGCCGCACCGTCGGCGCCCGCCGGCAACATCCAGGCGCCCGCGGGCCATCCGCCGGTGGCCGAGGGCGGAGCGCCCGCCACCGAGGGCAAGGTCAAGACGGACCCTGCCGCGAAGTTCGTGCACTTCCGCGTCGGCCAGCGCAACGTCAAGGACATCCTCACCGAAGGCAACATCGTGTGGGTCGGCACCTCCGGCGGCGTGATCCGCTACGACACCAAGACCGACGACTACAAGCTGATCGACACCCGCGCGGGCCTGCTGTCCAACGGCGTGTTCCACGTCAGCCGCCTCGACGGCAAGCTGGCCATCGGCACCTACGGCGGTGGCCTGTCGCTGCTGGACGAGAAGACCGGCAAGCTGGAAACCTTCAACATCCCGGACGGCCTGGGCGACGCGTTCGTCTACGACCTGCTCAAGACGAAGAACGGCGACGTCTGGATCGCCACTTGGTCCGGCGTGAACCGCATCAAGGGCGGCAACCTCAAGGACCGCTCGAAGTGGGAACTGCACACCGTCGCCAGCACCAAGGGTGGCCTGCCCAACGACTGGGTCTACGGCCTGGCCGAGGGCAAGGACGGCACCGTGTGGCTCGCCACCGAAGGCGGCCTGGCGCGCTACGTCGAGGGCAAGTGGGACAACTGGAACCACGCCAAGGGCCAGGGCGCGCCCTACGAGCTGGTGAAGGACGACCTCGCCTTCAAGAACGACCCCTCCAAGGTCTCCAGCCACCACGCCCGGCAGAAGCAGGAGATGGGCCTCACCGGCATCGACACCGCCTACAACCCGAACTACATCGTCGCGATCAACGCCGATCCCGACGGCACCGTGTGGGTCGGCACCTGGGGCGGCGGCCTCGCCCACTTCGACGGCAAGAACTTCAAGAACTACACGACCAAGGACGGCCTGCCGGGCAACCACGTGTTCATGCTCCACCGCACCGCCTCCGGCGACATGTGGGTGGGCACCAACGCCGGCCTGTCGCGCATGAAGAACGAGAAGTTCGAGACCATCACCACCAACGACGGCCTGTTCGCCAACACCGTGTTCTCCATGGACACCTCCCCCGACGGCACGATGTGGGTCGGCAGCTTCGGCGGCGTGTCGCGCCTGGCCAAGCGCTGAGCATCAACCCTTTCATGCACCTCCAGCCCGGCTTGCCGGGCTTTTTTTTGCTGTGCGCCGGGCAGTGACGGATCTCGTGGGCGACGCGATGTGTGCTCCGCCTCCTTGTGGGCACTTCGCGCACGGCCGGGCCGCGGGGGTGATGTGCGCCCTGCCTCCTTGCGGGCACGCCGCGCACGGCCGGGCCGCGGGGCGATGGCTACGGCGTTCGGCGCGCCGCTGCGCGGCGCTACCGAATGCCCCGCGCTGGACGGCCTCGCGGCCCGGGCAACGTGCGGTGCATGGGTCCCGGTGTGGGCCGCAAGACCGTCCACCGCGGGCGCCTGTGCTTTATTCGCCCCGCGGCCCGACCGTGCGCGGCGTTCGTGGTGAGGTGACCGCCGACCGTGGTGCACCACCGCCCTGCCCTGCAAAGCTGTGCGTGGGCGGGCTGCGGCGCGAATAAAGCACAGGCGCCTGCGGTGGGTGATCCCGCGACCCACGACGGCTGCAGTGAATCATGGCGCTTGCGGGTCGCGGGTTCGCCCAGCGCAGGGCATTCGGTAGCACCGCGCAGCGGCGCGCCGAACGCCGTAGCCATCGCGCCGCAGCCCGCCCACGCGCAGCTTTGCCGCCCCGACGTTGCCGTCGTTGCAGTCGCTGCCGTCAGCGAGGCACCGCGCCCGGCAATCCGTGCCCCGGCTCCAGGCGCACGCTGCTTGCTGCGGACGCCACGGGCACCGATGCCCGCGTCTTCCCGCGCCGGTGCAGCAGGTACCAGGCCGCGGGGATCACGAGCATGCTCAGGAGCGGCGCGGTGACCATGCCGCCCACCATCGGCGCGGCGATGCGCGTCATGACCTCGGAGCCGGTGCCGGTTCCGAGCAGGATGGGCAGCAGGCCTCCCATCACGACCGCCACCGTCATCGCCTTGGGCCGCACGCGCAGCACCGCGCCTTCCCGGATGGCGGCGAGCAGCGTGGCATCGTTGTCCGGCTCACCGGCAGCGAGCCGCCGCGACCATGCGTTCTTCAGGTACACCTGCATCACGACCCCGAACTCCGCTGCCACGCCGGCGAGCGCGATGAAGCCGACCGCGGTGGCGACCGAGATGGCGTGGCCCAGGACCCAGACCAGCCAGAAGCCACCGACCAGCGAGAACGGCACCGCCGCCATCACCAGCGCCGCATCCTTGAACGACCGGAACAGCAGGTACAGCAGCACGAAGATGACGGCCAGGGTGGCAGGCACCACCATCTTCAGCCGCTGGGTCGCCCTTTCCAGGTACTCGAACTGGCCGGACCAGGACACCGAGTAACCGGGGGGAAGCGCGACCTGCCCGCCCACGGCCGCCTGCATGTCCTTGACCACGGAACGCAGGTCTCGGCCACGAACGTCCACGTAGACCCAGCCTGACAGCCGCGCATTCTCGCTGCGCAGCATGGGCGGGCCTTCCTGGATGTTCACGCGCGCCACTTCCTGCAGCAGCAGCTGCGCGCCCTTCGCGGTCACGAATGGCAGTTCGCGCAGGCGTTGCAGGGAGTCGCGGAATTCCCGCGGATAGCGCACGTTGATGGGGAACCGTTCCCGCCCCTGGATGACTTCCCCGACGTTCTCACCGCCGATGGCCGTCGACACGATGGACTGCACATCGGCGACCGACAGGCCGTAGCGGGCCGCCGCCGCGCGGTCGACGTCGATGTCGATGTACCGGCCGCCGGTCAAGCGTTCGGCCAGGGCGGACGAAACGCCCGGCACGGATTTCACGGCCGCCTCGATCTGGCCCGTGAGCCGGTCGATGGTGGCCAGGTCCGCTCCCGCCACCTTGATGCCCACCGGGCTCTTGATGCCGGTGGCCAGCATGTCGATGCGGTTGCGGATGGGAGGGACCCAGACGTTCGACAGGCCCGGCACCTTGACCACGCGGTCCAGTTCTTCCACGAGTTTGTCGGGCGTCATCCCCGGGCGCCATTGCTCGTGCGGCTTGAACTGGATGGTCGTCTCGAACATCTCCAGCGGCGCCGGATCCGTGGCCGTGTCGGCGCGGCCGGCCTTGCCGAAGACCCGCTGCACTTCCGGCACGCTCTTTATGAGGCGGTCGGTCTGCTGCAGCAGTTCCGCCGCCTTGGAAGCCGAGAGGCCCGGCAATGCCGATGGCATGTACAGCAGGTCGCCTTCGTCCAGCGGCGGCAGGAACTCGCCTCCCAGGCGGCTGACCGGGATGGCCGTCAGCACCAGGAGCAAGGCGGCAACCGCGAGCGTCGCCTTCGGAAAACGCAACACCCCTTCCAGGACGGGTCGGTAGAGGGAAGTCAGTGCCCGGTTGAGCGGGTTGGCAGTCTCGTGGGGAATCCGCCCACGGACCAGGTAGCCCATGAGGACCGGCACCAAGGTCACCGACAGGGCGGCGGCCGCGGCCATGGCGTAGGTCTTGGTGAAGGCCAGCGGAGAGAACAGCCTGCCCTCCTGCGCCTCCAGGGTGAACACAGGCACGAACGACAAGGTGATGACCAGCAGCGAGAAGAACAGCGCGGGTCCCACCTCCATGGAGGCTTCGGTCACCAGCGTCCAGCGCTCGGCGACGGTCGGACCGCGGCCTTGCGCATGCTCGAACGCCTCCAGGTGCTTGTGCGCGTTCTCGATCAGCACGATGGATGCGTCCACCATCGCACCCAGGGCGATGGCGATGCCGCCCAGGGACAGGATGTTCGCGCTGACGCCCTGCCACTGCATGACGACGAAGGCGGCCAGGACACCGACCGGGAGCGTGACGACGGCCACGAAGGCGGAGCGCAGGTGGAACAGGAAGGCGGCGCACACCAGCGCCACCACGGCGAACTCCTCGAGGAGCTTCCAGCGCAGGTTGTCGACCGCACGGTCGATCAGCAGCGAGCGGTCGTAGGTCGTGACGACCTCGACGCCCGGAGGCAGGCTGCCCTTCAGGGACTCCAGCCTGGCTTTCACGGCCTCGATGGTCGTGCGTGCGTTCTTGCCGGAACGCATGACGACGACGCCGCCCGCGACCTCTCCTTGCCCGTCCAGTTCCGCGATGCCGCGCCGCATTTCCGGTCCCACCTGCACGACTGCGACGTCGCGCAGGAGGACCGGTGTGGCGCCGGACAGCGCCACGGGGATGCCGCGGAAATCCTCCAGCGACTGCAGGAAGCCCCGCGAGCGCACCATGTACTCCGCCTCGGCCAGCTCCACCACGGAGCCGCCCGCGGCCTGGTTGGCCTTCTGCAGCGCCTCCATGACCATGGCCTGGGTGACGCCCGCCGCGCGCATCCGATCGGAATCCAGCACCACCTGGTACTGGCGCACCATGCCGCCGATGCTGGCGACCTCCGCCACGTCCGGGACCGTCTTGAGCTCGAACTTCAGGAACCAGTCGTTGAGGGCGCGCAACTGCGAGAGGTCGTTCCTGCCGGAGCGGTCGATCAGGGCGTACTCGTACACCCATCCGACACCGGTGGCATCCGGCCCGAGCGAGGCGATGGCGCCGGCGGGCAGCCTGCTCTGCACCTGGTTGAGCGACTCGACGACCCGCGAGCGCGCCCAGTACGGATCCGTCTTGTCGTCGAACAGGATGTAGACGAAGGAATCGCCGAAGAAGGAATAGCCGCGCACCGTCTTCGCGCCGGGGACGCTGAGCATCGTGGTGGTCAGCGGGTACGTGACGAGGTCCTCCACCACCTGCGGCGCCTTGCCCGGATAGGGCGTGCGCACGATGACCTGGGTGTCCGACAGGTCGGGCAGTGCGTCCACGGTCATCCTGGATGCGGACCAGATGCCTGCGACGACGAGGAAGGCCGTGGCGATCAGCACCAGGACCCGGTTGCCAACGGACCATCGGATGAGGGCGGCGATCACTTCGCGCTCCCCAGGCGGTGCACGGTCGTCAGCTCGTAGCCGGCCGGCCCGCCCTTCCTGAATTCGAAGTGGACGGTGTCGCCGGCCTTCACGTCCGCGAAGGCCCCGGGCCCGGGCTTGCCGAACCCCATCGTCATGCCGGGCCACTTCAGCGCGGGGATGGGGCCGTGCGAGATCGTGATGCTGTCCGGCTCCACGCTCTCCACCTTGCCCTGGGCGATGTAGACGGTGCCGGCGGTCGCGGGTGCTGCGCTCACGCGGGATGCGGCCGGAGCGCGCGGCGCTGCCGTTGCCGTTGTTGTTGTTGATGCCGACATGCTTCCGAGCACCGAGCGCAGGCGCGCCTCGGAGTCCACCAGGAACTGGCCGCTGGCGACGACCTGTTCGCCCTCCCTGACGCCTTGCGTGACTTCCAGCTCGTCGCCCAGTTCCGCGCCGAGCGTGACCTCGCGCGGCTCGAAGGCGCCGGTGTCCTTGCGCACGATGACCACCGCACGCTTGCCGGTGCGGATGACGGCCTCGGAAGGCACCACCAGTCGTTCGGCGGGCCGTCCCGCGACCTGGATGCGCAGGAGCATGCCGGGCGTCAGCTTGCCTGCCCGGTTGTCCACCTCGAAGCGGGCTTGCAGCGTGCGCGTGCTGGCGCTGACCTGCGGCAGGATTTCCGTCAGCCTGCCTTCGAAGGTCTGGCCGGGATCCGCCTGCAACGCCGCGGCGACCTTCTGCCCGCGGGACAGCCGGATGGCCTGGGCTTCCGGGATTTCCGCCACGGCCCAGACCTTCTCGAGGCCGGCGATGCGGAAGAGCGTCATGCCGGGTGCCACCTGCACTCCCTCCCGCACGCCCAGCTCGGCCACGACACCCGAGGCCGGTGCGATCAAGGAGAAGCGGGCTTGGGCCACGCCGGTTTCTTCTGCCTGGCGCACGAGTTCCTGCGGAATCGACAGGGCTCGCGTGCGTGCGCGTGCCGCCTCGACGAGCTCCGGCGCCGCGCCCGACCGCTCGAGCGCAACCAGCTCGTTGAGGGGGCCCAGCCATTCGGGCGCGAACAGGGTCGCCATCACCTGGCCCTTGCGCACCGACTCCATCGGCGCGCGCACGGCCAGCCGTTCCACGTAGCCGGCGACCCGGCTCTGCACGGAGACGCTCAGGCGTTCGTCGAACTGGACCGCACCCACGGCGTCGAACGAGGTTCCAACCTGCGCCCTTCTCACCGGCGCCGTGCGCAAGCCGAGGTTCTGCTGCACGCCCGCGGCGACCTGGACGCCACTGCCCGCCTGCTCGTCGGCGTACACGGGAACCAGCGGCATGTCCATGTACGGCGACTTGCCCGGCTTGTCGAAGCGCTGGCCCGGCACCATGGGGTCCTGCCAGTACAGGACCTTCCGTTCGGCCGGCACAGCGGCCGCGGGTGCAGCGGCGGAAGTCGGCGTGGTCGAAGGGGTCGGCACCGTCAGCCGCCCGGCGTAGAAGGCTCCACCGACCAGGGCGGCCACGACAGCCGCAGCGATTGCCGTTCGTGCGCGGTTCATTGCAGTTCCTCCGACGTCAGGGGTTTGAAGGCCAGCTGCGCGCGAACCCTTGCCAGGTCGCGCTGCAGGGCGAGCAGCTTGCGGCGCGCTTCGAGCTCGGCGTGGCGGACGTCGAACACCATCGCGAGGCTGGCCTGGTTGGCTGCCAGGGCGGCGTGCGCGGCAGCCGTTCTCTGCGATGCGGGCGCGAGCACACCGGCCTCGTACGAACGGATGCGTTCCTGCAGGCGCTGCACATCGCTCGCGAGCGCCCGGTACTCGGCCTGGGCCACCCGCATCGCTTCGGCCAGCTCCGCTTCGGCCTTGTCGGCCAGCGCCAGTTTCGCGGCAGTCTCGCGGTCCTGGCGGTCCCCGCGCGCGATCGGCAGCGGAATGGTGACCCCGACCGTCACCAGGTCGGAGTAGCCGGTGCGCTGGCCGTAGGCCACCTCCCAGGTCCAGTTGGGGCTTCGGTTCGCGGCGATCGCAGCCGCCTCGCCCCGGGCCACGGTGATGTCGCGCCTTCGGGCCACCACGGTCGGGTGGGCGTCCACGTACGCCTGTTCCGCGCTCGACACGGGCAGGCTGGGCGCGGCCAGTTCGTCGGCCGCCGCTCCGGTCCAGCGCGCCAGGTTCACCGAGGCGGACGCTGCCTGCTGGCGGGCCTCCGCGGCCTCGTCGGCCGCGAGTCCCTGCGCGGACGACAGGCCCAGCGCGTCCTGCGCGCCGATGCTGCCCGAGGAAAGCCGCGCGCGCGCGGTTGCCGCCGCCTCGCGTGCATGGCCTTCGTTGGCGGTGCTCAGCTTCAGCACTTCCCCTGCGTAGTAGGCGTCGATGAAGGCCAGCGCGGTCTGCACGCGCGCGTCGGCGGCAGCGGCGCCCACTGCGGCCCCGTCGCGCGCAACGGCGGCCTGCGCCGCAGCCGTCCGAAGGCGCCGCTTTTCCGGGGCCACCCATTCCTGGGCCAGCGCGATGCGCTTCATGGTCATGCTTTCGCGCGTGGTGCTGAACCGGTCCGGGCCGGTGACCGGCAGGTTTTCGAGGCTGATCCCCAGCATCGGATCGGGCAACTGGCCGGCGGCACGTGCGGCCTCGGTGGCGCCGGCCACGCCCGCACGTGCGGAGCGGAGCGCCTCCGAACGCTGCTGGGCACTTTCCAGCGCCTGTTCGAGGGTCAGGGGAGCTGCGGTCCCCAGGACCGGCAGCATGGCGGCGGCCAAGGCGGCGGCGCGCAGGAAAAGGGGAGACATGGCGAACTCCGTCGGTGAACGAGGGGATGGCCGGGCTCGCAGCGCGAGCACGGCACCGGTTCAGTGGACGGAGAAGATCAGACGCGCAGGCGCAGCGTCGAAAGGAACACGGGCTCGGGAGGGGGCTGCCCCTGTCCGGCGTCGGCAAAGAGAGCCGCCTCCTGCGTCGCCGCATCGAGGATCAGGGGCACGAGCAGCACCTGAATCACCATGGGAACGCTCAACGAGGGAAGCTTCATTCCGTCGAAGGACTGGGGCGCATCCGTGCAGTGCTGATAGCAGAGGACGGTCTGGTCCTGCGCGGCCGCCATGCCCTCGCAGGGCTCGCCCGGCGCCATTTCCATGACGCCTTGCACCGGCTCGACCGCGCCCGGGCAGACGTAGTTCGCCAGCGCCAGTTGCGAGAACAGCAGCGACACCACCAGCAGGAAGATGGTGTGGAAGCGGCGGGCCTTCGTGCGCAGCATGGTCGTTGAAAGTGTAGCGTCGCCTGGTTGCTTCAGGGCTCCGGTTGCCAGTTCCATTTGATCTGGCGCAAGAGCCCCGGCCTCAGCGCACGACCTCCAGCGCCGTGACGATGAGGATTCCGTCCCTGCTTTCCGCATGGAACCGGACCTTGTCCCCGACCTTCAGGCCTTGCAGCAGCTGCTTGTCGGTTGCGGTGAACACCATCGTCATGGCGGGCATGTCCAGGTTGACCAGCGGGCCATGGCGCAGCGTGACCTTGCCCTGGGCGAGGTCGACCTTGCGGACCTCGCCTTCGGACTGGGGCGCAGCAGCAGCCGCGACATGCACTGCGTGGGAAGCAGCGTGGCCGGAAGGCTGGGAAGTCTGTTGCGCGTATGCGGCAGCAGACCCCAGGGTTGCGATGGCGACGAGGACGTGGATGGCTTGCATGGTGAACTCCTTTTTTGGTCAGTGCCGATCCCCATCCTGAACCTTGCCCCCGTGGGAAGGTCAAGCCAAAAAGAAAATCAAGAGAAAGTTCTTGACCTTGCCATGGTGGGAAGGTCGATAGTTGCTGCATCAACCCTCCAAAGGAACAGCAATGCTCACCTTGCGAATCAGCGACATGACCTGCGGACACTGCGCCAGCACCATCGCCCGTGCGGTTGCCGGCGTGGACAAGAGTGCGCGCGTCGAGGTCGACATCCCCGGCAAGCTCGTCAGCGTCACGAGCGCTGCGGACGACAGCGATCTGATCGAGGCCATCCAGGAAGCGGGCTACACGCCCGAGAAGATGAGTGCCGCGCCGGTTGCCCGGCCCCGGTCGGGCGCTAGATGCGGGTGCGGGTGCCGACCGCAGGCGGCATCGCCCGTTGACGTGGCGCAACCAGCGGATGCGTCCGGCAACGCATGCTGCGGATAAGACCAACGTCGACAGGAGATCGTCATGGAAGAGCAAGGCAGACCTTCATTCTTGAAGACGCCTTTCGGGATCGGCGCGACGCTGATCGCAGTCGCTGCCGGCATCTACCTGTACCTGTTCCACCAGAACCACCTCCTGGCGCTGCTGCCGTACGCGTTCCTGGCAGCCTGCCCCCTCATGCACATGTTCATGCATGGGGGGCACGGCCATGGGGGCCACTCCCACGGCACGCGAAAGCAAGATGACACGGGGCGCGGTTAAGGCGGCCGAGCTTGCGTCCGGCCTCGGCGCGATCATCCTGGGTGCGGGCCTGGCCCTGCTGGTCCCCGACGTCCTGGGCGGCTACGCAGTGCCCCTCCTCGTGGCGGGGATCCTGGTCCACGGGACGGGCATGACCCTCAAGCACCGACTCGATGGCGCAGCGCGAGAGGCCCTGGGGTGGGAGAAGGCGCTGTTCTGGTCCTGCTGGATCGTGCTCGCCCTCCTCGCGGCGTGGTTGCTCGCCCGGCTGCTTGCGGCCTGAGGCGCGGCACGGCCCCTTGCGGGTGCATTGCGCCAAACTACGAACCATCACTGGAGCCATCATGCAGCGGGAAGTCTTGCCCCCAGGCAAAGAAGAGGTCTCGGGTCACGGGGACCCTGGACACCATCACGCTTCGGCGCACGGCCAGCATCAGCATGGCGCCACCGCAGGTGCGCTGCCGGTGAATTCTCAAGCCGTCGAATACACCTGCCCCATGCATCCGGAGGTCCGGCAGATGGGACCGGGGAAGTGCCCGAAGTGCGGGATGTTCCTGCAACCCGTTGGCAACGCCTCCGCCCATGGCGATCACGGCCATGCGCATCACGTCCACGCGGCCCCGGCACCGGCAGCGCCGAGCGGCGCCGCAAAGGCCGGCAAGGAGGTCGAATACACATGCCCGATGCATCCCCAGGTGCGCCAGATGGGGCCCGGGAACTGTCCCATCTGCGGCATGGCGCTGGAGCCCGTGATCGCCACGGGAGAGACGGGAGAGAGCCCGGAGCTGCGGGACATGACGCGCCGTTTCTGGATCGGACTGGTCCTGAGCGTTCCGGTGCTCTTCCTGGAAATGGGCGGACACCTGTTCGACATTGGCCATCTCGTCGAGCCGCAGACCTCCAACTGGATCCAGATGGTGCTGGGGACGCCGGTGGTCCTCTGGGCTGGCTGGCCGTTCTTCACGCGCGGTTGGGCCTCCGTGAAGAACCGCAGCCTCAACATGTTCACCCTCATCGCCCTGGGGACCGGCGCTGCCTGGCTGTACAGCATGGTCGGCGCCCTGGCGCCCGGACTGTTCCCACAGGAGCTGCGAGGCCACGGCGGCGCAGTGGCCATCTACTTCGAAGCCGCTGCAGTCATCACGGTGCTGGTCCTCCTGGGCCAAGTGCTGGAGCTGCGCGCGCGCGAAAAGACTTCCGGTGCCATCAAGGCACTGCTGGACCTCACGCCGAAAACCGCGGTGCGCGTGCGTGCGGACGGGACCGACGAGACGGTGCAGATCGACACCCTGCAGGTCGGCGAGCTGCTGCGCGTCCGGCCCGGCGAGAAGGTGCCCGTGGACGGCGAGCTGACCGAAGGCAAGGGCACGGTCGACGAGTCCATGGTGACGGGAGAGCCGATGCCGGTGACCAAGGCGCCGGGCGCGAAGGTCACCGCCGGCACCATGAACCAGACGGGCGGGTTCGTCATGCGCGCGGAGAAGGTGGGCGCGGACACCCTGCTCTCGCAGATCGTCCACATGGTCGCCGCAGCGCAACGCAGCCGCGCGCCCATCCAGCGCATGGCCGACCAGGTGGCCGGCTGGTTCGTGCCGGTCGTGATCGCGGTGGCCGTGTTGACATTCGCCGCCTGGCTGCTGTGGGGTCCGAGCCCTGCCTTCTCCTACGCACTGATCAACGCAGTGGCGGTCCTCATCATCGCCTGCCCCTGTGCGCTGGGCCTGGCCACCCCCATGTCCATCATGGTGGGCGTGGGTCGTGGGGCCCAGCACGGCGTGCTGATCCGCGACGCGGAGGCCCTGGAGCGGATGGAGAAGGTCGACACGCTGGTGGTCGACAAGACGGGGACGCTCACCGAAGGCCGTCCGAAGGTCGTGCACGTCGAGGCCGCCCCGGGTTTTCAGCCGGAGGAGGTTCTGCAGAAGCTGGCCAGTGTCGAGCGGGCGAGCGAGCACCCCTTGGCAATGGCTGTCGTCGCGGCGGCGCAGGAGCGCAAGCTGGCGTTGTCCGAGGTGACCGATTTCGACTCACCCGTCGGCAAGGGCGTCCTCGGCAAGGTCGCGGGCGCCGAACTGGTGAGCGGCGCCGCCAAGTTCCTTGCCGAGCGAGGCATCGACGTAGCGCCCCTCCAGGCCACCGCGGAAACCCAGCGGGCCAAGTCCGCCACAGTGATCTTCGTCGCCATCGGCGGGAAGCTGGCAGGCTTCGTGGCCATCGCCGACCCGATCAAGGCCACGACGCCGCAGGCGCTCAAGGCTCTTCGGGAAGCCGGCGTGCGCATCGTGATGCTGACCGGCGACGGCAAGACCACCGCGAACGCAGTCGCCAAGGAACTCGGGATCGATGAAGTGGTGGCCGAAGTCTTTCCGGAAGACAAGGCAGCGATCGTCCAGCGTCTCCGTGGCGAAGGCCGCGTGGTCGCGATGGCCGGTGATGGGGTCAACGATGCGCCCGCGCTGGCGGCGGCGGAGGTTGGCATCGCCATGGGGACGGGGACCGACGTCGCGATGGAGAGCTCGGGGATCACCCTGCTCAAGGGCGACCTGATGGGCATCGTGCGCGCCAGGAAGCTGTCGCAGAAGACCATGCGCAACATCCGGGAGAACCTGTTCCTGTCCTTCGTCTACAACGTGGCCGGCATCCCCCTTGCGGCCGGCGTGCTCTATCCGTTCTTCGGGTTGCTGCTGTCACCCGTGGTCGCGGCCGCCGCCATGGCGCTGTCGTCCGTCAGCGTCATCGCCAACGCGCTGCGACTGCGGACTGTCAAAGTGGAGTGAGGAGCCGGCTGAGCATCGCCAAGCGTCGGGGCGGCAAAGCTGCGCGTGGGCGGGCTGCGGCGCGATGGCTACGGCGTTCGGCGCGCCGCTGCGCGGTGCTACCGAATTCCCTGCGCTGGGCGACCCCGCGACCCATTGGCGCAATCAGTGATCCACAGCCGTCGTGGGTCGCGGAGTCACCCACCGCAGGCGCCTGGGCTTTATTCGCGCCGCAGCCCGCCCACGCGCAGCTTTGCAG
Source organism: Ramlibacter sp. P4_H7 (assembly GCF_056400765.1). Classification (NCBI taxonomy): domain Bacteria; kingdom Pseudomonadati; phylum Pseudomonadota; class Betaproteobacteria; order Burkholderiales; family Comamonadaceae; genus Ramlibacter; species Ramlibacter sp. P4_H7. Next base: position 32,912 of record NZ_JBFUKP010000018.1, read on the forward strand.
GCAGGGCGTTGGTGCATCACGGATCGAACACCACCACCGTTCCCACAACGTCGCGCACGGCCGGGTCACGGGGCGAATAAAGCACAGGCGCCCGCGGTGGATGGCCTTGCGGCCCACACAGGCACCAATGCACCGCCATGTTGCCCGGGCCGCAAGGCCGTCCAGCGCGGGGCATTCGGTAGCGACTGCGCAGCGGGCGCGCCGAACGCCGTAGCCATCGCCCCGTGACCCGGCCGTGCGCGACGTTGCACCCCCGACGCCGTAGCCATCGTCCCGCGACCCCGCCGTGCACGGCGTGGCCCCTAGGGAGCAGAGCGCACGCCACGCAGGCAGTTGCGCTGAGCGGACCAGGGAGAGATCTGTTTCCCACACTGTTGAAGGACCTTGTTTTAGGCAGCGCCGCCGCCGCCGCGTATGCTCGCGCCCATGACGACCGCCGTGCCGCGCCGCATCCTCCCGGTGATCGTGCTCTCGCAGTTCGCGGGCACCTCGCTGTGGTTCGCCGTCAACGCGGTGCTGCCGGACCTGCAGCAGGCCTGGGCGCTGCCGCCCACCGCGCTCGCGTCGCTTACCTCCGCCGTGCAGGCCGGCTTCGTCGCCGGCACGCTGGTGTTCGCGCTGCTGATGCTGGCGGACCGCTTCCGGCCCACACGGGTGTTCCTCGCGTGCTGCGTGCTCGCGGCCCTGTGCAACGCGGCCATCGCGCTGCTGGACGGCCAGTACCGCACGCTGCTGGCGCTGCGCTTCGCTGTCGGCTTCCTGCTGGCGGGCATCTACCCGGTGGGAATGAAGATCGCCGCCAGCTGGTACCGCGAGGGACTGGGCGCGGCGCTGGGCGTGCTGATCGGCGCTCTTGTGGTGGGCACCGCGCTGCCGCACGGACTGCGCGCGCTGGTCGGCACCGGTGCTGGCCTTCCTTCCGTCGGTGGCCTGCTGCCTTGGCAGGTGGTGGTGCTCGCGGTGTCGCTGCTGGCGACCGCGGGCGGCGTGGCCACCGCATGGCTGGTGCCTTCGCTGCGCCCCGGCAGCGGCGTTCCGATCCGGCCACGCGCGCTCGCCGCGATCTGGTCCGAACCGCGACTGCGGGCCTCGGTGTTCGGCTACTTCGGCCACATGTGGGAGCTGTACACGCTCTACGCGCTGCTGCCCGTGATCATCGCCACGCGCTTCGCTGCACAGGACGTGAGCCTCCTCGCGTTCTGGTCCATCGCCGCCGGCGCGCTCGGCTGCGCGGGCGGGGGACTGCTCGCGCGGCGCTTCGGCAGCGCAGGCGTCGCGCAGTGGCAGCTCGCCACCAGTTGCCTCTGTTGCCTCGCGTCGCCGTGGCTGCTCGCGGCACCCCTGCCGCTGTTCGTCGCCTGGCTGCTGTTGTGGGGCACGACCGTCGCCGGCGACTCGCCGCAGTTCTCCGCGCTCACCGCGCGCAATGCGCCGCCGGCCGTGGTCGGCAGCGTGCTCACCTTCACCAACTGCATCGGCTTCGCGATTTCGGTGGCAAGCATCGAACTGTTCGTGCGGCTGACCCAGGCGCTGCCGCTGGACGCGCTGCTGCCCTTCCTGGCGGTGGGCCCGGTGCTGGGTTTGTGGGCGCTGCGGCCCCTGGTGCGGCCGCCGGTTCCGGCACCGTCGAGCGGCGGGACGCCCGCCTGACGCGTTGTGTCGGCGTCACAAAGTGCGCCGCCGTCAATCTTCCGAAAGCGCCTGCCTACGCAAGCAGCACCGGCTGGCAGCCCAGGGCCGGCGCACCCTGCCGCGATGCTCCACACGCTTGTCCACAGTGTTCTCCACGGAAGCTGTGGGGAGCGCTGTCATCGGGATGTGCTAGGAAAAGCGCGCGCGGCGCTCAATCTTCGGCCGTGAAACCGGTGCTCCTTACCACATCCCGATAGCGCTCCCAGGTGCTTCGGTACAGCGCGGCGAATTCCTCCGGCGAATGCAGATCGGCCTCCGCTCCGAGGTTGACCATGGCCGCGGCGCCGACGGGTGAACGGATCACATCGGCCACCGCCGCATTGGCGCGCGCAACCACCTCGCGCGGCGTGCGGGCCGGCGCCACCAGACCCGACCAGTCCTGGAACACCACCTCGTAACCCAGCTCGCGCAACGTCGGCACCTCCGGCGTGAAGCGCGTGCGCTGCGTGGTGGTTGTCGCGAGCATGCGCAGCTTGCCCTCCTTCACCTGCTGGATCACCTCCGGCAGCGGCGTCACGACGGCGGCGATGTGGCCGCCGAGCACATCGATCACGGAGGGCGCGCCGCCCTTGTACGGCACCATCCGCAGCGGCACGCCCGCGAGCCGCGCGAACTGCACGCCGGCGAAGTGCTGGCCGCCGCCCGCTGGTGCGCCGAAGGTCGCGTTGTCGGGATTCGCCTTGCACCAGGCGATGAAGTCCGCCACCGTGCGCACGCTGGCCGGAACCGCAGGGCCCACCGACAGCGCGAACGCACCCTTGCCCGTGGTCGCCACCGGCACGAAATCCTGCAGGGCGTCGTAGGGCAGCGTGCGGTAGATGTGCGGAAAGATCGCCAGCGGGAACGCCGGCGTGAACAGCATCAGGCTGCCGTCCGCGGGACCGTTCTTCACGTGCACGGCACCGATGCGGCCGTTGCCGCCGACGCGGTTGTCGACGATCACCGTCTCGGCGTAGCGGCCGCGCAGGCCTTCGGCCACCAGGCGCGCCACGGCGTCGGTGGCGCCGCCCGCGGGAAACGCCACCACGATGGTGAGCTGGCGCACCACCGTCTGCGCCCGCAGCACGGGGACGGCCAGCGCCGCGCCGGCAGCGAGGGTCTTGAGGGTCGTGCGTCGCGTGATCAAGGAAGCTCCCCGTTCTGCTGCGAGACGACGTGCTGCAGCGGCTCGCCCGCCATCAGCCGCCGCAGGTTGTCGGCCACGCCCTGCGCCAGCCGCTGCACGCTGCGCGGGCTGCCCGAGCCGGCGAAGTGCGGCGAAATGAGCACGTTGGGTGCGCTCCACAGCGGATCGTCGGCCGGCAGCGGCTCGGGGTCGCTCACGTCCACCGCCGCGCCACCGATGCGGCCGGCGTGCAGCGCGCGCACCAGCGCCGGCTGGTCCAGCACCGGGCCGCGCGCCACGTTCACGATGAAGGCGCCGGGCCGGCAGGCGGCGAACTCCGCATCGCCCAGCAGGTGCGTGGTCTCCGGCGTGAGCGCGATCGCCACGACCACGACGTCGGCCTGCGCCAGCGCCTGGTGCAGCGAGGCCAGCGGCAGCGCTTCGTCCACCAGCGCGTCGCGCTGCGGCGAGCGCGCCACCGTCACGATGCGCATGTCGAAGGCGCGTGCGCGCCTGGCGAGCTCGCGGCCGATGTGGCCGTAGCCGACGATCACCAGCGTGCCGCCCTCCAGGGAGCGGGCCTGCGGAGCGAGCAGGGTGCGGTCCCAGGCGCGGCGGGCCATCACCGTCCGCACCATGTCGGGAACACGCCGGCCCAGCGCCAGCATCAGGGCCATGGCGTGCTCGGCCACCGCTGGCGCGACGCCGCCGCCGGCATAGCTCACGACGATGCCGGGCGGCCAGCCGAGCTCCTCGTAGCCCTCTCGGCCGGCGGAGATGAAGTGCATCCACTTGACGGTGTTAGCGGGCGCGCGCAACGCCGCGAAGACTTGCTGCGCTTCCTCCTGCGGCCCGTGCACCAGCACCAGGCCGGCGGCGCCGGGCAGTGCGGCAAGCGTCTCCTGCAGGTTGGCGGTGACCTGCAGTTCGACGCCGGGCATGGCGTCGAGCGCGGCGATGATTTCCTTGCGGGCCAGCTGCAGCCGGGCCCAGTAGACGATGCGCAAGCGGAACTCCTTCAGCGGCCGCGCGGCGGACGCGCGCGCACGGCTTCTTCGTCGATGTCGGTGCCCCAGCCCGGACGGTCCGGCACCAGCAGGTCGCCGTTCTCCACCACGGGCGGATGCGTCAGGTACTCGCGGGTCCATGGCGCCTCGTCGACCCGCAGCTCCATGGTCCGCAGGTTGGTCGCCGCGGCGCTCAGGTGCAGGCTCATCAGCGTGCCCAGTTCGCCTACCGGGTTGTGCGGCGCCATGGTCGTCTCGTAGGCATCGGCGAAGGCGGCGATGCGCGCGGACTGCCACACGCCGTTCCACATGGGATCGATGATGCAGGTGTCCACCGCCTGGCCTTGCAGGAAGGGACGGTATTCGGCGATGCCGTGCAGCGATTCGAGCGAGGCGATCGGCGTGCGGCAGTTCGAACGGATGAAGCCCAGCGCCTGCGGGTCATTCATGTCCAGCTCGAGCCACGCGAGGTTCAGCGGCTCCAGCCGGTGCGCGATGCGCAGGTAGCCTTCCGTGCGCTGGCTGAAGCTCAGGTCCAGCATCAGGCCGACGTCGGGGCCGACCGCCTCGCGGTACGCCGTCATCTGGTCCACCAGCGCGTTCAGGTGGCGGTCGCTGATCGAGCGGTCCAGGAAGCCGGGCGCGATGCGGAAGCCGCCGCTGAAGAAGTACGGCTTCTCCTTGTCGAAGAACACCGGGTTGGTCTTCACCGCGCGATAGCCCTGCGCGACGGCCTCCTTTGCCACCGCCGCGAGGTCGTCCAGCGTGCGGATAGTCGGGTAGCCGAGCTCGTCGCTGTAGAAGGCGGCGCGCGGACCGACGCGGTAGCTGCCGCAATGCGTCCAGTAAACCGGCACGCGCTGGCGCAACGGCCCGCCCAGCAGCACGTAGACGGGCACGCCGAGCGCCTTGCCAGCGATGTCGAGGCAGGCGTTCTCGATCGCCGCGATCGCCTGCTGCGCCAGGCCGCCCGCCGCGAGGCGGGTGGTGGCGAGCAGGGTCTCGCTGAGGCGGCCGACCTGCCGCGGGTCCATGCCGATCGCGGACTTCGCGAAGTCCTGGATCAGTGGATCGATGCGCGCGCCGGAGAAGCTGTCGTAGTACTCCGACCAGCCCACCAGGCCTTCGTCGGTGCTGAGCTTGAGGAAGGAACAGCTGCGATAGCCGCCGTCCGCATGCAGGCTCTCCGCGCGGACGATCCTCATTTCGCCGGCACGGCTTCCGGCGCCGGCGCGGGGGTGCCGCGCGACTTCAGCACGCGGTCGGCCGCGCGCATCTTGTCGGCGTAGGCCTGCTGCCATTCCACCGACGTCGGCACCTCGAAGTAGCCGCTGCGCGCGCCCATCAGCACCTCGGGCGCGTCCAGTCCGGGCGCGGCCTCGCCGCCCGCGAAGGCGCGTGCCGCCTGCAGGGCGCGGCGGCGCGTGCGCGCGATCATCAGGTCGCCCGGGCCCAGGTGCTCGCGCGAGTGGTCGGTGATCGGGCCCATGCTTTCGGTGACGGCCTGGTCCTGCAGGCCGATGTGGTCGATGCCCGAGTAGATGCGGCCCGTGCGCTGCGCCTCGCGGTCGATCAGCCAGTCGTTCGACTCCTCGGCGACCACGCGGTAGCGGCCCAGCCAGCTGGTGTCGATCGGCCGGAAGTCCGGCTGCGGGCGAGCGCCGGCCAGCGGCTTGCCGTCCTTCAGCGGCTCGCCCGTGTTGCGCGGCCCACCCGTGCGGCGGCGCCAGAAGATCATCATCGTGTGGTGGTCGTCCAGCGGCACCCAGGCGCGCGCCTGGATGTTGACCGGGAACTCGCCCTGCGGCGTCTGCGTCCAGAACGGGAACATGTAGTTGGCGAAGCGCCAGTACATCGTCTCCGGCTTGACCTTGCGGTAAGCCCCGTAGGTGGTGCCCCAGGCGGTGTCGCGCACGTGGTATTCGGGGGCGCGCTCGCCGGCCGTGTGCTCCAGCGGGTGGCCTTCCGGCACGTTCTCGGGATCGAGGTGGCCCACGTGCAGGAAGCCGAAGTGGGAGGTGTCGATGTCGCCTTCCAGCGCCTGCATCCAGTTGCAGCTGCGCATCATGAAGGACAGGTCGACGTCCTTCTCGTCCAGCAGCGTCGCCTCGACCATCGGCAGCGGCGGCGGATCCTCCTGGCGCGGTCCCATGTAGACCCACAGGATTCCGTTGCGGTCGACGGCCTTGTACGCGCGGGCCTGCACCTTCTCCTTGAAGCACTGGTGCGCCGGCACGCTGGGCATGTCGACGCACTGGCCGTTCACGTCGAACTTCCAGCCGTGGTAGATGCAGCGGATGCCGTCCTCCTCGTTGCGGCCCAGCACCAGCGAGGCATTGCGGTGCGGGCACAGGTGGTCCATCACGCCCACGCGGCCGCTGGAGTCACGGAAGGCGACCAGCTTTTCTCCCAGCAGCAGCAGGCGCATGGGCGTGCCGTCGGGCTGCAGTTCGCCGGACTTGGCGGCGGGGATCCAGTACTGCCGCATGAAGTTGCCCATGACGGTATCGGGTCCGACATGGGTCAGGTCTTGGCTGTCTTTCGGGTTCATCGTTGCTCCATCAGGATGGGGTGTGCGGTGCGGGGTCGCGCAGCATGCGGATGCCATCGACCTGGCCGTGCGGACCGAGGCCCGCGTAGCCCTCGACGCGGTCAAGGTCCACGACCACGGCGGCGCCCAGCATGGCGAAGTCGTGCGCGCGCTCGATCGGCGGCGCGCGCTCGAAGATGCGCTGGCGCTCGGCCGCGACCTCGGTCACGCGCGCGCGGCCCTGGAACTGGTAGGTCGCCTTGGCGCCTTCGTCGCGGTACATCAGCGCGATCCGCGGATTGGCGAGGATGGCCGCGATGAAGCCGCCTTGCGCATTGCGGACCCACAGCGCCAGCTGGTCGTCCGCGTGCACCTGCACCGAGCCGCGGAAGCTCAGCACCGGCTGCCCTTGCGCGTCCACGTGCGCGACCAGCATCGGCTTGCGATCGACCAGCGCGTTGTCGATGCGCTTCCTGACGTCGTCCGGCAGCACGATGGCCTGCGCCACCGCGGGCGGCGCGGGCATGCGCTGCTCCTGCACCAGCGCGACGGCGTCGCCGACGAAGGACAGCATCACCACCAGCTCGCGGTCGCGGCCGCCCGGCTGGCGCCGGCCGTGCAGCCGCACCTGCTCGCCGACGGCTTGCGGCGCCTCCCACTCGAGGCGGCGCGACAGCGGCGCGTTGACGCCCGACACCAGCTCCTCGGCCACGGCGTCGGAGCCGTTCACGTCCTTGCCCAGCATCAGGTAGCGCGCCTGCGGCTGCAGCAGCGCCATCAGCGTGGCACGGCCTTCGGGCCCTGCCTGCACGCGCGCCTGCTGGAAGCGCTGCGCGAGGGCCAGTGCCTCGGCCTTCTTCACAGCGACTCCGGCACGTAGCCGCTCGCCTTGGCCAGGGACTCGTAGCGCCTGCGTTCCGCGGCCAGCCAGGCCGAGAGCTGGACCCCGTTCATGGGCTGGGGCGCCATGCCCTGCCCCGCCATCTTCTCCAGCACGGGCGCGGACGACAGCATGGGCATCAGCGCGGCATGCAGCCGTTCGACCATGTCGCGCGGCAGCTTCGCGGGGCCGTAGAGCGCCGCGGAGTTCTCGATCACGACGTCGAAGCCCTGCTCCTTGAAGGTCGGCACTTCGGGCGCGAGCGGCGAGCGTTTCTCGCCCGACACCGCGACCAGCCTGATCTTGCCGGCCTTGTGCTGCACCGCCAGCGGGCTGGTGCCGGTGATCAGCATCGGCAGGCGGCCGGCGGCGAGGTCGATGATGCCGACGCCGCTGTCCTTGTAATGCACCGGCTGGAACGGAACGCCGGTGGACTGGGCCATCGCGATGCCGGCGAAGTGAGAGGACGAGCCCGCGCCCGGCGCGGCGCCGTACACCGCGCCCGCGCCCTGGCCCCGGGACCATGCCACCAGCTGCTTCACGTCGCCAGCGTTGGTCATCGGGCCGGTGGCCAGGCCCAGGTCGAACAGGCTCACGCCGGCGATCGGCGTGAAGTCCGCGATCGGGTCGTAGTCGAGCCGGGTGTAGATGTGCGGATAGATCGCGAACAGGCTGCTGGTCGAGAACATCAGCGTGCGGCCGTCGGGCGCCGAGCGCTTGAGTTCGTTCAGCGCGACGCGGCCGCCGGCGCCCAGCTTGCTCACCACGACCACGGGCCGGCCCAGCACGTCGTGCAGCTGGTCGGCCACCAGGCGCGCGGTGAAGTCCATCGAGGATGCAGCCCCTACCAGGATGGTGATCGGCGACTTGTCCTCCTGCGCCAGCAGCGCCGGCGCCGCCAGCGCCGCGCCGCCGGCGGCGAGCGACTGCAGGGCGAGGCGGCGGCGCATCATGCATCCTCCCGCTGGTAGCCGCTGGCCTTGACCAGTGCTTCGAAGCGCTTGCGCTCGTCGCCCAGCAGGCCGGCCAATTGCTGGCCGCTGGCGGGCCAGGGCGTCATCGCCTGCTGCGCCAGCTTCTCCTTGACCGCCGGGTTGGACAGCATCGGCGTGATGGCATCGTGCAGGCGCTTGACCAGATCCGGCGGCATCTTCGCCGGGCCGAACACGCCCGTGTAGGTGCTGCTGACCACGTTGACGCCGGTTTCCTTAAGCGTCGGCACTTCGGGCACCAGCGGCGAGCGCACGTCGCCGGAGACGGCCAGCAGCTTGATCTTGCCGGCCTTGTGCATCTCGATCAGCGGCTGCAGGCCCGTGATCAGCATGGGCAGCCGGCCCGCCGCGAGGTCGACGATGCCCACGCCGCTGTCCTTGTAGGGCACGTGCGTCATCGGCACCTTGGTCGCCAGGCTGGTGGAGATGCCGACGAAGTGCGAGAGCGAACCGTTGCCCGGCGCGGAGGCGAACACCGGGTCCTTCTGCGAGCGCTGCCACTCCATCAGCTGCTTCAAGTCGGGGGCGCCGGTCATGGGGCCGGTGGCGATCGCGACGTCGAAGTACGAGATGCCGGCGATCGGGGTGAAGTCCGCCACCGGGTCGTAGTCCAGCTTGTTGTAGATGAAGGGATAGACCGAGAACGGCCCGCTGGTGGCGAACACGAGCGTGCGGCCGTCGGGCGCCGCGCGCTTGCATTCGCCCAGTGCGAGGCGCTGTCCGGCGCCCAGCTTGCTCAGCACGATGGCGGGCCGCGCCATGGCTTCGCGCAGCTGTTCGGCGACCAGGCGCGCGGTGAAGTCCATCGACGAGGCGGCGCCCACCAGCACGGTGATGGCGGACTTGTCGTCCTGCGCCAGGAGCGGGCCGGCGAGCGCGCTGGCTGCGCCGGCGGCGAGACCGCGCAAGGCGGTGCGGCGGGTGGTCATCTGGTCTCCTTCAGTGGAAAGGGGAATCGAGCGCTGCCAGCGCCGGCCACTGCCGGTCGGCGGGAAACACCCAGGCCGGCTGGTCGCCGCAGGGCCAGGCAATGCCCAGCGCCGGGTCGTTCCACAGCAGGCCGCCCGCGTGGTCGCGGTCGTTGTAGTCGGTGAGGCGAAAGGCAATCTCGGTGTCCGGCTCGAGCGTGCAGAAGCCATGCGCGAAGCCGGGCGGCACGTGCAGCTGGCGCCAGTCGCCGGCGGCGAGTTCCACCGCCGCGTGCCGGCCGTAGGTGGGCGAGCCGCGCCGCACGTCCACGCACACGTCCCAGATGCGACCGCTGGCGACGCGCACCACCTTGTGCTGCGCGTGCGGCGGCCTCTGGAAATGCAGGCCGCGCACCGTGTGCCTCAGCGGGTAGCGCGATGCGTGCTCCTGCACGTAGTGCGATGCCGCGCCGGCGAGGGCGAAATCGCGCTCGCTGTAGTAGTAGCTGTAGCGGCCGTGCGCGTCCGAGCTCACGTCGGGCTCGAGGACGAACAGGCCTTCCAGGCCCAGCGGGCGGGTCTCCATGGGGTTTTTCTTTGACGGCGGGGTTTGATCTAAATCAAAATCTAATTCCATTTTTCGAATTCCGCAACCGCAATGCCCCCAAGGGGCGAAAGACCACATGGCCCAAATCGTCCTGGGAATCGGCACCTCCCACACGCCCATGCTCAACGCGCCGGTGGCGGACTGGTCGCGCTTCATCGAGCGCGACCGGCTGCGGCCCCACCTCACGAAGGACGGCCGGCCCGTCAGCTACGAGGAGCTGGAACGGCTGGCGCCCGCGGACATGGCCGCGCAGCTCACCCCGGAAGTGTTCGCGGACAAGCACCAGCGCGCCCTCGCCGAGGTCGAGCGGCTGGGCGCCGTGGTGCGCAACGCCAGGCTGGACACGCTGATCGTGGTGGGCGACGACCAGAAGGAGCTCTACGACGACGCCAACATGCCGGCGGTGCTGCTCTACCGTGGCGAGTCGATCCGCAACGTCCCGCTGACGAGCCACCCCGGCCCGGACTGGGCGCGCCAGGCCTCGGCCCGCTACTTCGAGCCGGAGCAGCCGCGGGACTACCCGGTGGACGCCAGGCTGGCGGAGCACCTGATCGCGCAGCTCATGGAGGACTTCGATCTCTCCTGCGCCAACACCCTGGCCGATGGCTACGGCGAAGGCCACGCCTTCGGCTTCGTGCACAACCGCCTGCTGGCCGGCCTGGTGATCCCGGTGGTGCCGGTGTTCCTCAACACCTACTACCCGCCCAACCAGCCGACGCCGGGGCGCTGCTATCGCCTGGGCCAGGCGCTGCGGCGCGCGGTGGAGAGCTTCCCCGGGAACCAGCGCATCGGCGTGCTGGCCTCCGGCGGGCTCAGCCATTTCACCGTGGACCCGGACCTGGACGGCCGCGTGATCCGCGCGCTGCGCGAGAGGAACGCCGCCGCGCTGGCCGAACTGCCGCGTGAACAGCTCAACTCGGGCAGCTCCGAGATCCGCAACTGGATCTGCATGGCCGGCGCGGTGGAGCACCTGGCGCTGCGCCGCCTCGAATACATCCCGGCCTATCGCACGCGCGCGGGCACCGGAACCGGCCTGTGCTTCGCCGACTGGAGCTGAGGTGGACGCGAGCAGCAGCACCATGGACCGCCCCGCCGCCTTGACCACCCTGCGGGCGCGGCTCACCGCGATCCGCTATGCCGCCGAGGGCATCCACCTGGTCGAGTTCCGCGCGGTCGACGGCGGCGCGCTGCCCCCGTTCACGGCCGGCGCCCACGTCGACCTGCACCTGCCGAACGGCCTGGTGCGCCAGTATTCGCTGTGCAATCCGCAGCAGGAGACGCATTGCTACGTGGTCGGCATCAAGCGCGACCCGGCAAGCCGCGGTGGCTCCAGCTACGTGCACGAGCAGCTGAAGGTCGGCACCGTGCTGCAGCTGGGCGGGCCGCGCAACCACTTCGCCCTGCACGAGGAAGCGCGCCACACGGTGCTGGTTGCCGGCGGCATCGGCGTGACGCCGATCGCCTGCATGGTTCAGCGGTTGCGGGCGCTGGGCGCCTCCTTCGAAGTGCACTACAGCGTGCGCCGGCGCGAGGAAGCCGCGTTCGTGGACGTGCTGTCCGGTCCCGAGCTGCAGCTGCACGTGGACGCGGAGAACGGCAACCGGCCGCTGCCGATCGCGGACATCGTCGCGCGCGCCGCGCAGGAGGCGCACCTGTATTGCTGCGGGCCGGCGCCCATGCTCGATGCCTTCGAGGCCGCGGGCGCGGGCCGGCCCTCCGGCCACCTGCACCTGGAACGGTTCGCGGCGGCGGCGCCGGTGGTGGCCGAAGGCGGCTTCACCGTGCAGCTCGCGCGCAGCGGCCGCAGCATCCGCATCGCCCAGGGCTGCACCATCCTCGACACGCTGCGGCAGGAAGGCATTTCGGTGCAGGCCTCCTGCGAACAGGGGATCTGCGGCAGCTGCGAGACCCGCGTGCTTTCCGGCACCCCCGACCACCGCGATTCGCTGCTCTCCGACGAGGAGAAGGCCGCGAACAAGGTGATGATGGTCTGCTGCTCCGGCAGCAAGGACCCCCTCCTCGTCCTGGACCTTTGAGCATGGACCGCTACGCCACATCGATAGACTCGCGGGGTTGGACGCACGACAGGAGAGGACACGTGGGGCGACCCAGCCGCAAGGACAAGCCGGTGTTGCCGGACTATTCCGAAGGCATCCAGATCAGGACGGAGGACGAGGATCCCCGCTTCAACAACGCACTGGCGCGCGGGCTCGCGATCCTGCGCACCTTCCAGTTCGACCGGCAGCTGCTGGGCAACGTGGAGATCGCGGCGGCGACCGGCTTGCCCAAGCCGACCGTCTCGCGCCTGACCTACACGCTGACGCAGCTGGGCTACCTGCGCTACCTGCCGGACTTCGGCAAGTACGAGCTGGCCGCGGGCGTGGTGAGCCTGGCCTATCCCTACCTGGTGAACATGCCGGTGCCCACCATCGCGCGGCCGCTGATGGAGGAACTGGCCGGCCGCAGCAAGACCAACGTGGGCCTGGGCGTGCACGAGGGCCTGAGCGTCCTGTACCTGGAATACGCGCTGGGCGAGTCGAACCCGAACCGGCGCCAGCGCGTGGGTTTCCGCGTGCCCCTGATCCGCACGGCCATGGGCCGCGCCTGCATCGCGGCCATGCAGCCGCAGGAGCGCGCGCGGCTGTACGAGGAGCTGCGCGAGCACTACCGCAAGGAATGGCCCGCCCTGCAGCAGGAGCTGGACGACGCCGTGGAACAGGTGGACCGGCGCGGCTTCTGCATCGCCGCCGGCAGCTTCCAGAAGACCACCAACTCGGTGGCCGTACCCTTCGTGCACAGCGATGGCCGCGCGCTGATGGCCTTCAACTCGCAGGGCAACGTCGCCACGCAGACGGCCGCGGTCATGGAACGCAACGGCAAGCGGCTGGTGGAACTGGCGACCGAAGTGCGCCGCCGCCTCGCGGCGGAGCCGCCCACCCCATCGCTCGGCCGGCGCTGAGCCCCGGTCCCAGGAGTCCCCCGTGCACGACGAGAGCCGCACCGAATTCGCGACCGTGGAGGTGCGCCAGGGCTGGCTGCGCGGCCGGCAGGACGACGATGTGGCGAGCTTCCTCGGCGTCCCCTACGCGGCGCCTCCCGTGGGCGGCCTGCGCTGGCGGCCGCCGCAGCCGGCGTCCGGCTGGCAGGGCGTGCGCGATGCGCTCGCCTTCGGGCCCGACTTTCCCCAGGCGGTCAACCCGCGCTTTCGCGCGGCGCGCCAGGACGAGGATTGCCTCTACCTGAACGTCTGGACCCCCTCGCTGGACGCCGATGCGGCGCTGCCGGTGATGGTGTGGGTGCACGGCGGCGGCTTCACGGGCGGCAGCGGTTCGGACCAGCGCAGCGACGGTGCGCGCCTGGCCGGCGAGGGCGCCGTCGTCGTCTCGCTCAATTACCGCAGCGGACTGTTCGGCTTCCTGGCGCACCCGGCGCTGAGCCGCGAATCGGCGCAGGGCGTGTCCGGCAACTACGGGCTGCTGGACCAGCTGGCCGCGCTCGCGTGGGTGCGCGAGAACATCGATTCCTTCGGCGGCGACCGATCGCGCATCACCGCCTTCGGCGTGTCGGCCGGTTCGGCATCGCTTTCGCTGCTGCTGGCGTCGCCGCAGGCGAAGGGCGCGTTCGACCGCGCGATCCTGCACAGCCCCGGCGCCGGTCGGCCGCTGGCCACGCTGGCCGAGGCCGAGCAGGCCGGATTGCAGCTCGGCTCCGGCATCATGGAGCTGCGCGCGCTGTCGGCACGGGAGGTGCTCGATCGCACGTCGCTGCTCAATCCCGCCGTGCGCGGCCTGACCACGCCGCGCGTGCTGCGGCCGATCCGCGACGGCTGGCTGCTGCCGCAGGACGAGCGCCCCGCCTTCCAGGCCGGCCGCATGCACGCCATGCCGCTGATCGTGGGCAGCAACGCCGACGAGGGCACGCTGCTCACGCGGGCCTGGCCGGTCGACTCGCTCGCCGCCTGGCGCGGCCAGGTGGAGCACAACTTCGGCCCGGCGGCGATGGAGGCCGCGGCCCTCTGGCGCGCCCGCACGGACGGCGAGGCGCGCTCCGCGGTGGCGGAGATGTTCGCCGACACGCAGTTCAACTACGGCACGCGGCTGCTGGCGCAGTGCATGGCCCCGCTGGAGCCGCGCACCTTCAAGTACCTGTTCACGCGGCGCCGGCCGCACCAGGCCGACGGTCCGCACCACGGCGAGGAAATGGCCCACGCCTTCGGCAACGTGGACGCCGCGCCGCCGGGCGTGGCGCCGGACTTCGATGCGGTGGACGAGGCGCTGTCCGCCACCATGCGCAGGTACTGGGTCGCTTTCGCGGCGCAGGGCGATCCCAACGGCGCGGGCCTGCCGCGCTGGGACGCCTACCGCCCCGCCGACGACAACCACCAGGTGCTGGGCGACACGGTGCGCGCCGACGGCGCCTGGCGCCGGCCGCAGCTGGACTTCCTCGAACGCTTCTACGGCCGCTAGCAGGGCCCTAGCGCGGCACCCGCACCGCCGCCGCCAGGTGCTCGCGGTAGGCCTGCTGCCAGTCGGCGTCCGCGGGCGTGTGGAAGGAGCCGCTGCGCGCCTCCCACATCACTTCCGGATCGCGCACGCCGGGCGGCGGCGTGCCTTCCTGGCGCAGGGCCAGCGCCGCCTTCAGCACGCGGCGTCGGGTGCGGGCCACCATCTGGTCGCTCGCCACCAGGTGTTCCCAGGCATGGTCGGTGATCACGCCCATGGACTCGGTGATCGCCTGGTCCTGCATGAACACCATGCGGATGCCGGTGTAGATCTCGTTGCGGCGCTGCGCGTCGCGGTCGATCTCGTAGTCGTTCTCCGCCCGCGCGCGCGGCCGCCAGCGGCCGTACCAGTCCGTGCCGGGAGGCAGGTAGTCCACGGCGGGCGCGAAGCCGGGGATCGGCTTGCCGTTCTTCAGCGGCATGCCGGTGTAGGGGCCGGGCGACTTCTTCCACGAGAGCATCAGCACCATGGTGTGCTCGTCGTCCATCGGCACCCAGGCGCGCACGCCCACGTTGGTGAGGAAGTCGGAGTTCGGCGCCTGCGTCCAGAACGGGAACAGGAAGTTGGCCACGCGCCAGGACACGCGGCCGTCCTCTTCCTCGCGGTGGGCGCCGTAGCTGGTGCCCCAGGGCGTCTCGGCCACCTGGTACTCCGGCGCGCGATTGGTCACGGTGTGCCGCATCGGGTGGTCGTCCTGGAAGTCCTCGGCCTGCGCATGGCCGGCGTGCAGGAAGCCGAAGTGCGAGGTGTCGATGTCGCCCTCCAGCGCCTGCAGCCAGTTGCAGGCGCGCTGCACGAAGCGCACGTTGGCTTCCCCTTCCGGGACCAGCGCGGCCTCCAGCAGCGGCAGCGGCGGCACGTCGTCCTGCGGTCCCATGTAGACCCAGACGATGCCGGCGCGCTCGGCCGTCCTGTACGCCTTCGCCTTCACCTTGCCGCGGATCGCGTCGCCGTTCTGCACGTTGGGCATGTCGACGCAATGGCCCTCCACGTCGAACTTCCAGCCGTGGTACACGCAGCGCAGGCCATCGTGCTCGTTGCGGCCGAAGAAGAGCGAGGCGCAGCGGTGCGGGCAGCGGTGGTCCACCACGCCCACGCGCCCGGACGAATCGCGGAAGGCCAGCAGCTTCTCGCCCAGCAGCAGCAGCCGCACGGGATCGCCGTCGGCCTTCAGCTCGCCCGCGGCAAGCGCCGGCAGCCAGTAGCGCCGCATCAGGTCGCCCATCACGGTGCCCGGGCCGACGCGGGTCATCATCTCGGAATTGCTCGAAAGGCTGCCGGTTTCTTGCGCGCTCAAGGGGGGGTCTCCTCGTTTCATTCGGGGGTGTAGCCGCTGGCCTTGACCAGCACAGCGAACTGGCGGTATTCGCCCTGCAGGATGGCGGTCAGTTCCTGCGGCGCGGCCGGCTTGGGAAACACGTTGAAGGGCGCCAGCTTGTCGCGATAGTCCTGCGTGCTGGCGATCTGCAGGATCGCCGCGGTGAGCGGCTTCACCACTTCCGGCGGCATGCCGGCCGGCCCGAAGATGCCGACGGTGGAGGTCGTGTTGACGTTCACGCCCGCCTCGACCAGCGTCGGCACGTCGGGCAGCAGCGGCGAACGCGTGCCGCCCGAGGACGCCATCACGCGCAGCTTGCCGGCCTTGTGCAGCTCGATCATCCCGGACAGCCCCGTCATCATCATCGGCAAGCGGCCGGTGACCACGTCCAGCAGGCCCACGGGGCTGTCCTTGTACGCCACGTGCGTGAGCGGCTGGCCGATCGCCAGCGACAGCGAGATGCCCACGAAGTGCGACAGCGAGCCGGTGCCGGGCGCGGAGCCGTAGATCGCCTGCTTCGGGTTCGCCTTGATCCACTGCACGAGCTGCTGCATCGTGGTTGCGCCGGTGGCGGGACCGCTGGCGATGCCGACGTCGAACGAGGACACGCCGGCGATCGGCGTGAAGTCCTTCAGCGGTTCGTAGTCGAGCTTCTGGTAGATGTGTGGGTAGATCGAGAACGGCGCGCTCGTCACCAGCATCAGCGTGCGGCCGTCGGGCGCCGACTTCTGCAGTTCGTTCAGGGCCACGCGCTGGCCGGCGCCGAGCTTGCTGAGGACCACCACCGGCCGCCCCAGCGCCTCGCGCAGCTTCTCCGCGATCAGCCGTGCCGTGAAGTCGGTGCCCGCCGAGGCGCCCACCAGCAGCCGGATCGGCGCCTTGTCGTCCTCGGCCCGCAGCGGCAGGTGGCACAGCGCGGCGGCCGTGCCGCCGGCCGCGGCCAGCCATCGTCGGCGGTTGAGCATGGAAGATCTCCTGGGAGCGAAAATGGAATTTGCTTCCATCTTCGCGCAGGCCGGGCGCGGTGGGCACCGGGCCTTTCCCGGATCACCGGTTGCCCGCTCAGGTGCGGTCGAGCGAACCGTAGCGCTGCAGTGCGCCGCGCGTGCGCGTGAAGCGCATCTCCAGCTCCTCCACCAGCGGCGGCAGCGGCGCCGTCTCGCCGCGCTGCACCGCATGCTCGATGCGGTAGCAGACCTCCGCCACCGCCTTGGCGCCCAGGCTCGCGCTGGTGCCCGCCAGCTTGTGCGCGCGCCGGCCGATCTCCTCGCTCTGGCCGTTCTGCAGGTGCTGCTTGATGGCGCTGAGGGCCGCCGGGGTCTCGTTGAGGTAGTCGCCCAGCAGGCCGCGCAGGATCGAAGGCGCATCGGGATCGTCCAGCGCCGCCAGTTCCTTCAGGATGCCCTCGTCCAGCAGGCCGTCGCCGCTGTCGGCCGCCGCCCGGCCGCGCTGCTGCGGCGACCAGCGCTCGATCAGTCCCTGCACCGTCACCGGCAGGATCGGCTTGGCGATGTAGTCGTCCATGCCCGCATCCAGGCAACGCTGCCGGTCCTGCGGCATGGCATTGGCCGTCATCGCGACGATGCGCGGACGCCGGCCGGCCGGCAGCGTCGCGATGATCTGGCGCGTGGCTTCCAGGCCGTCCATCACCGGCATCTGCAGGTCCATGAAGACCAGGTCGAAGCGGCCGTTGCGCACCATGTCCACTGCCTGCCGGCCGTCCTCGGCCACCTCGCAGGCGTAGCCGAACTTGCGCAGCATGTTCACCGCCAGCTTGCGGTTGATCTCGCTGTCCTCCACCACCAGGATGTTCATGGGCAGCCGCTGCGCCAGCGCGTGGTCGATCATGTGCGCCGGCGACGGCAGGGGCGCGGCGCGGCGATGGTGGATCACCTCGTCCAGCACGGCGAACAGGCGCGAATGCTTCACCGGCTTGGACAGCGTCGCGGCGAACAGGCGCATCGCCCCCTGGTCGCGCGTGCGGCCGGGCGAGGAGGACAGCAGCACGAGCGGTGGCGCGCTGTCGCCCTTCTGCGCGCTGATCGCGCGGGCCAGCTGCAGGCCGTCCATGTTGGGCATGTGCAGGTCCAGCACCGCGGCGTCGAACGGGCCTTCCGCCTCCAGCAGCGCCAGCGCGTGGGTGCCCCGGTTGGCGCAGGCCACCTCCATGCCCCAGCGCGTGCACTGCGTCTTCAGGATCTGCAGGTTGGTCGGGTTGTCGTCGACCAGCAGCACCTTGTGGCCGGCCAGCTCCGGCGCGCTGCCGGAGCGGTATTGCGCGGTGGGCACGTTCTGGGCAATGCCCGCCTCGACGGTGAAGGAGAACACCGAGCCCTTGCGCTCCTCGCTTTCCACGCGGATGTCGCCGCCCATCAGGCGCACCAGCCGGGCGCTGATCGCCAGGCCCAGGCCAGTGCCGCCGTAGCGCCGCGTGGTCGAGGCGTCGCCCTGCGAGAAGGCCTTGAACAGGTGCTCCAGGTGCTGCGGCGGGATGCCGATGCCCGTGTCGCGCACCGCGAAGCGCAGCTGCACGTGCTCGGCCTCCCGCTTGAGCACGCTCGCCGTGAGGCAGACCTCGCCGACATCGGTGAACTTGACCGCGTTGGACAGCAGGTTCACCAGCACCTGGCGCAGCCGCGTGCTGTCGCCCACCAGCCAGTGGGGCACGTTGTCCATCAGCTCGTACAGCAGGTCGATGCCCTTGTCGGCCGCCCTCGGCGCGACCATGTCGAAGGCTTCCTCGATGCACACGCCCAGCTCGAACGGCCGCCGTTCCAGTTCCAGCATGCCCGACTCGGTCTTGGAGAAGTCCAGGATGTCGTTGATGGTGGACAGCAGCGCGTCGCCGCTGGTGTGGATGGTCTGCACGTACGACAGCTGTTCGCCATCCAGCTTGGTGTCCTCCAGCAGCGCGGTCATGCCGATCACCGCGTTCATGGGCGTGCGGATCTCGTGGCTCATGTTGGCCAGGAAGGTCGCCTTGGCCTCGGCCGCCTGCAGCGCCTGCTCGCGCGCGGCCACCAGCTCGGCCTCGATCCGGCGGCGCTCGACGATCTCCTCCTCCAGCGCCTTGTTGGTGTCGGTGAGCACCGCCGTGCGTTCCCGCACGCGCTGCTCCAGCAGCTGGCGCTCCTGCTGCAGCGCCAGCTCGGTGCGCTTGCGCTCGGTGACGTCGCGGAAGATGCCCAGGTAGCGGCCGCCCCCGAGGTCCACCGCGTTGATGTCCACCACGAAGCGCTCGCCGCCGCGCTTGAGCAGCACCACCTCGCCGCTGGCGCGCCCCTCCATCGCCACCTTGCGGAAATGCGCGAGGCCGGCCTCGCGCTCGGGCCCGTCCGGCGGCAACAGGTCGGAGACCGACATCTGCAGCAGCTCGTGCTCGGTGTAGCGCAGCATGTCGGCCGCAGCGGGGTTGGCCTCGAGGTAGCGGCCCTGGTCGTCCACCACCATCACGCCGTCCAGCGACTGCTCGATGTACGACCGCAGCTTGCGTTCGCTGGCGTGCACCGCCGCCTCGCGCTCCATGCGCTCGGTGACGTCGCGCAGCACGCCGCAGAAGAACAGTTCGCCGTTCACCGGCATTTCGCTCACGCCCAGGTCCAGCGGCAGGCGCGAGCCGTCCTTGCGCAGGCCGGTGACCAGGCGGCCGATGCCGATGATCTTGGGCGCGCCGCCACCCAGGTAGTTGCGCAGGTAGCCGTCGTGCTGCGAGTGGTCCGGCTCGGGCATCAGCATCTTGATGTTGCGCCCGATCACCTCGCCGGCGCGCCAGCCGAAGATCCGCTCCGCCGCGGGATTGAAGGTCTGCAGCGTGCCGAACCGGTCGATCGTGATGATGGCGTCGAGCGCGTGGTCGAACACCGCGCGCATCCGCGCCTCGCTCTCCGCATGCTGCTGCAGCGCGCTGCGCAGCGCGCTGGTGCGCTGGGCCACCAGGCTGAGCGCCCGCGCGCGCAGGCCCGCCAGCAGCCCCAGCAGGCCGGCCATGAGGCCGCTGATCACGAAGCCCAGCGTGAGGATCACCCAGGACTGGTCCGCGCCGAGGTTGTTGTCGAAGCGCGGCATGGCGACGAACTCGAGGTCCCAGCGCCGCTGCCCGAACTCCAGCTGAGCGACGCGCCGGATCTTCTTCTCCTCGTCGCCCGCGGACGTCTGCAGGTCGGCACTGATGAACACCGGCACCTGGCCATCGCGCACCCGCAGGCCGATGACGGCCGCGTCCGGACCCAGCGCGGACTGGACCAGCTGCATGGCGTCGTAGGCCTCGACCAGGTAGCCGCTGAGCGCCGAGAGCCGCGCGTGCGCCGTCGGCGGCACGGCGCCGCCCGCATAGATCGGGACGATCTGGGCCCACACCTGGCCGCCCTGGCCCTTGGGCGAGGACAGCGTCAGCGGGCCGGTCATCACCATGGCGCCCGTCTGCACGGCGCGCAGCATCGCTTCGCGCGCCACCGGATCCTCCTGCAGGTCCACCCCCAGCGGCCGGCGGTCCTGGGTGCCGAAGGCGCGGAAGTAGGCCAGCGGGAAGTATTCCGGCCGCTGCTCGTTGGCGCGCACGCCATAGGTGCCCAATCCGTCGGCGCGGGCGAGCCGCTCGTGGGTCTGCAGGTCGGCCGCCGGCACCCGCTGCGCGAACGCCAGCCACATGCGGCCCGGCGAGCGCGTGCCGTTTTCCATCACGTTGAAGTAGTCGCGCCATTGCGCGCGGCTGATGCCGCCGCCGACGCTGAACAGCGCAGCCACCGAGCGCAGCAGCACTTCGTCGGCCTCCAGTGCATGCCGCAGGTCCCCCACGATGCGGATCGTGCGGTATTCGAAGCGGCGCGCCTCCGTCTGCTGCGCGAGGTTGCGCGTGACGTCCCAGGACAGCAGGGTCACGACCACGCCCAGCAGCAGCACGCCCAGCGCCATGGCGAGGGGCCGCAGCACGCCGCTGCGCCCCGAGGCGTCGGACAGCTGCGCCTCCGCGTCCGCGGACGGGGCGTCGTCCGGCTCGACGGCAGCCAGGGTGTGACGTTGCATCGCGGGATGGTAGCGGCAAAGGGCAGGCCCCACTCCCGGGTTGCGTCAACAGGACGCAACACCGGCCGCCGCCTCCCGCTCAGAGCTGGTCTTCGATCGGCAGCAGCGACAGGATGGAGACGCCCAGGCGCAGCAGCCAGCCGGTATGGGGATCGCTGTCGAACACCACCACGGCGCCGTCCTGCTGCTCCGTCCACTGCACGGCGCCGTCCTGCAGGTGCAGCCGGTAGGTGAGTTCCGGCAGGAGCCCCATGATCCTGCGGGCCACGGCGTCCGTGAGCGCGGGGCTGTCGATCACGAAACCCAGCTCGGTGTTCAGCCGGGCCGAACGCGGATCGAAATTGAAGGAACCCACGAACACCCGGCGACGGTCCGTCAGGAACACCTTCGCATGCAGGCTGGAGGAGGAACTGCTGCCCATACCCATACCCATACCCATGCCCATGCCCATGCGATGCTCGCGCGGCGCGGGCGGTGCCGCGGCGCGCTTGAGCTCGTGCAGTTCCACGCCGGCGGCCAGCAGCGGCGCGCGCCAGTGCGCGTAGCCGGAATGCACCACCGGCACGTCGGTGGCCTCCAGGGAGTTCGTGAGCACGCGCACCTTCACGCCTTCGCGCGCCAGGTCGGACAGCATCGCCGCACCGCGCTCGGTCGGCACGAAGTACGGCGACACCAGGATGACTTCCTCTTTCGCGCGCGGAACGACCTGCATCAGCTGCGTCCACAGCAGGCCGCTGTCCTCGGCCCGGCCGAGCCCCTTGGCCGGGTCGTCGCTGATCATCACGGCCGGCGCCCACTCGAAGGCCATCTGGCGCGCCATCAGGTCGCGCACGAAGGTGGACTCCTTGATCGCCTGCAGGTACTCCTCCACCGACCCGGCCGCGTAGGCCTTGCGCATCGGCCCCGACGCGGGCGGCGGCGGCCCGAGCCTGTCCAGGGGATAGGCCGAGTCGCTGGCCCAGTAGCGGTCGAAGTCGCGCGACACCGACGCCACCACCTCGCCGACCGCCAGCACGTCGAGGTCGATGAACATCGTGCTGGCCGTGCCGGCCGCGAAGTACTCGTCGCCCACGTTGCGGCCGCCGACCACCGCGACCTGGTTGTCGGCGGTGAAGGACTTGTTGTGCATGCGCCGGTTCACGCGCGAGAAGTCGCCGAGGTAGTCCAGCAGCCGGGCCCCCCGGTTGGCGAAGGGATTGAACAGTCGCACCTCGATGTTGGGATGCGCGTCGAGCGCCCGCAGGCGTTCGTCCATGCCGGAGGTGTTGGCGTCGTCCAGCAGCAGGCGCACGCGCACGCCGCGGTCGGCCGCGTGTCGCAGCGCCTCGAACAGCAGGCCGCCGGACAGGTCGTCGTGCCAGATGTAGTACTGGATGTCGAGCGTGCGGTCGGCGGCCGCCGCCAGCGTGGCGCGGGCGGCGAAGGCGTCGAGCCCACCGGGCAGCGGCAGCACGCCGGTCAGCCCCGGGTGCGCGCGCACGAGCTCTTCGACGCCGCGGCCCAGGCGCGTGTTGGCGGTGTCGGTGGCGGCGACGGAGACCGTGCGGCCCTCGAGCGGCGGCAGCTGAGCGCAGGCGGCGAGCATCGCCACGCCCAGGCACAGGCCGATGCGGGCGAGCACGGAACGGATCGAGCTCATGCGGGGAGTATGCCCCGCGGGGACGCTGCAAGCCCGCCGCGGTCAGGACGCAGGTTAGCGGCCTCGCGCGGGCCGGGCGTCCTTCACTGGGCCGAGCCGAGCAGCCTGCGAGAGCGGTGGATCACCTTCTTGCCCAGCCGGAACAGCACCGGCGGGGTCACGTCTTCGAGGGCTTCGCTCAGCCGCACTTCCCAGTCCTGATGGTCCTTCGAGCCGGGCCGGGCCTTGAAGTGGGTGGTGTGCTGGCGGCGCGTCCCGTCCCAGGTCGCGGTGTAGTAATAGAGCGCCATCGAGAAGCGCGAGCGGTTCTGCGGATGCTGCACGGTGTTCGGGTTGCCGTGGAAGCTGTCCGAGCTGGTGTTGAAGACCACGCAGCGGTTGAACAGCGGGTCGAAATCCTTCACGCGGTGCTTCATCTCCTTGTCCCAGATCTCGAACTGGCCGCCGTATTCCGGCTGCCAATCGCGGTTCAGGTAGATCAGCAGGTTCAGGCGGCGTTCCAGGTTGAGCTTGGACAGGTGGTTGAAGTCCGCGTGGATGTCCAGGTGCCCCCCCGTCTTCACCTCGTGGATGCCGCCGCCCACGTAATACGGATCGCCCATCAGGCCGCGGATGCCGGTCATGTTCTCGAGGAAGGCCAGGAACGGCCGCGAATTGAAGAACCAGAACAGGTTGCGGGTGCGTTCCGGCAGTTCGTTGGGCGGGTAGGAGCTCTTGAGGCGCTCCTGGCTGCGGTCGAAGCTGCTCTCCGAACGCGGCAGCGATGCGAGGTCGGCAACGACGCCTTCCAGCAGGTCCTCCGGCAGGAAGTTGTCGATCGCGATGTAGGGAAAGGGTTGCGCCGAGCAATAGGACTCCTGCACGGAGCCGCCCAGGCTGGCCATCTGCTGGGCATCGACCGACAGGCTGGGGGAAAGCGGAATGAACGGCTGATGCATCAAGACAGGCTCCTCGGCGTCGCGACCATAGCCCAAAAGCGGCGGCGGTTCACTAGTCCGAGGGAACTAACCCCGCCGTGCCCGGGTAACAGAATCCCTCGTCGCGTTCCGCTCGCGCCGGGTGCCACAGGTCCCATTGCCAAGGCGCGGACGGGCTCCTACCCTGATCGCTCCGGCCCTCGGCTGCAAGGAATGTCCATGCCAATCACCCGCACCCGTCTCGCGCTGCTGCTGACTGCCGCGATGCTGGCAGGGTGTGTCTATCCGCCGGTGCTGCAGCGTTCGTACCAGTTCGAGCGGCACCCAGGCGTCTCCATGGAAATCTGGACCGACTACGCAGGCTACATGAGCACCACGCTCATCAACCGAAGCAACGTCGCCAAGTGCGCATGGACCGACGCGCTCGATAGCCGCCCGCTGCGGCCCGGCGAGAGCTGGCAGGTGGGACAGGTGCAGTCGCCGGGCAACGTGGTGGTGACCAACATGATGCCCTGGGATCCCGCCTGCGCGAAGGCCAAGAGCGAGTTCGGCACGGCGCCTCGCTGAAGGCCGCGGGGCGCGGCACGATTCCGCGTTCAGCGGCGTCCGCCGCCGCCGGTTCGCATTCCGCCACCGCCTCCACCGCCCCAATGGCCGCCATGGCCGCCATGGCCGCCGTGCGCATGGCCGCCGTGGCCTCCGCCGCCGCCATAAAAGAGGAAGCTGCCCGAGAACCACAGGGGCGAGTATCCGTAGTACGGGTAGCCGTAGCCGTAGTACGGGTAGCCGTAATACGGGTACCCGTAGGCATACCCGTAGGGATAGGGGTTGGGATAGGCATAGCCATTGGGAACCACGTAGGTCGCGGCGCTGGGATCCGCGGACGGTGGGGTGGTCTGGGTCGTCCCGGTGTTCGGGTCGACCGTGGTGGCGGGGTAGGCGTAGGGATAGGAATAGGGGTAGCCGTAACCGTAGCCGTACGGATAGGCGCAGCCCCCCAGCAGCGCGCAGCAGGCCAGCGGAAGGAGCAGGGATTTCATGGGGCTCTCCTGGCGGCGAAGCCGCCTCTTGTTCCTTCATACCCCTCGCACCACGGCGGCGCAAGCGGAACCTAAGTACGCGGGAGGCCGATGCAACCACCCGCCCGGGGCACGGGAAAAAGACACGGCGGCGCACCCGCGGCGCAACTGGGTCCGCTGCCAGCCAGGGGCCGGCCGGCCGCCTCGCCGCGTCTGTCAGGATCGCCGGCCCGGATCGTTTCTAATACGGGTCGCGCAGCGGCTTCCCGGGATCCGGGAGTGGGGCGCCGGCTGTTTCAGTCGGTCACATCGCCCCCCAGGCCGCCGGCGCCCCTCCCTGGACGATGTGGATGGCACCTGCGGTGCCGAGGACGGTTTCTTGCGCAGCACTTTCGGCAGTTCGAGACTGGTTCGCCTGATCGGCGACGGAGTGCCCGTGGACGACGAAGCCGGCGCCATGGACTTTGCCGAGCGCCTGAGCCTGTGGGTCAACGCCTTCGACGCGATCGGCCTGCAGGCGTCGCTGCAGTCCATCCGCGGCCTGGACACCGCGGCGGATGGCAAGGCGGCGGCCGCGCGGGGACTCCGCACGCCGGACCTCGCGGACGATTTCCGGAAGGTGCGCTCGGTGCTGGCCAAGGCCATCGCGCAGGATCCGCTCTCGGGGTCCGGCGAAGAGGCCGCCGACGGCACGGATCCCGGCTACGCGCCCTACCACCGCCGCCACCTGGAGCTGCAGCGCCAGATGGAACAGATGATCGGCGCGCTGCGGGGCCACGTGCGCCAGGCCGTCTCGCGCATGTCGCCGCGGCTGCGGCAGCTGGCGGCCCTGGATGCCACGCTGGAACCGCTGCTGGCGCCGCGCGAGCAGGCGCTGCTGCCCAAGGCGGCGGCGCTGCTGAAGCTGCGCTTCGAGCAGTCGCACCTTTCCGACGACGACCACGGCAACGGGGCCTTCGCCCGCCACTGGCAGGAAGCCTTGCTGGCCGAACTCGACCTGCGCCTGGAGCCGGTGGCCGGCCTCATCGATGCGCTCGGCACTGAATTGAAGAAGCGACCATGACCAAGTTCTCCTTTGCCGTGGCTTTTGCCGCCGGCGTGGCCGTGCTGGCCTGGATCACCGCCGGTTTTTCCGCCGGCGGCTGGCTGCCGCTCGCGGTCACCGCCGTGATCCTCGCCACCTACCTGCTGGGCGCCTTCGAGCTGCGCCAGTTCCGGGCAGCCACCGCGGACCTGCGCACGGCACTGGATGGCCTGTCGCAGCCGCCCTCCTCGCTCGAGGACTGGCTGCAGCGCGTGCCGCCCGTGCTGCGCACCGCGGTGCGCGCGCGCGTCGAGGGCGAGCGCGGCGTCCTGCCCGGTCCCGCGTTGACGCCTTACCTGGTGGGACTGCTGGTGATGCTGGGCATGCTGGGCACCTTCCTCGGCATGGTGGTCACGTTCAAGGGCGCGGTGTTCGCGCTGGAAGGCTCGACCGACCTGCAGGCTATCCGCGGCGCGCTGGCCGAGCCGGTGCGCGGGCTGGGCCTGTCCTTCGGCACTTCGGTGGCCGGTGTGGCCGCGTCGGCGATGCTGGGGCTGATGTCGGCCATCGCGCGGCGCGAGCGGCTGGACGTCGCGCGGCAGCTGGAACAGGCGATCGCCACGCTGCTGAAGCCGTTCTCTCTGGTGCACCAGCGGCAGGAGAGCTTCCGGGCGCTGCAGGCGCAGGCCGCCGCGCTGCCGCCGGTGGTCGATGCGCTGCACGCGATGATGGAACGCATCGAGGCGCGCAGCCAGCAGCTGGATGAGCACCTGCTGCAGCGGCACGACCAGTTCCAGCGCGAAGCCGGGCTGGCCTACACCGAACTCGCGCGCAGCGTGGGCGCGTCGCTGCAGGACAGCCTGGCGGGCAGCGCCAAGGCGGCGGGCGACACGATCCGGCCGGTCGTCGAGCGGGCGATGGCCCAGGTCGTCGGCGAAGCGCAAGGCCTGCAGGAACGCCTGGCGCGGGCCTTCGAGCAACGCAGCGCCGCGCTGCTCAAGGGCGTCGACGACAGCGCCGCGCGCGCGCAATCGGCGCAGGTGCTCTCGGAACGGGACAGGCTGCAGGCCTGGACGCAGGCGCTGCAGGCGCTGTCCGCCGAACTGCAGGACCAGTGGCGGCAATCCGCCGAACAGACCAGCGCGCAGAGCGGCCAGGCGCTGCAGCGCGTGCTGGGGCTGCTGGACGACTCGCAGGAACTGGTGCGGGTGCGGCGCGAGTCGGAGGCGCACTGGCTGCAGCAGCATGGCCAGCGGATGGACGATCTCGCGAACGTGTGGCGCACCGAGCTGGCCGCGCTGCGCGACGTGGAACAACGGCACGGCGACGCCGCGGTGCAGCGCCTCGAGGGACTGCAGGCCTCGGTCGCGCAGCATCTCGCGACGCTGGGCGCCGCGCTGGAAGCGCCGATCACGCGGCTGCTGAACACGGCGGCCGAAGTGCCGCAGGCCGCCGCCGGCGTGATCACGCAGCTGCGCGAGGAGATGAGCCGCGTGGCGGAGCGCGACAACCTCGCGCTGCAGGAACGCACCGAATTGCTGGAGCGGCTGAATGCCCTGTTGCAGACCTTGAACCAGGCCAGCAAGGACCAGAGCGTGGCCACCGAGGCGCTCGTGGCCTCCGCGTCCTCGGTGCTGGAACAGGCGGGGGCGCGCTTCACCGAATCGCTCGACGCGCAGGGCCACCAGGCCGCCGACATGGCGGCGCACATCGCGGCCGGCGCCGTGGAACTGTCCAGCGTGGCCGAGGCCTTCGGCCAGGGCGTGCAGCAGTTCCAGGCCAGCAACGACCGGATGATCGAAGGCCTGCAGCGCATCGAGGCGGCGCTGGGACGCTCCACCGCGCGCAGCGACGAACAGCTCGCCTACTACGTGGCGCAGGCGCGCGAGGTGATCGACCTGAGCATCGCGTCGCAGCAAGGCCTGGTCGAGAACCTGCGCGAACTCCAGGGCCGGCAGCGCAAGCCCGCCGCCCTCGCGGAAGAGGCCGCCGGATGATGGAACTGGACGACGGCGAACCGGGCACGCACGACGCCGCGCCCATCTGGACCGTGTTCGCGGACCTGATGGCGGGCCTGCTGGGCGCGTTCGTGCTGATCCTGCTGGGCGTGCTCGTCGTGCAGATGGACCTGGTGGCGAACCTGAAGTCCGAAATGGACAAGCGCCGGATCGAGGAGCAGCGCCGCATCGCGCTGGAAAAGGCGCTGGCCATTCCGCTGGCCTCGGGCCGCATCACGGTGAGCGACGGACGCATCGGCATCAGCGGCAGCGTGCTGTTCCCGGTGAACTCGGACCAGCTGCGCCCGGAAGGCCGCCTGCTGCTGCAAAGCCTGGTGCCGCCGCTGCGCGTCTACCTGGGCGAACGCAACGAGATGCTGATGGTCAGCGGCTTCACCGACGACAAGCCGATCGGCGACGGCAACCGCCGCTTCACCGACAACCTGGAACTGTCGGCCCAGCGCGCGCTGACGGTCACGCGTGCGCTGATCGACGAAGGCATGCCGTCGCCGCAGGTGTTCGCCGCGGCCTTCGGCGCCGAGCAGCCGGTGGCGTCCAACGCCAGCGACAAGGGCCGCGCGCTGAACCGGCGCGTGGAGATGGCCCCCGTGCCGAGGGCGGCCGGCGCCGCCGGCGCGAAGACTGCGTCGCCCCGTGAGTGATCCCGCGCAGGCGCCGGTGCAGAGCCCGCTGCAGCCGCAGCCGCCGGCCGCGGTGGACGACGGCAGCGCCGCATCCGTCGGCCCGGTGCACGCGCGCATCCATGAGGCGATGGAACGTCGCATGGCCACGCTGCCGGAGCCGGTCCGCCGGCTCCTGCAGCAGAAGCTGGAACAGGCCAGGACCCGGGAGGCACAGCACTCCACTTCGGTGGCGCCGGACCCGCAGGCGCGGCGCGATCGGCCCGCCCCGACGCCGCTCGGGCAGCTGAACGCGCACGTCCGCGCGGCCGCCGCAGCGCGGGTGCAGTCGCCCCTGCCCGGGGAAAGCCACGATCCCGACGAACTGGCGAGCGTGCGGGGGTTCCGCCGGGCCTGGGCCGGTGGCCGGTCCCTGGAACAGCTGGACCGGGCGCTGGTCCGCAAGCCGGCCAACGCGGGCCCGCTCAATTCGCACGCGCTGGTGCTGCAGGCCCTGTCGCTGATGCGCGATCTGTCGCCGGACTACCTGCGGCGCTTCGTGGCCGGCGTGGAGACGCTGCAATGGCTGGAACGCGCGGGCGGGCCACTGCCGCGGGAAGCCGCCAAGGCCGCCCGGCGCGGCACCCGCGCATCGCCGAAGACGAAGAAATAGCGCGCGCGGCGACGGTCGCGCTGGCGACCGCTGCGCTGCCATCGGCCGGCTCCTACCCCATCGCTCCCCCGCCGCTGACGGCGCGGCACGGCGGACGGCCGCACGCTCGGGCTACAGGAGACCTCGTCATGCAGACTTTCATCCAGCGGTGCGTCATCGGTGCCCTTTTGTGCCAGGCCGGCCTGCTCGCCTTTGCCCAGGGCACGGCTTCCGGCCGGCCCGACCGGGCGCCGGCCGGATTCACCTGCGGCGGCGTGGGCCAGGGCGAACAGGACCGCTTCAAGAGCGAGGCCGCCGCCCACCATGCCCTGGTGACCTTTTCCAGCACCAGCGGTGCCTACGTCGCCGGCGTCGAAGTGAAGGTGACCGGCCAGGACGGCAAGGTGGTGCTGCAGGGAACTTGCGAGGGTCCCCTCATGCTGCTCGACGTTCCGGCGCCGGGGCGCTACCGGATCGATGCCGCGTACGGCGGCAAGGCGCAGCACAAGGACGTGCAGCTGGGCACCGGCGCCGCCAAGGTGTCCTTCACCTGGAGCGAGGGCTGACGCTCAAGCCGTTCGTGGTGCTCGACGCCGGCGCGCGCATGATTGAAAATTCCTACGGTCCTGTCGAGGAAACAGGTGGACACTCGGGACCAGCAGGGGACCAAGCTCATGAAAACCGGAAGGAAGCCAGACACCCCGCCCGACACCGGTTGGCAAGAATCGCGCTTGCCCGGTGATCGCTCCGGCGAAGGCGTGAAGGACATCTTCAAGCACGTGCAGCGCGACATCCGCCGCAAGGCCGGGCTGCCGCCGAAGGACAAGCAGGACAAGAAGAGCTGATGCGCTCCTGGCCTGCGGCGCGCCCCGCCGGGCGCTGCGCCGCGCCAGCGGACCGATGAGCGATCTTCCCCACAGTCCCGCGGCCGAGCGCAACAAGGAACCGATCCTTGCGGTATTGCAGCGCGTGCTGCAACCGCGCGGCATCGCGCTGGAAATCGCCTCCGGGACCGGCCAGCATGCCGCCGCTTTCGCCGGGGCGCTGCCGGACTGGACCTGGCAGCCCACCGAGGCCGAGCCCGCCATGCTGCCCGCCATCGCCGCGCGCACTGCCGGGCTGGGCAACGTCCGCGCCCCCGTGCAACTGGACGTGATGGCCGCGGATTGGCCGGCGCCCCCTGCCGCACCGTTTGCCCAACGCTTCGACCTGATCTTCTGCGCCAACATGCTGCACATCGCCCCCTGGGAGGCCTGCGGCGGACTGATGCGCGGCGCCGCGCGGCAGCTCGTGCCCGGCGGGCTGCTGGTCACCTACGGTCCTTACCTGGAAGACGACGTGCCGACCGCGGCGGGCAACGTGGCTTTCGACCAGAGCCTGCGGGAACGCCATCCCGCCTGGGGCATCCGCCGCCGGGAGGACGTCGAAGCAGAAGCCCGGCGCGCCGGACTCGCGCTGCGCGAGCGGCACGCCATGCCCGCCAACAACCTGCTGCTCGTGTTCTCGGCGTGAGAGGGTTGCGCGGACTGGTTCGGCGCCGTGGAGCTGGCACCGGCAGCCGCGCAATAGCCCGGAAGAGCCACGCGCCAGCCCATCCGTGAGGGGATCGCGACCCTCCCGACGACCGTCCGGCGGCGAGCTGCGCGTTTCATCCCCTCGTGCATTGGCACTATGGAGCCCTACCGTCTTCGTGCCGGCTCCGGAAAAATGTGTCCAGACGTTCCTACCTCTGCGGTGATCGAGACGGTGCCAGGCGCCCTCGCACACCGACCCCCCGCCCCTTGTCCCCCAAGGGCCGGCGCCAGAGGCAGGAGCGCACACCGGAGCCCGCCCCATGAAAGTCCTCAACCTGCTGTACCTCGTCGTCGCCGAAGCGTTCTACCGCTGGGCGCTGCGCGAAATCGACCCGATGCACCCCGACGTCTCGAAGATCGTGCTGCGCCGCCACGAGCTGGCCCTGAAGCACCGCAGCATCTGGTCGTGACGGGCCGTTTCCCCATGGGCCCGACACCTGAAAGGCAGGCCGACCGCAGCCCTCCTTAAACCGGCTCGTTGCCGCGCGAAGCCTTCACCTGCCCGCGCTGGGTCTTGGCCTTCAGCCGTCGCTGCTTCGATCCGAACGTGGGCTTGGTCGGCTTTCGCACCGCCTGCGTCTGCGAGGCCTCGTCCACCAGCTCCGCCAGCCGCTCCAACGCCTGAGCCCGGTTCTGTTCCTGGCTGCGCGCGGTCTGCGCCTTGATGACGATCACGCCGTGCTTGGTGATGCGCTGGTCGCCGAGCGCCAGCAGCCTGTGCTTGACGTGCGCCGGCAGCGACGAGGCCCGGATGTCGAACCGCAGGTGCACCGCGCTGGACACCTTGTGGACGTTCTGGCCGCCCGGCCCCTGGGCCCGGATCGCCGTGATCTCGACTTCGTGCTCGGGAATCTCGAAGCGCATGCCGGCATTGTCCCGCCCCGGCGCCTCACCCATCACGACAGTCCTGGGGCGCCGCGTTCGGACGCCGTTTCAAACCTGGCCCGTCCGCAGCTGCGCCTGCAGCTCCCGGGCCTTCCTGGCGGTGGCGCCCGCACCCACCAGGACCGTGGCCGGCGCAAACGCCAGCATGTCCTCGAACGCCTGGCGCACGGTCGCGGCGTCCAGGTCCTGCACGCGCTGGATCGATTCGCGCACGTCGAACACGGTGCCCGCAGCCCAGAGCTGCTCGACGCAGCGCTGCAGGACGCGGAAGGGCCGCTCGACGGTGCGCACCAGCGACACCGACAGCTGATTCTTTGCGCGCGACAGGTCGGTCGCCGACACGGATGCGACCTGGGCAGCCAGCAGCCGCGTCAGTTCCTGCGTGAAAGCAGGCACCTTGTCCGGGGTGGTGGTGGCATCGATCACCAGCGCGCCGTGGACATCGCCCACGTCGGCCGTGGCGCCCACCGAATACGCCAGGCCCAGGCGTTCCCGCACGGCATCCACCAGCGGCGCGCTCATGCCGCCGCCGAACAGGGTCGCCGCCAGGCTCGCCAGGTGCGGATGCTGGCGGCGGCTGGGCGCCGGCCAGCCGATGTTGAGGTAGGTCTGGGAGACGCCGGGCAGGCGCTTCGCCTTCGGTGCGCCGACGTGGCGCGGGGCATCGGGAGCGCCGGCGCCACCGGTGCCCGGAACGCCGGCGAACAGCCGCCCGGCCTGGGCAAACAAGGCATCGACGTCGAAGTTACCCGCCGCCGCCACGACGATGCGGTCGGCAACGTAGTGCTTCTTCACGTGCGCGACCAGGTCCTCGCGGGTCATCGCGGCGATCGTTTCCGCCGTGCCGATGATGGGCCGGCCCATGGGGTGCTCGCCCCACAAGGCTTCGTCCAGCAAGGTGTACGAGAGCTGCTGCGGGTCCTCGTCGTACTCGGTGCACTCCTGCAGGATCACCTCGCGCTCGCGTTCCATCTCGTCCGGCGGGAAGGTGCTCTCCAGCACGATGTCCGCCAGCAGTGCCAGCATCTGCGGCGCGTGCTGGCCCAGCCCCTCGACGTAGTAGCAGGTCGCGTCCTTGTCGGTGTAGGCATTCATGTCGGCGCCCAGCGACTCGGCCGCCAGGTTGATCGCCTGCACCGAGCGCGTCGCCGTGCCCTTGAAGGCCATGTGCTCCAGGAAGTGGCTGACGCCCGCCTTGTCGGCGCTTTCGTCGCGCGAGCCGGCGCGGATGAAGACGGCCACGCTGGCGCTGGCCAGCTGGGGCATGGCCACCGCCAGCACGGTCACGCCGTTGGCCAGGGTGTGCAGCAGGGGCGCCGAGGCGGCCGGCGATGCAGCGGGCGAGTGGACGAAGGTGGAAAGGGTCAAGCGGATCCGCGATTCGGGGGGAACCGGTCGATTCTCGGTCATCGCCGGGTTCCGTCCCGGGACAGCGCGTCGCATGGGCGGCGCATCACGCTCGGCAGCGCTGCACGGGGTGACCCGGCCGTGAAAGGCCGATCGAAGGGGAGTCTTCCACCATCCAAGTGGATGGTGCTAAGATGGCCACATGCCGAGAGCCAGCACCAAGTCCGCGAGTTCCGCGCCCAAGCCCCAGGACGAGAAGGTCACCATCAACCTGGGCTGCGTGGACCTCGGGCAGATCGACCTGCTGGTGCAGGAAGGCTTTTATGCCAACCGCACCGACCTGATCCGCACGGCGACCAGGAACCTGCTGGCCGTGCATGCCGATTCGGTGCGCCAGGCGGCCGCACGCAAGACGCTGTCGCTGGGCGTGCTCTACGTGACGAAGGCGGACCTGCAGGCGCGCAAGGCGGCGGGCGAAACGCTCGACATCCGCGTGCTCGGCCTGGCCACCATCGACCCCGACGTGACGCCCGAACTGGCGCTCGCCACCATCTCTTCGCTGACCGTGCTGGGCGCCCTGCACGCCAGCCCCGCGGTCAAGAAGGCGTTGAGCCAACGCATCCGCTGAACGAGGACCCACCATGCCCCCCAATTTCAAGAGCCTCATGCAGCAAGCCGCCCGACTCGTGCGCGGCGGCGACCTGATGGCCGCAACCGCCGCCATCCAGGCCGCCCTGAAGGGTTCGACGCCGGAGCGCACCGCCGCCGGCGTGCCCCCTGCCCCCGGCGACATCGCCATCGACGTCGCCGCAAGGGAGATTCCCTCCGAAGCGCTCCCGCGCGCAGCGGCCGAGCCGCATGAGGCCAGCGAGCCGCATCGGGCCGAGCCGCAAGGCCCGGTCGCCTCGGCCCACGGCACGTTCGTCGCGGGCCGCTGCGGCGATGGCCGCACACAGCGCGACTACAAGCTGTATGTCCCGCCGCAGGCCGGCCGCAGGCCGCTGCCCCTGGTGGTGATGCTGCACGGATGCACCCAGGACCCGGACGATTTCGCCGCCGGCACGCGCATGAACGAGGCGGCCCGCGCCGAAGGCTGCTTCGTGCTCTATCCCGCGCAGTCGCAGCAGGCCAACCCGCAACGCTGCTGGAACTGGTTCAAGCACAGCCACCAGGAGCGCGGTCGCGGCGAACCGGCGCTGCTGGCCGCGATGACGCGGCAGGTCATGGAACGCCACGACATCGACCCCGCGCGGGTGTACGTCGCCGGCCTCTCCGCCGGCGGTGCGATGGCGGCCATCCTGGGCGAGACCTACCCCGACCTCTTCGCCGCCATCGGCGTGCACTCCGGGCTCGCGTCGGGTTCCGCGAAGGACCTGCCTTCCGCGCTGGCGGCGATGCGCTCCGGCGCCGACGCTGCCGCGTCCGCGGTGGCAGGCGTGCCGACCATCGTCTTCCACGGCGATGCGGACGCCACCGTGCACCCGGACAACGGGCACCACGTGATCCGCGCCAGCGCCGGCCGCGGCGACCGCGACCCGCAGGCGCACCGTGAGCAGGCCGACGGCGGACGCGACTACACCCGCCGCGTCCACCGTTCGCACGACGGCGAAGTGCTCGCGGAGCACTGGGTGGTGCATGGCAGCGGCCACGCCTGGTCGGGCGGCAGCCGGCAGGGTTCCTACACCGACCCCGCCGGCCCGGACGCGACCCAGCAGATGCTGCGCTTCTTCCGCGAGCACCCGCGGCGCCGCGCGAGCACCTGAAGCGTCCGCCTCAGCGGCGGGTGATCACGATCTCGAGATACTCGCTGGCGACCGCGATGCCGGCGCCGCCACCGCGGTCGAAGCGGTTCATCAGCCCCACCAGATCCTCCGCCAGCGCGTGCTGCCCGTCGGCGTCGAGCGCACCGAACGCCTTGAGGATCGGGCCGTAGTACCCACGGAAGACTTCCAGCATGTGCTCGGGCGAGCGGTAGCGAAACACGAAGTGCCGCTTCTCGGCATGGATGTCGGCGGCTGCGGTACCGAACAGCTCGTCGATGCGGCTCTGGGCGCCCCACAAGGCCGGCGACGTGACGCCGGCCGGCGGCGGTGCGTACTTGCCGACGGTCTTGAACACCTGGCCGATGAAACCCTCCGGCGTCCAGTTGGCCATGGCGACCTTGCCGCCGGGCCGGCAGACGCGCAGCAGTTCGGCGGCGACGCGGGGAGGATTCGGCGCGAACATGCAGCCGAAGGTCGACAGCACCGCGTCGAAGCTCGCGTCGTCGAACGGCAGGGCTTCGGCATCGGCTTCGCGGAAGTCGATGGCGTGCAGGCGCTCGGCCGCCGCGCGCTCGCGCCCGCGTTCCAGCAAGGCCGGGACATAGTCGGTCGAGGTGACCTCGCACCAGCGGCGGGCGGCGGCCAGCGTGGCGTTGCCGTTGCCGGCCGCCACGTCCAGCACGCGCTGGCCGGCACGCAGGTCGGCGGCCTCGCACAGCGTCTCGCCGACGATTTGCAAGGTGGTGCCGACCACGGCATAGTCGCCCGACGCCCAGGTGGCCTTCTGGCGGGTCTTGATGGCAGCGAAGTCGGGCGCGGCGGCGGCTTCCGGGCGCGCGAGGGTGGCGGACGATGCGGTCATGAGCATGGGCTCCCGTGGGATGAGGTTGAAGGAGTGACCCGCCGGGCGGGATCGTGACGGCCGCTGCGGTCGCGGTCCGGCCGTCCGATCGAACTGTCTGCCGCGGACGTGGAAGGCCTCGTGGTGGACGGCGTGGAAATTCACGTGGAAATGCGAGCACAGATGCAAGGAGACCTGCAGCCGGCTTCCGGGATGGCGCTGCGGCTGCTCGGCCCCCTGGCCGTCCACCGCAACGGCCTGCCCCAGGTGCTGCCGCCCTCGCGCAAGGTCCGGGCGCTGCTCGCCTACCTGGCCCTGGCCCGGCACCCGACGACGCGCAGCCACCTGTGCGAACTGCTGTGGGACCTGCCCACCGACCCGCGGGGCGAACTGCGGTGGTGCCTCAGCAAGCTGCGGAGCGTGCTCGACGAGCCGGGACGGCCCCGCGTCATCGCCAGCGGCGACTGCGTGGCGCTCGACCTGGCCGGTTGCAGCGTCGACGCACGCGAGATGCTCGAGGTGCTGCAGCAAGGCATCGCCGCGCTGCCCGCGGACCGGCTGGAGGCGCTGGCCGCGCGCTTCGGCACCAGCGACTTCCTGGACGGCCTGGACCTGCCCCGCAGCCCGGCGTTTTCCGGCTGGCTGGTGGCGGAGCGCCGGCACTTTCGCGCTGCGCACGCGGCAGTGCTCGAACACTGGGTCCAGGCCTTGCCGCCCGACAGCGGCCAGGCGCTGGCTGCACTGGAGCGCTGGCTCGCGATCGCGCCCTTCGACCGGCAGGCGCACGTGCGTCTGCTGCAGGCGCTGGCGTCGCAAGGGCGCCTGCGCGAAGGTGAAGAGCACCTGGCCGCGACCGCGCGGCAATACGAGGCCGAGGGGCAAGACTGGGCGCCCATCGGCCATGCCTGGCGGGCCGCCAAGTCAGGCCATGCCGGCGGAGTGCCCGTCGCGGCGACCGTTGTCGCGGAGACGGCGGCACCGGCACCGGCAGCGCTGCCGCCAGCGCCGGCGCCGACCCGCCGCGCCTCGCTGGCCGTCATGCCGTTCACCGACCGCACACCCGGCGTGGCGCTGCGCGGCGGCCTGGGCGATGGCATGGCGCACGACATCATCACCCGGCTGTCCAAGCTGCGCAGCATGTTCGTGATCGCCGAAGGCACGATGTTCGCGCTGGCCGAGCGGCGGGTCGACTCGGAGGATGCCGGCCGCCGCCTCGACGTGGACTACGTCGCCAGCGGGTCCCTGCGGCGCGGGCCGGACGCGCGGCTGCACGTGGCGGTGCAGCTGGTGGGGACGCGCAGCGCGCAGGTGGCCTGGGCCGAGGAATTTTCCGGGCGGCTGGACGACACCTTCACGGTGCTCGACGAGATCGGCAACCGCATCGTCACCTCCATCGCCAACGAGATCGAGGTGGCCGAGCGCAACCGCGCGATCCTGAAGAACCCCGATTCGCTCGATGCGTGGGAGGCCCACCACCGCGGCCTCTGGCACATGTTCCGCTTCAACCGCGAGGACAACGAGCAGGCGCGCCATTTCTTCCAGGCGGCCGTCCGCCTCGACCCCACCTTCGCGCGCCCGCGGGCGGGGCTGTCGTTCACCCACTTCCAGGATGCCTTCCTGGGCTGGCGCGAGCGCGCCGACGCGATCGAGCAGGCCTATGGCGCGGCCGCCGACGGCGTGATGGCCGACGAGCGCGATCCCGCCTCCCACTGGGCGCTGGGCCGGGCGATGTGGCTGAAGGACGGACACCAGGAAGCCCTGCGCGAGCTGCAGACCGCCATCGACCTGAGCCCCAACTTCGCCCTGGGCCACTACACGCTGGGCTTCGTGCATGCGCAATCGGGAGATCCTCAGGCGGCCATCGTGGAATGCGACCACGCGCGCGCGCTGAGCCCGCTGGACCCCTTGCTGTTCGGCATGCTGGCCTCGCGCGCCCTGGCGCTGATCCGCCTGGGCCGCTACGAGGAGGCCGCCGACTGGGGCGTGCGGTCCGCCGCGCGGCCGAATGCGCACGTCCACATCCAGGCGATCGCGATGGTCTGCCTGGCATTGGCTGGGCGGATGCGGGAAGCCGGGGAGTTCGCGGCCGCGATCCGGCGGGCGCAGGCGGGCTACGGCGTCGACAACCTGCTGCGAGCCTTCAAGCTGGGTGCTGAGGCGGAAGCGCTGGTCCGCACGGCGGCGAGGAGGGTCGATGCCTGAGGGTCAGTGCGGCTCCAGCTCCACGGCCGGCACGGAGAGTTCGCGGCCCACCATCGCACGGGCATAGAAGTAGTTGTTGCGGGCGCGGTCGCTCAGTGCGTCCAGGTCCACGTGTCCGTCGCCGTCGCAGGGAAACGCATAGCCGCGGCCGCTCTGGAACAGGGACCGGAAGCACAGCTGGAACGTGGCGGTCGTGGACGGGGTCATCGGCGTCTCCACGCAGTGAGGACCATCCCTCAACGGTCCAGACGCTGCGGCCGAGGACAGCGCATGCGAACGCTGCGTGAAGAGTGTGGGGGAAGGGTTTCAGTTCTTTCATGCAAGTGCGCTGCGGATGAGCACCCGCGCGCCTCCTTCCCCCTAAGATGAAGCGGTCTTCCGCACGCCTGCGCCCCCGTGAACCCATCCGCCACCCTCCTGCTCAACCGCGTGCTTGCGCGCGGCAAGTTCCGGCAGGTCCAGGTGCTGCTGAAGCTGGCGGAGTGCGGCAGCCTGCAAGGCACTGCCGAAGCGGTCGGCATCACGCCTGCGTCGGTGACGCAGGCCATCGCCGAACTCGAGGACCTCGTGCAGACGAAGCTGTTCCAGCAACGAACTTCCGGGGTCCTTCCGACCCCGGCCTGCACCGCCCTGCTGCCGCATGCGCGCCAGGTGATGTGGGGCCTGACGGAAGCTGCCGATGACCTGGTCGCCCACGACCGGCGCGGCCGGACCCTGGTGCGCGTGCTGGCCTCCGGGGCGGACGCCAACGGGCTCGTGGAGCAGGTGCTGCCCGCCTTCGCGGAACGGTATCCGCAGGTGCAGGTCCAGCTGGGCGAGGCCGAGGAAGACGATCCGCTGGACGCCATCGCGCGCGGCGAAGTCGATCTGGTGGCCTGCCGCCGCCCTCTGGTGGTGCCCGCGGGATGGGGCTTCCGCGAACTGCAGCCGGACCGGTTCGTCGTCGTGTGCGCGGCGGACCATCCGCTGGCCAATGGCAAGCGGGCGCGCTGGTCCGAGCTGTCGCGGCAGGTCTGGCTGCTGCCTCCGGCCGGTTCACCCGCGCGGGACCACTTCGACGCCTTGACGGCACGCACGCGCAGCGAACCGCTCTGCTACGGCGTCATCACCCATGTGCCCGCCATGAGCTGGTGGCTGCTGCATGCGCACGACCTGCTCGCCTTCGTTCCCTACAGCCTCGTCCGCGAGCTGCTGGAGCAAGGGGAGCTGGTGGAAGTGCCGACCACCGAGGACGCCCAGTTGGAACCGCTCGGACTCCTGCAGCCGCACAGCGGAGGCGAGGCCGCCCTTCGCCTGTCGGGCTTCCTGGCGCAGCACTTCGCGGCGGTGCCGGATGCGGGGGACGACTCGGGCGACCTGCGGTGGACGCTGCACCCGGACGCTAGCCCTCCCGCGCACCATCAGCGCCACTGAGGGCGCATCAGGCTTCCTGCGCGTGGTGCGCGTCGATCACGGCCTTCGCGTCGTCGATCGCGGCCAGTTCCAGCTTCTTGCTGCCCCATCGTGGCTTGCCGACATAGTTCGTCACGGACGAGACGCGCTTGAGGACCTTGCCTTCCCGCCGTATCGTGTAGTTGCCCTGCCGGTCCGACTCGACCTCGTACGTCGGGCCCGCCCCGTCATTCGCCGCATACATGATCTTCATAGAAAGGCAATTTTCGCGTCAATGCGGACGGCGGCCCGGGATGATGCGCACTGTTACGCCTGGACATCCGCTGTCGCCGGCGCCACCACCTCGCAGAAGCTGCGCTCCTCACGAAGGATGAAGCCACCGCGCTGCGCGAACGCGAAGTTTTCACGTCCTTCGGGATCGTCGCGCAGCCGCGCGCGATAGGCCTCGTAGGCGGCGAGGCTCTCGAAGCCGACCAGCCCCCAGGCGATGTCGTTGGTGCCCTCGTGCGGCAGGAAGTAGCCGAGCAGGTCCCCGCCGCAGCGCGGGATGATGCGCATCCAGCGGGCCGCATAGGCGCGGAAGGCCTCCTGCTGCGCGGGATCGATCTGGTAACGGATGAAGCAGGTGATGCGCATGGCGCCTCCGGTTTGAACATGCCGGCATGCTGCGGCCAGGGATCCCGCAAACGTTTCGCTGGGGAACGAAGCATCGTCCGCCGCGGCTCGTGCACACTGCCGCCATGAACACGAACCAGCTGGCGCGCATCGGGGGCCTCGTGGGCGAACCCGCGCGCGCCGGCATGCTGCTCGCGCTGATGGACGGGCGCGCGCTCACGGCGACCGAACTGGCGACGGTCGCGCGCATCGCGTCCGCCACGGCCAGCCGGCACCTCGCACTGCTGGTGGAGGCCGGCCTGCTGCGGGTGCGGCAGCAAGGCCGGCACCGCTACCACCAGCTCGCGTCCGCCGAGGTGGCGCGGATGCTCGAGGGGATCCTGCAGCTGGCGGTGGCGCAGCCCCGCGCGCCGCTGCCCCTGACAGGACCGCGCGATGCGTCGCTGCGCTTTGCGCGCACCTGCTACGACCACCTCGCGGGACGCCTCGCGGTCGCACTCGCCGACCGGCTGGTCGAACTGGGCGCCGTGCGGATCGAGGGCGAAACGGCCGTGGTGACCGAGCGCGCTGGCGAGGCGCTGCAAGGCCTGGGCTTGCAGGCGGCCCTGCAGCCGCACGGCGAGCGGCCGCCCTGCCGGCCCTGCCTGGATTGGGGCGAGCGACGCGTCCACCTGGCCGGCAGGCTGGGCACCTTGCTCTGCGCGCATTGCATGGAGCGCGGCTGGCTGCTGCGCAGGCCCGGGACCCGAAGCCTCGAGCTCATGCCCGCGGGGGCGGTCGCATTCCGCCAGTGGCTCGGTGCCGAGCGCTGGCAGCTGCTGACGCGTGACGACGAGAGGCGCGGGGCACCAGCTGCTCCTGCGCCCGACCGCGTTTCCCGCTGAGCGAGCGGCCGCAGCCACCGTCGCCTTCGCTGGCTGGCCGAAAGAGGGACTGCCACGCGCGCCCTCCCCGCGCCATACTGGCGGACATGAAGCTGATCGCGCTGCCCTCGGGTGAACGCGTCGCCGCCCTGGGCCAGGGGACCTGGCACGTGGGGGACCACCCCGAGCGACGCAAGGAAGAGATCGCCACGATCCGCCGCGGCATCGACCTCGGCCTCACGCTGGTCGACACCGCGG
The DNA here is from genome assembly GCF_056400765.1 of Ramlibacter sp. P4_H7. NCBI lineage: Bacteria > Pseudomonadati > Pseudomonadota > Betaproteobacteria > Burkholderiales > Comamonadaceae > Ramlibacter > Ramlibacter sp. P4_H7. Next base: position 73,083 of record NZ_JBFUKP010000018.1, read on the forward strand.
AGATGTACGGGGACGGCAGGTCCGAAGACCTGGTCGGCGAGGCGATCGCGGGCCGGCGCGACGAGGTGTTCCTGGTGAGCAAGGTGTATCCGCACCACGCGTCGCGCGCGGCCATGCGCGGCGCCTGCGAGGCCAGCCTGCGGCGACTGCGCGTGGACACGCTCGACCTGTACCTGCTGCACTGGGCCGGCACGGTGCCACTGGCGGAAACGGTGGAAGCCTTCGAGGCCTTGCGAGCCGCGGGCAAGATCCAGCACTGGGGCGTGAGCAACCTGGACTTCGACCTCACGCGCAAGCTGTGGCGCACCCCCGGCGGCACCGCGATGCAGGTGAACCAGCTGCTGTACCACCCTGGCGAACGCGGCATCGAATGGGACCTGCTGCCCTGGCTGCGCGAGCACGCCATTCCGGTGATGGCGTACTCGCCCTTCGACCAGGGCCTGCTGCTGCGCAAACGAGCGCTCGTGGACTTCGCCAAGACGCACGGCATGACCCCCGCGCAGGCGGCTCTGGGCTGGCTGCTGGCGCAGGACGGCGTGATCGCGATCCCGAAGACGGTCCATCGTGAACGGCTGGAGGAGAACGCCGGCGCCCTGGCGCATCCGCTGTCGCGCGAGCAGCTCGACGAGCTCGACCGCCTGTTTGCCCCGCCGCAGGGGCCCGTGCCGCTGGCAATGCTGTGACCCACGCGCCTTACCACAAGCGCGTGGGCCGATTGCGCACAGAAGCCGTGGAGAAGGCTGTGGACAAAGCCGTCGCGTTCGCTGCGTCCTGAGCGCGGGCGCGGCCTGCAAGCCGGTGATGCTTTCGCAGGCAGCGCCGGGCGGCGCGAAAAATAAAGTGACGCAGCGCGAGAAATCGGCATGGAGAGCCGGGGCGTGCAGCTGGACAGCGCGTCGCCGGGTTCCTTCGGACGGTTGGCTGCGCAACGAGGCGGAGCCGGTCGGTCCCCTATCACCCCCGACCGACCCCTGACCACGACCCGAGCGTGAGGGCTTGAATCATGGCTGGTGACAGGATAACGGAACCGTCAACTCAACCGCGGAAGTAACCCCGCTCACGGAAGAGATGGGCGCGCAAGCCGCCGGACCGCTGCCTCGCAAGGCTGCATCGGAGACAGCGTCAGCGCGCCGGCCTCGCGTCGGCCATGCATTCCTGTTCGGCCTGCCCCAGCATGGCGTAGAGCCGCCCCGCCCTCGCATTGGGCAGGTCGCACTCCGTGGTCCCGTCGGTCTGCCCCTGGTCCGCGAGTTCGCTGCAGGCGGCCGCCCAGCGCACGTCATGGAACAGGCCTGCGGCCTCCATGCACTCCTGCACCGCCTGCGACGGCGCCGGCTCGCGGCCCATCGTCTTCACGCCGTCGGGGAAGACGAGCACGCCGACGCCCAGCACCGCCAGCACAGCCATGCCCATCGCCCATGGCGGGCGAGCGGCAGCGGACCGGACTGCCGCGAGCACGGGACTCGGCAAGGTGGCCGGCATGGCTTCATCCTAGGCGCTTTGCCGTTCCGCCGCCGGCCAAAGATCTCCTGGCCGCAGGGGTTTCGCCCCACGCCACGCGGCCTTGCCTACTGGAGCGCGCTGGATCCGGCCAGGCTTTCGGAATGCCGCGCGTCGGGCCGGTCGCGCGTCGCGCGCAGCGCGAGGGCATGCGACGACAGCGCCATTTCGACGTCCGCACAGAACCACTCGCCAGACCGCCGCAGCCCGGCGCGCACGAAGGAAGGCGGGTGCGGGCAGGCGATGCCGATCTCGTTGAGGCGCGCCGCGATGTGGCGCAGGACCTGGATCCAGTGGGCGTACTCGGCGAGCCAGCCGCGCTGGTCCTCGGGGATCGCCCAGCGCTTGTCCCGGTCCTGCGTGACCTTCAGGGCCAGCCACTTGCCCTCGGCAGCGAACAGCGGATCGCCCCGACCGAACACGCGGACGACCCACGTGTCGATCGCACCGAAGTCCTCCGGACAGGCGAAGCGCAGCACCTTGCTGTCGTAGACGGGACCGATTCCCACCGTGTTGGTGGCCAGCAGGCGCATCACCGCTTCGGGGTTGCCGTCACAGGCGGCTTGCGTGTTGCCGGCCGTATCTCGCAGGGTGAGCGGTGGCAGTGCGGACGCCGCGTTGCCCGCCAGCCTGACGCGCGGCCAACCCGGCAGCGCGCCCCAGCGCGCGACGTCCTGCGCATCCTGCGCCGACACGCCGCTGCCCTGGTCGCTCGCACGCAAGGCGGTCTCGAGCTTCAGGATGTCCGGGAAGCCTTCCGCGTGCAAGTCGTTGCCCCAGGCGAAACTGCGGTACAGCGCCGGCATGTCGTGCGTCGCGATGAAGTCATCGAGTTTCTTGCACAGGACAGGTGCGAGGCCGCGGGCTTGGAAAGGCATGCAGGGTTCTCCGGACAGGCAGGGCTCTGCAGAAAAGGCGGACCGACTCGTTCGGCACCCGAGCGTGTCGGGTTCGCCAGACCGATGGAATCTTCTCTGAAGGAACACCGCAAGTGTGGTCTTGCGCGAGCTGCAGCAACATCCCCCGTTTGGACAGGGACGGCTGCAGAACGCCTCCAGCGATGCCAAGCTCAGGCATGGGAACCGCGCCGCGCCTCGCGATGCAGGCTCTCTTGTTCCAAGCTGACGACCTGCGCTTGCGCGCGCCATGCGAACGCGCGAATTTCGATTCCGGTCGTGCCGCTGCCGCACCTTGCACGCGCGTTGCTCCGGGACTATCGTGCATCCGCGATCGCGCGAAGCACGTCGCACCGTGCATTCATCCGCACACCGGCTTGCGTCACGTCAAGGCGCAATGGTGCCTGGCGTCGTTAGAGTGATCCGCGCACGCATGCGCAGCCCGCAGAAAGGGAAACCGACATGGACACGTCCAAGGTGACAAGCTGGTTCGAACAGGCGCAGCCGCTGCTCGTGGCGTTCGGGCTCAAGGCGATCGGCGCGGTGGCGGTCTTCGTCGTCGGCCGCTGGCTCATCCGCATGGCGACCCGCATGATCGGCGCGGCGATGGCCCGCCAGCGGGTCGATGCGACGGTGCAGCGGTACCTGGGCAACTTCCTGACGGCGGCCCTCAACATCGTCCTGGTCGTGGCCATCCTCGGCTACTTCGGTGTCGAGACCACGTCCTTCGCCGCGCTGGTCGCGGGCGTCGGCGTGGCCATCGGCGCGGCCTGGAGCGGCCTGCTCGGCAACTTCGCGTCCGGGATCTTCCTGCTGGTGCTGCGGCCCTACCAGGTCGGCGACTACGTGATGATCGGCGGCACCGAGGGTGTGGTGCTGGAACTGGGCATGTTCGGCACGACGATCAACACGCCCGACAACGTGAAGACCGTCATCGGCAACAGCAAGGTGATCGGCAACGACATCCGCAACTACGCGGCCAATCCCTACCGGCGGGTGGATCTGGCCGCGCAGCTCGCCGGCGGCGCCGACGTCCACAAGGCGATGCTGCTGCTGAAGGCCGCGGTATCCCGGGTCGCCAACACCAGCACGGCGCCCGCCCCGGTCGTCGAAATCCTGGAATTCAACGAGTTCGGGCCCAAGCTCGCGGTGCGCCCCTCCTGCCACAACGACCACTACTGGCAGGTCTACTTCGACACCAACATGGCCATCGCCGACACGCTGGGCGCCGCCGGCTTCCCCGTGGCCACGCGGCCGGTGCGCATCTATCCGATGGAGAGCATGGCCGCGATGGCAGCGGCCCATCCCGCAACGGCCGGCGCGGTGCCTGCGGTCGATCCCATCAAGGTCGCGAAGCCCCTGGGCTGAAGCTGCCGGCAGCACTTCGCGGCCTGCGCCTTCAGGAAACGACAGTGGACTGGAGATCGCAAATCAGGTCAGCCCGCTGGGTGCGCTGGTTGCTCGTCATCGCCGCGGTGCTGGCGACGTATGCCGCCCTCGGCTTCTGGGGCGTGCCCTTCCTGGTCGAGCGCCAGCTTCCCCGCTGGACCGCCGCGGAACTGGGGCGCCAGGCTTCGGTCAACAACGTCCGTTTCAACCCGTTCACGCTCAGGTTCGAGGCCGGCTCCTTGAGGTTGGCCGAAGCCTCGGGCGAGCCCCTGTTCTCCGCGGGCCAGCTCGCGGTGCAACTGAAATGGCGGTCGATCGTGCGCAGGGCCTGGAGCTTCGCCGAAGTTCGCCTCGCCGATCCGCAGGCCTTCCTCACCTTCGCCGCGGACGGGCGCTTCAATGTCGCCGAACTGCTGGAGACGGTGACCCGCCGATGGCCGCCGGACCCGGACGACCACAGCGGGCCGCCGCGCCTCAGCATCGACCGGATGGCCGTGGAGCGGGGCAAGGTCGAGTTCCAGGACCGGCGCGTCGGCTACGGCAACGTGCTCACGCCGATCGACTTCACGCTGGCGAACTTCAGCACCCTGCCCGGCGAGGCCGATTCGCACAGTTTCATCGCCATGTCGCCGCGCGGCGGCGTCGTGCGCTGGAAGGGAACGGCAACGCTGAACCCGATGCGCGGCAGCGGCGAGCTGACCCTGGAGAACGTTCCGTTGCCCGAACCCGCCGTGTACCTGAAGGCGTACACGCACGCCAGGCTGACGGCCGGGCAGGTGTCGATGACCTTGCCGTACCGCTTCTCGTACGAAGGGGGCCGGTGGGATGCCCGGCTTGCGAACGGCCAGATGGCACTGCGCAACGTGGCCCTGGCACGCGCGGGCGCAAGCGACGCGTTCGCCTCGCTCGCGCAACTGGACGTGAAGGACATCAACGCCGGGTGGCCCGCGCGCGAGGTGCAGGTGGGCGAGCTGCGCGCCACCGCAGGCAAGCTCGCCGTCCTGCGCGATGCCAAGGGCCAGCTGGACCTGGGCAGCCTGCTCATCGCCGCGGCGGCACCCAAGGAGCCCCCGCCGGCGGTTGTCGAACTCGCGGAAGCATGGACTTTCGCGCTGCAGCGAATCGCGCTCGACCAGGTCGTCCTCAGTGCGGTGGACGAAACCGTGCAGCCGCCGCTGCGCGTGGCCGCCGGCAACCTGCGGGTGCAGGCGAAGCTGGTCGGCCGGCTGGCCGGACCCAACCCCGATATCCGGATCGAGCAGGCCAGCGGCGCCGCGCAGGACATCTCGCTGTCGCGGGGCGACGCCACGCCCTTGCGGCTCGCCGAGCTGGGATTCGACGACGCCGCCATCGACCTCGGCGCCCACGTCATCGACGTCGCGCGCGTCCATGCACGCGGGGGCACGCTGCAGGTGACGCGCGACCGCGCGGGCCGCATCAACGTGGTCGACATGCTGCCCGGCGCCGGCGCACCCGTGGTGGCGTCGGTGGAGCCGGGCGCGCCCTGGACGGCCACTGTCCGGCGCGTGGAGCTGGGCGGATTCCATGCCGACGTGCACGACGAGGCCAGCGGCGTGAAGCTGCGCGTGGCCGATGCCACAGCCATGCTGGAGGGCGCCGGCACCGACCTGACGCGTGCCCTCGCGTTCCAGGCCGGCCTGCAGATGGGCGACGGCGGGCGGCTCGCTGCGCAGGGACAGGTGGTGCCGGGCACCGGCGTGCTGCAGGCCGATCTGCGCGTCGCGCAATTCAGCCTGGTGCCGTTCGAGCCGCTGCTGCGCCAGGCGCTGAAGCTGAAGATCGCGCAAGGCAGCGTCTCGGCCCAGGGACGCCTCGCGACGGTCCAGGGGAAATCAGCCGACGCGGGGTTGCGTTACCTCGGCTCGCTGAACGTCGCGGGCCTGACCCTGAAGGAGGACGACGGCGACGTGTTCGTCGCCTGGAAGAACGTGGCGGCTGAACGCCTGACGGCCAGCATGGCTCCCGACCTTCTCGACATCCCCGACCTGCGCGTCGACGGCCTGAATGCCAAGTTGATCATCGAGGACGACCGCAGCCTCAATGCGGCGCGCTTGCTGGTAACACCGGCCGCAGCCGGTGCCAAGCCGGCGACCGCGGCCGGTTCGGCCGGTGCCAAACCGACGGTCGCAGCCGTCGCGGTGCCGGCAGTGGCTGCTGCTTCGGCCGCCGCGCCCGTTGCCAGTGCGAGCTTTCCGGTTCGCGTGCGGCGGGTGCGCCTGCACGACGCAAAGCTGGAGTTCGCCGACCTGAGCCTGCGTCCGCAGTTCGCGGCCAGGATCCATGAACTGCAGGGCGTCGTCACGGGCCTGTCGACCGATCCGGCATCGCGCACCCAGATCGAACTGGATGGCCGCGTCGACGAGTTCGGCACCGTGCGCGCGCGAGGCGACCTGAACGTGTTCGCGCCGACGGCCAACACGGACGTCAACGTCGTGTTCAAGAACATCGACATGGTCCCGGCCTCGCCTTACTCGACCAAGTTCGCCGGCTACAAGGTGGCCGAAGGCAGGATCTCGCTGGACCTGCAGTACAAGCTGCGCAACCGGCAGCTGCAGGGCGAGAACCAGATCGTGATCGACCGCCTCACGCTGGGCGAACGGGTGGACAGCCCCGACGCGCTCAAGCTTCCGCTGCAGCTGGCCATTGCGATTCTCAAGGACAAGGATGGCCGCATCGAGCTGGGGCTCCCGGTGACGGGCGACCTGAGCGACCCGCAGTTCAGCTACGGCGCGATCATCTGGAAGGCGATCGGTGCGCTGATCACCAAGATCGTCACCGCGCCGTTCCGGACGCTGGGCGCGATGCTCGGCGTCGGTGGCGAGAAGCTGGAGGCCATCCACTTCGATCCCGGCAGCGCGCGCCTGCTGCCGCCGGAACGCGAGAAGCTCCAGCAGGTGGCGCAGTTGCTCGCCAAACGCCCGCAGCTAAGCCTGTCGGTGCCGCCGCAGGTTGCGGAGCCGGCCGACCCCGCCGCGCTCAAGGCGCGCGCCGTGCGGCTGGAAGTGGCACGCCGGGCCGGCATCCCGCTGGCGCCCGACGACGCGCCACCGCCGGTGGACTTCGGGGACGGCGACGTCCGCAAGGCCGTGCGCGAGCTGTACGTCGCCCGCTTCGGTGACGCCGAACTGGACCGGCAAAAGCGCGCCGCCGAAAGCGCGCCTCCGCCAACGGCGGCAGCGAGCACAGCGGGCAGTTCGTCCTCGAAACAGCTGGTGCCCCTGTGGAAGCGGCTCGGGCAGGTGATGCAGGGTGAGCCCCAGGTGCCCGACGCCGCCGCTTTCTACGACGCGCTGCTGCTGCGCCTGAACGAAACGCAGGCCTTGCCGGCCGATGCGATGACGGTGCTGGGCTCGCGGCGCGCCGATGCCGTGCTGGCTGCGCTGAAGGACGCGGGGGTCGAGCCTGCACGCCTTTCCACCGGCGCAGCCGAAAAGCTCGAGGTGGACGCCAAGGGGCCCGTTCCGTTGAAGCTCGCGCTCGGTGCCAAGTGAACGCGCGACGGGCGCGTCTTGCGGCGACAGCGCCCTGCATGCCCTCAGGTGGGGCAACCGCCAGGGGAATCGAAGGGCCTGCGCAACATGGCCTGGGCGCTGCGGGTGATCGCGTCGAAGGCGTCGACCAGCGCCGCCCGCACGTCCTCGTCGTGCTGCCGCAGCACGGCGAGGTCCCGGTTCTGGAAAGCCGCATCGACGCGCACCGCGACCGTGCGCTCACTGGCCGGCTGGCGCGACTGGTGCAAGGTCACGCGCAAGCCGGTCATGCTGGGACAGGTCTTCTGGAGGTCGGCGACCTGCTGCTGGACGTCGGACTCGAGCTCGTTCGAGCGGGCCATGCCGACGAAGTCCACGGTGTGGGGCAATGCCATGGTGATCCCCTCTCCTTGAAGTGATTCCACGACGCCCCGCGCAACTCTTTTTCTTACTGTCCGCGCAGTATGGTGGTGTTGGCGGACGATGGCACTAAGTTTTCGCCCTAATTCCTTGGTTCCGGTCAGGGATTGCCCTCGTGCTGATGGCGATCGTGGCCTGCTGGCCGGGTGAACGCCACTGGCCCGCGCGCTGCGGGGCCGTTCACTTCGCGGCTGGCTGCGACGACGACCGCTGCGCCCCGAAACGTTCGATGCCCTGCCGGCGGCGCTTCAGCTCGGCGCCCTGCTCGGCCACTCGCTGGGAGACCTTGTCGAGGACCTTGGGTTCTCCCGCCCGGCCTTCCGCCGGCTTGGTGACCACATCGATCGGCTTGATCTGCAGCCGCTCCGTCGGTTCGGTCACCAGCACCTTGCCGTTCCACGAGGCCGGGGGTGGCAGGCGGGGGCAGGCCTGGGAATCGGGCAGGCTGAATTGCCAGGAAAAGCCATGCAGCCAGTCCTGGGCCCGCGGATCCAGCATCAGGAGGCGGAAGGTGAACTCCTCCTGGAAGGCGGGCCCGTGCTCCAGCAGCCGCGGCGACCAGTGCCGCACCAGGAAGCGGACATGGATGCCGTCGCCACGCCGGGGGCTCGCGCTGCTCACCATTTCGGCGGTCAGCCATTCGGACGGGATGCCGGTGCGTGCCAGCACGTCGCGCAGCACCAGGCGCAACAGGTCCTTGCGGATGCGGCTCTGCGACTGCGGCGCCTGGTCCGACGGCTCGAAGGACGTGCTGCCCTGCGAGGTCAGGAACAGGCGGGACTTCTTCGCGGGCGCCGGCTTGCGCCCGAACAACAGGTCAAGCAGGCCCATGCATCGGCCTCCTCGTCGTCATGTTCTCGTGGCCGGCTGCGCGGTTGCGCGTCCGCCGGCACGGTTCAAGCGGCACAGCGAGTTCCAAGTTTCCTCCACCTCCGTCCCGCGACCACAGCTCGGCGGGGCAGCGCGAACAAGAGCTTACATCCTTCCTGGCTCAGCCGTTTGGAGGATTGAAGCGGCAGCGTCGAATGCGCAGCGCGCGCCCCGCCACGAGCGCCGATAGACTCGGCGCGATGGCCTCCCCGCTGCCCGCGCCGGACCCTGTGCCGCCCGACCGATCGCAGGCGGGCTACCGCACGATCTTCGACGCGTCCGAGAACGCCATCTTCATCCTGGACTGGGAGTCCGGCGCGGTACTCGACGTCAACCAGAAGGCGTGCGAGTCCTACGGCTACACCGCGGCGGAGATGAAGACGCTCTCCACCGACGACCTGAGCGGCGGCGAGCCGCCCTACACGCGCACGGAAGCCGAGCGCTACCTCGCGCTGGCGCGCGAAGGCCGCTGCCCGCGTTTCGAATGGCTGCGGCGCAACCGGGACGGCAGCCTGCACTGGGACGAGGTGAACGTGAAGCCGGTGGAACTGGATGGCCGAAGGCTGCTGCTCGTGATGGCGCGCGACATCACCGACCGGAAGCTGGCGGCCGAACAGCTGCAGGCCCGCGAGGAGCAGTACCGCCGCATCTTCGAGTCCTCCTCCGACGGCATGTTCCTGTGGGACGGGGAGTTCCGCGTCGTCGACGTGAATCCCGCGGGGCTGTCGCTCTACCGGCTGACGCGCGAGCAGGCCATCGGCACCAGCTACGCGCACAACGTCTCGCCCGAGCACGCGCGCAAGCGCCGTGAGTGGATCGGCCGGGCGCTGGCGGGAGAGAACGTGCACGTGGAGCTGCCCGCCGTGCGCGAGGACGGCACGACCTTCGATGCGGAGCTGCGCATCATGCCCGCGATGCACAAGGACAGGCCGCACGCGCTGGCGGTGGTGCGCGACATCGGCGAGCGGCGGCAGCGCGAACGCGAGCTGCAGCGCAGCGAGGCGCGGCTGCGCGCCACGGTCGAAGCGGCCTTCGACGCCGTGGTGGCCATCGACGAGAAGGGGCGGGTGCTCGAGTTCAACGCCGCGGCCGAACGCGTGTTCGGGTACGGCCGGGCCGACGCGCTGGGCCGGCGCCTGTCCGAACTGATCCTGCCGGAGCGCCACCGCGCCGCGCACGACCACGGGCTGGCGAATTTCCATGCCGTCCGCCGCGGGCCGATGATCGGCCGGCTGGTGGAGACCACGGCGCAGCGCGCGGACGGCACCGAGTTCCCGGTCGAACTGGCGATCAGCGTCGCGGAAGTGCCCGAGGGCAACATTTTCGTCGGCCACCTGCGCGACATCAGCGCGCGGCGCGCCGCGGAGGCCGAGCGCAACGCGCTGGAGGCGCAGCTGCGCCAGGCCCAGAAGATGGAAGCGGTCGGACAACTCACCGGCGGCATCGCGCACGATTTCAACAACATCCTGACCAGCGTCGTCGGCTACGTCGTGATGGCGCAGGAACGCGCGGACTCGCTGGGCGACGGCGCGCTGGTGCGGCAACTGGGGCAGGCCCACCTGGCCGCGCAGCGCGCGCGCGACCTCATCGCGCAGATGCTGGCGTTCGCGCGGCGCCAGAAGGGCGATCCGCGCCGGCTCGAACTCACGCCGCTGGTGCGACAGACGCTGCGGCTGCTGCGCAGCACCCTGCCCTCGAGCATCTCGCTGGACGCACAGTGGCTCGATGCCGACGCCTCGGGCGCCCCGACCCTGGTCATGGCGGATCCGGTGCAGCTGGAGCAGATCCTCTTCAACCTGTGCATCAACGCGCGCGACGCGATGGCGGGTGTCGGTCGCATCACGGTGCGACTGGAAAGCGCGACGGAGCCGGCCCGGCTGTGCGCTTCGTGTCGCCTGCCGATCCCCGCGGGTCCCTGGGTCGCCCTGCAGGTGGCGGACGACGGCACGGGCATCGCGCCGACCGTGCTCGACCGCATCTTCGATCCGTTCTTTTCGACCAAGGCACCGGGCAGCGGCTCGGGCATGGGGCTGGCGATGGTGCACGGCATCGTGCACGACCACCAGGGGCACCTGCTGGTGGACACCGCATTGAACGGCGGCTCGCGCTTCACGGTGCTGCTGCCGGTGGCCGAGGGCGATGCGGACGCGCCGCAGGCCGCCCCCGTTTCCGGTCGGGTCCGGCAGCCCCTGCCGGCCGGGCGGCTGCTGGTGGTGGAAGACGACGCGCAGGTCGGCCCCTACCTGCAGGAGCAGCTGGCGGCGTGGGGACTGGAGGTCACCCTGGTGCCGGATCCCGGGCAGGCGCTGCGGTGGCTGGAACAGCCGGCGAACCACGCCGACATCGTGCTGACCGACCTGACCATGCCCGGCATGAACGGGAGCGAGCTCGCGCAGGCGGTGCAGCGGCTGCGGCCCGGCCTGCCCGTGATGCTGGTCACGGGCCACGGCGGCGAACTCGACGAAGCCGGCCTGCGCGCGGGCGGCGTCACCAGCGTTCTGCGCAAGCCGGTGGACACGCGCCAGCTGCGGTCCGAGCTCAGCGCGCTGCTGGCGACCCGGCGGGGGGCAGCGGACGCGAGCGCGCCTGGGCAGGCTTCGCCGCACCCGGCCCAGGGCGGCAGCGGCCGCTCATGACGCCGACGCGCCGGCACGCACGCGACGCCGCGTGAGCGGCGCCTGCCGGTGCGCTTCGGCCCAGCAGGAACCGAGCTCGCTGCGGTGCAGGCCCAGGTCGCGCAAGGCGTGCGCATCGAGGTTGGCGAACTGCCGCTCGGCCCGGCGGCGTTCGCTGGCCCGCCGCCATCCGGCGAGCAGCAGCTCGCACCACTGCGCAGCCGCAGCGAACGCGCGACGGTGCCAATCGAAGGTCCGGTGGGTCGTGGTGGACAGGGTGTGCATGGCGGGCTCCTACGCGAAGGGTTGGCATCTGGCCCTGGGGCCATGGACGCAGTCTCCGGCGCGCGCGTAACCGGCTCGCGTCATGCGCACGCCGGTTTGTTGCCGCCTTGTATGCGCGCGCTGCCTTTCCCCCGCCGAGGGCCTCAGAACCCCGGAATGACCGCGCCCTTGAACTCCGTCTGCACGAACTTGCGCACCTCGTCCGACTGGTAGGCCTTCACCAGCTTGGCGACCCAGGGCTTGTCCTTGTCCTGTTCGCGCACGGCGATCAGGTTGACGTACGGGCTCTTGGCGCTTTCCTGCGCGATCGCGTCCTTGCCCGGATGCAGGCCCGCGGGAATGGCGTAGTTGGTGTTGACGCCGGAAGCGTCCAGGTCGTCCAGCGAGCGCGGCAGCTGCGCGGCTTCCAGCTCGACGAACTTCAGCTTCTTCGGGTTCTCCACCACGTCCAACGGCGTTGCCTTGAGGCCCGCGCCCGGCTTCAGCTTGATCAGGCCCTGGTCCTGCAGCACCAGCAGCACGCGGCCGCCGTTGGTGGGGTCGTTCGGGAGGCCGAAGCGCGCCCCTTCCTTCAGGTCCTTCAGGCTCTTGACCTTCTTCGAGTAGATGCCGATCGGGAAGTTGACGGTGTAGCCCACCGAAGTGATCTTGTAGCCGCGGTCCTTGACCTGCTGGTCCAGGAAGGGCTTGTGCTGGTAGCTGTTGGCGTCCAGGTCGCCGGTGGCGAGCGCGGCGTTCGGCTGGATGTAGTCGGTGAACTCGACGATCTGGATCTTCAGGCCGTCGCGTTCGGCAACCTTCTTCACCTGCTCCAGGATCTGCGAGTGCGGACCCGCGGTCGCGCCGACCTTGATCGGCTTGTCCTGCGCGAGCAGGCCGCCGCTCGCGGCCGCGGCCAGCGCCAGCACGAGGGTGGATTGGAGCAACTTGCGCTTGTTCATGCTTGTATTCCTTGGATGAAGAACGGAAAGGGGAAAGGGATTCACTTGTGGCTGAGGCGGCGCACCGCCCAGTCGCCCAGGCTTTGCACCAGTTGCACGAAGGCCACCAGCACGACGACCACGGCCAGCATGATTTCCGGCAGGAAGCGCTGGTAGCCGTAGCGGATGCCCAGGTCGCCGAGGCCGCCGCCGCCGATGGCGCCGGCCATCGCCGAATAGCCGGTGAGGCTGACCAGCGTGATGGTGAAGCCGGCCACGATGCCGGGCAGCGCCTCGGGCAGCAGCACCTTGAACACGATCTGGCGGGTCGTGGCGCCCATGGCCTGGGCCGCTTCCACCAGCCCGTGGTCGACCTCGCGCAGCGAGGCTTCCACCAGGCGCGCGATGAAGGGAGCGGCCGCGATGGTGAGCGGAACGACGGCGGCGGCCGTGCCGATGGAGGACCCCGTCACGAGGCGCGTGAACGGGATGATCGCCACCAGCAGGATGATGAAGGGCGTGGAGCGCACGGCGTTGACGACGCCGCCCACCACGCGGTTGACGTGCGTGTTCTGCAGCACGCCGCCCTGGTCGGTCAGGCGCAGCAGCACGCCCAGCGGAATGCCCACGATGGCACCGGCCACGCCGGAGAGTCCCACCATCAGCAGCGTCTCGCCCAGCGAGCCCGCGAACAGCTCCAGCATGGCGGGGGTGAAGTTATCCCACATGGGCCACCTCCTCCACGAAGACGCCGGCGCCGCGCAGCTGCGCGGTCGCCGCATCGAGCTTCTCGCGCGCGCCGCGGGCGAACACGGCGAGCGACCCGAACGGCTGCCCCTGCACCTCGTCCACCTGGCCATGCACGATGCTCAGGTCGATGCCGTGCCGGCGGATCACGTCGGACAGCAGCGGCCGGTCGGCGCCGATGCCGGCGAAGGCCAGGCGCAGCAGCTGGCCTTCCTGGTCCGAGCGGTCCGACATCAAGGCGCGGATGCGGGCCAGCACGCTGTCCGGCAGCGCCTGCGGCACGATCTCCTCGATCAGGCTGCGGGTGGTGGCGTGCTGCGGCCGGGTGAACACGTCGATGACGAGGCCCTGCTCCACGATGCGCCCGGCCTCGATGACGGCGACGCGGTCGGCCACCTGCTTGATCACCTGCATCTGGTGCGTGATCAGCACGATGGTCAGGCCGAAGTCGCGGTTGATCTGCTTGAGCAGGCCCAGGATCGAGCGCGTGGTCTCCGGGTCGAGGGCCGACGTCGCCTCGTCGGACAGCAGCACCTTGGGCCGGTTGGCCAGGGCGCGGGCGATGCCCACGCGCTGCTTCTGTCCCCCGCTGATCTGCGAGGGATAGCGGTCGTGCAGTTCGGCCAGGCCCACCAGGTCCAGCAGTTCGCGCACGCGCCGGCGGATCTCCGCGGGCGGGACGCCGGCGAGCTCCAGCGGCAGCGCCACGTTGCCCGCGACGGTGCGCGACGACAGCAGGTTGAAGTGCTGGAAGATCAGGCCGATGTCGCGGCGCGCCTCGCGCAGCTGTGACGGCGGCAGTGCGGTGAGCTCGCGGCCGCCGACGATCACCTTGCCGGCCTTGGGCCGGTTCAACAGGTTGATGGTGCGCACCAATGAACTCTTGCCGGCGCCGCTGCGGCCGATGATGCCGAAGATCTCGCCCGGCGCGACTTCCAGGTCGACGCCGCGCAGGGCTTCGTGCGCACCGTAGGCCTGGGTGATGCCTTGCAGTTGAATCATTTCTTCTTGTCTTTCGTGCGGCCGACGCCGCGCCCGGCCGGCCACGCGGGGCCGACGGGAAGATGCAGGGACCGGGGAGGGAAAGCGGGAGCGCGGAAGCGCTCAGCCGCTACATCGCGCGCGCGGGCGCATTTGCAGGGAGGTGGAAACAGGACTCATGCGTGGCATTGTCGCGCTGCTGCCGCAGGAAGTGAACGAACAAAAACTTGGATGCATATGCCGGCGTGAATTCATTCGTGCAGCGCCGCGAGCGGGGAAACATTCGAAGCGAGCAGCGACTGCAGCAATGCGAACCCCAGCGGCCATTCGCCGTGCCCGGACTCCACGTTGATGTGGCCGGCATCGGGCAGGCGCAGGAACTCGCTGCCCCAGGCCCTGGCATAGGCGCCGGCCAGGCGCGCCGGGCAGTAGGGGTCGTTGCTGCTGGCCACGACGATGCTGCGATAGGGCAGCCGTTCGCACGGAACGGGCGCGAAGTCGTGCAGCACCGCACGGCGCTCGGGATCGGCCGGAGCCACCAGCAAGGCCGCGTGCACGCGTCGCGCAGCTTCGCGCGGCAGGTGCACGCTGGCGATGCAGCCCAGGCTGTGCGCCACGATCACCACCGGCGCGGGCGCCTGCAGGATCGTGCGTGCCAGGGTGGAGACCCAGGCATCGCGCGAGGGATTGATCCAGTCCTGCTGCGCCACGCGCAGCGCGCCGGGCAGGCGTCGGGCCCACAGTGATTGCCAGTGACCGGCGCCGGAGTCGCGCCAGCCGGGAACGATCAGCGGGACCACGGTTGGGGGCGAGGTGCCGCCAGCCCCCATGCGGCGGCGGTGAGGTCCAGCAAGCGCTGCACACGCAGCGGCAGGGGCTTCTGGAAGGCACGGCGAAGGATCATGACGACTCCGGTGAGGCGATGGACCGGCCGATTCTGGAGAGCTCCTGCGTCCGGGAGAACGATCGAGTTCTCACTTGCATATCGCCATAAGCTCATCCGGGATCCGCCCGCGCGGCGTTTTCGGGCCGCAGCATGGGAAAAACACACGACAGGTCCACGTCAGCCCACGGCGGGCACGACCCGCGCAGAATGGCCGATGCCAAGACGAAGGCGTTCCAACGCGTGGGTGAAGGCCCTGGGGCGCAGCTACGTGTCCATGGTGCGCACCACCTTGCGCGCCGGTGCGCGCGCCAATGCCCTCTCCGCCACGGTCGCAGCGGCCGCCGCGCGCAAGCCACCGCGTGGCGAGGGCGACTGGGTCGCGGGGATTTCCATCGGGCGCGCAGGCGCCCGCAAGTACCGCCTGTACCGCCCGCCGGACCTGCAGGCCGGCGAGCGCCTGCCGCTGCTGGTGATGCTGCACGGCTGCGGCCAGGACGCGAAGAGCTTCGCCGAGAGCACGCGGATGAACCGGACCGCGGCCCGCAATCGCTTCCTGGTGCTCTATCCCGAGCAGGACCGCTACGCCAACGCCCAGGGTTGCTGGAACTGGTTCGACACCCGCTCCGGACGCGCGCAGGGCGAGGCGGAACTGATCATGCGCGCCATCGACCAGGTGTGCTCGCTGTATGCGGCGGACCGGCAGCGCGTCGCCGTCGCCGGACTGTCGGCCGGTGCCAGCATGGCGGCGTTCGTGGTGACGCAGCACCCCGAGCGCTTCAAGGCGCTGATGATGCATTCGGGCATCGCGCCCGGCGCTGCGCATTCCACGCTGTCGGCCATCGGCGCCATGCACGGAAAGCGCGTTCCGCGTGCGCTGGACGCCACGGCCGAAACGATGGCGCAGGCCTGGCCGCCGCTGCTGGTGATCCACGGCCGGGAGGACAGCGTGGTGTCGTCGGTGAATGCCCACGCTGCGGTGCAGGTCTGGGCGGAAGCGTCGGGCGCCAGGGCTTCGGTTGCGCGCGAGGTGCAACGGGGCCAGCGCTACCCGATGACCGTGACCGACTTCAAGCGCAAGCGCGCCACCGTGGCGCAGCTGGTGCAGATCGATCGCCTGGGCCATGCCTGGAGCGGCGGAGCCGCCAACCAGCGGTTCAGCGACGGGCGCGGCCCCGATGCGTCCCGCATGCTGTGGGCGTTTGCGGCACGGCAGTTTCGCGAACTGGAAAGCTCGGGCTTGCCCTGAGCTGGACCGTGGCGCATGGGACGGCGCCGATCTTCCGGCAGGCGATCGGGCTGTGCGTGCGGGGCCGACAGGGCCGCGTCAGCGGCTGCAGATCCTGCGGAGAGTGTTTTGGAAACGAACCCGGCGGGCGCGAGCCCGCACGGAGAAGCGGCCATCGCGCAGACACGATGTCGGTGCGCGTAGCGATCCATCCAGCCATCTCGGAATGAGCGACGCGGCAGCCCGATGGGCACGCGGCTGGCGTGCGTGGGCAGCGGTGGAGCGTGGCACGGGCCCGGGAGAAGCCGCGCGCCAGCGGGGGCGTGCGTGGAGTCGCCTGCGTCCGGCCTGCCGGCCCGGCGCGGCGGGCCGCAGTGGACCGGAGACAACCCGGCCGGGAGGGCGGGAGGGACGAAGCTGGCGCATGCGACCCTCCGGCATCCGGGCTTTCTACAGGGTCAGAGCTTGCGGCGCGCCGACACCCCGAGGAACGCCAGCAGGGCCGAGCCGAACAGCCACATGGCGCCGGGCAGCGGCACGGCGGCGATGTTGGTCGACACGTTCATCTGGCCTTGCAGGGTGTTGATCTGCAGGACGTACTGGCCGGTCGTGAGCAGGAAGTTGAAGAACGGGATCAGGTTGTTGCCCGGCACGTCCGTCTGCGACCAAGCCTGCAGCAAGGCGCCCGTGTTGCCCGCCCCGACGGCCCCGTTCGTGTCGGCGAACAGCGAGTACGACGCGGTGGTGCCCAGCGGCTCAGTCGAGAAGGTGGTGAACTTCGTGTTCGTTCCGCTCCAGGAGGGATCGACGATGAGCTCATAGAAGCTCTGCGTGCTCGTCGACGAGGATCCATTGGTCGCGATGTTGTAGACCAGTGCGTTCTCGGGGTTGAGCAGGGTGATGCTCTGCTCGATTCCCACAGGTGCTGCGTGGCCGACATTGGCCAGCGCCACTCCTGCGAATGCCACGAGGGCACCTAGCGATCTCAGTTTCATTGGAAGCTCCCGGAAGAGGTAAAGGAGGAAGGGGACTTCAATCTAAGGCGAGTTGCCTCTTCCATGGGGTGCACTTCGTCGAATGGGTCCCTTAGTGCCAATGCATGAAGGCTGCGTTGGCACCTGAGGAATATCCAAGGCTGAGGGGCGTCGCTTAAGCAATGCGACACGAGCGTGGCGCCCGCCCGCACACCGTCAGCTGGACCGTGGTGGTGCCGGGCTGCGGTGGTCGAGCCCCTCCCCTGCCGCTATTTCTTCTCGGCCGACTTCTTGCCGGATGCCTTGGGCGCCCCGGTGAGCGGGACCATGATGTGGGCGTACGGCGTCCCTTCCACATCACCCAGGGACCGCCCTGCTTCCAGTCGGTGGGGTAGGCGTCCAGTCGCGCGGTGTCGCCCTGGCCGAAGCTCAGCCTGGGCGCGGCTTGATTCCGTTTCAAGCAAATCGGTACATTTCTCCTACCCCGCATGCATTGCGGCAGACGACCGGCGATCCCACGCGGCGCCCGCGACGAACCGTTCCGGCCGAGCGCCCTCACCACCGGAGGCACCATAGAAGCAGCGAACGCCCAGCACTTCACCCGCACTGCGGCCATCGACGATCGCGTCCAGGCCATCCAGGCCGTGCTCGACGCGCGGGGACTGGACGCCAGCGCCGGCGTGCAGGAACTGGATCACCTGGCGCAGGAAGAATGGGTGCCGCAGAACGGCGCCCGCGTGGTTGCGCGGGCCTGGAGCGATCCGGCCTTCCGGGCGCGCCTGCTGGCGGATGGGCGGGCCGCGGTGACCGAGATGGGGCTGCCGATGCCCAAGCACCACCGGCACCTGGTCGTGCTGGAGAACACCGCGACGGTCCACAACGTCATCTGCTGCTCGCTGTGCTCGTGCACCGCGTTCACGCTCATCGGCCTGCCCCCGGACTGGTACAAGGATTTCGAGTACCGGTCGCGCGTCGTGCGCGAGTCCAGGACGGTGCTCCGGGAGATGGGGCTCGACCTGCCGCCGGAGATCGAGATCCGCGTGTGGGACACGACGGCCGACACGCGCTACATGGTGCTGCCGCTGCAGCCGCCCGCCAGCATCGACTGGCCCGAAGACCGGCTCGCATCGCTCGTCACGCGCGACGCGATGATCGGCGTCGCGCGCCTCTAGCGCAAAGGACCGGCCATGGACGGAATCCACGATCTCGGCGGCAAGCAGGGCTTCGGCCAGGTGCGCTACACCCTGGACGCCCCCGCCTTCCACGCCGAGTGGGAAGTGCGCGCCAATTCCCT
Source organism: Ramlibacter sp. P4_H7 (assembly GCF_056400765.1). Lineage (NCBI taxonomy): Bacteria > Pseudomonadati > Pseudomonadota > Betaproteobacteria > Burkholderiales > Comamonadaceae > Ramlibacter > Ramlibacter sp. P4_H7. Next base: position 91,576 of record NZ_JBFUKP010000018.1, read on the forward strand.
GTACGCCTTCGCCGTGCGCTGCGGAGTCTTCAACATGGACGAGTACCGCTACGCGATCGAGCGCATGGAGCCGCGCCACTACCTGTCCGCGAGCTACTACGAGCGCTCCCTCACGGGACTGGCCACGCTGTGCGTGGAAAAGGGACTGGCGACGCGCGAGGAGCTCGAACGGCGCGCCCAGGGCGCATTCCCGCTCTCCGCGCCGGGCGTTGCGGGGCGCGCGAACGTCGCGGCCCGCGAGCGCTTCGAACCCGGTGACCGGGTTCGCGTGCGCGACGACCACGTGCCCGGCCACGTGCGCATGCCGGGCTACATCCGCGGCAAGAGCGGCGTCGTGGTGGGCGTGTCGCCGGCCTACCCGTTCCCGGACGCGCATGCCCATGGCATCGAGGCGCAGGAGGAACCCACGTACGACGTGCGCTTCCGCGCGCAGGACCTGTGGCCGGATGCGTGCGATCCGGCCCTGGTGCACGTGGGCGTGTTCCAGAGCTACCTGCAGCGCGAGGCATAGCGCCGAAAGGCGTTGCATCGGCGCGCAGAGCGGCCGCGCCGAGCCGACTAAGGCGCGGCGAGTCTTGCCTCAGGCGGCGCGGGACCGCAGTTCCTCGAAGCGCGTCCGCATTTCCTCGCGCAGGGCCTTGCGCAGCTTCGCCGCTTCGTAACGCCTGTTCTCGTCGGGCGTGGAGGGCCGCAGCGGCGGCACGGCCGATGGCTTGCGGGCGTCGTCCACCGCCACCATCGTGAAGAAGCAGCTGTTGACGTGCCGGACCGCCTGGCTGCGGATGTCCTGCGCGAGGACCTTGATGCCGATCTCCATCGAACTGGTCCCGGCGTGATTCACGCTCGCCAGGAAGGTCACCAGCTCGCCCACGAAGATCGGTTCGCGGAAGGTCACCTGGTCGACGGAGACCGTCACCACGTACTTCGCGGCGTAGCGGCTGGCACAGGCATAGGCCACCTGGTCCAGCCATTTCAGCAGGTGGCCGCCGTGCACGTTGCCGGCGAAGTTGGCGGTGTCCGGCGTCATCAGCACCGTCATCGTCAATTGGTGGGATTGCAGTTCCATGGGAGGGTCCTCGGGCATTCCAGATGACGGCTGGCATGCAGCCTTCGTGCCAGCCCGCAGTGCGGAGTGCGACGGCGGGCGCGGCTTGTAGTGGAGTATGGTCTTGCCGTCGCGTGGCCCGTCTTTCGTACCGGTGCAAGGATCCGACATGAGAAGCGTGCCAGCCGCCTCCGACACGGGCGTCCGGCACTAGCCGCGCACGAAGGGGCAGCGGCTCAGCCGACCTTGCGGATGGTCCCTTGCGCCGCCGCGCACAGCTCGCGCCGGCCCGCGCGGTCCAGGAAGACGTCGCAACGGCACACCGCCTGCGACTTGCCGCTGGCGACGACGGTCGCCACCGCGACCAGCCGCTCCGCATCGACGGCGGGGCGCAGGTAGTTGATCTTGAATTCCGAGGTCAGCACCTTGCCCAGCACGGAGCCGCCCGCATACGTGAGCGCGTTGTCGGCGAGATAGGAAAGCACGCCGCCATGCACGAAGCCATCTTGCTGCAGCAACGCGGGCACGAGGGCCAGCGAAAGCTGGGCCGACCCGGCCTCGAACGCATCGAGCCGCGCGCCCAGCAGCACGCTGAAGGCCTGCCGCCCCAGCACTTTGCGGCCCAGCGCGAGCAGGTCAGGCGGGGGCATGGGGCTTCCGGCCGCCGCGACCGCGGCCCCCGCGCGACAGCCAGCGCATCAACAGGCGCACCACGGGCGACCACGACACCGCGCGCGGTGTCTCGCCCAGCGACGCCTGGGCCTGCGACAGCGCGTCCTCGACGCAGGCATCGTGCAACGGACCAATCAGGAAGGTCCACTTCAGTCCGGCCATGCCGGTCAGTCGTGCATCCATGCGGTGTTCCAGCACGCAGTGATGCGGCGTCGCGTCGAGGATCTCGAAGGCATGCCAGCCGTCGACGCCCCGCATCCCGGCGAAACGGAACCGCACCAGCCGGCCGGGCTGCCAGGCTTCGACGCGGTACCGGATCGGGCCGTGGCCACCCGCGGCCCCGGGCGCGACCGGGCCGTCCAGGCGCATGCGCGGCCAGCCGTTGCGCGGCCACAGGCCGTCGTCGGGGGAACCCAGCGACGCCAGCAGTTCGCTGACGCGCGCGGGGCTGGCGTGCAGCAGCCGGTGGTGGACGTTGACGACGTGCATCGATTTCTCCTTCGCGTTCAGGGGGCGACGGCCATCCAGGCCGCGTGTTCCAGGGCGGCGCGCACCTTGGGCGGCACCGAGGGACGGGCCTCCTTCACCCAGCGCGCGGTGAGCGACATCGCGGGCGAGAAGACCAGCGCCATCCAGAGGTGGAACGGCAGGTCGCGCATGTGGCCGTTGGCGCGCTGCGCTTCGGTCCAGGCGATCAAGGCGGTGAAGGCCTGCGCGTTCGCCGCGCTGATGCCCTCCGATGCGTCCGTCACGTCCCCTCCCCGCTTGAGCTTGTGCAGCAGCGCCGCCCGGTCCGGGTGTTTCACGACCCAGCCGACGTAGGCGCGCACGAGACCCTTCACGCCCGCCTCGGCTCCGACATTGCCCCGGATGGCGCCCAGCAAGGCCGCGTGGAAGTCGTGCAGCGTCTGCACGTACAGCGCATCGGCGAGTTCCTCCTTGGTGGGGAAGTGGTGGTACAGGCTGCCGTTGCTCACACCCGCCGCCTGGCGCACCTGGTCCATGGAAGTCCCGGAATAGCCGAGCTCCAAAAACAAGGCCGCGGCGGCGTCGAGCACTTTTTCCCGGGTCGGAGTTGGATCCATGGGTTGGAGTATCACTCCAGAGCAATACTCTGGTCAAGGACGTGGACACGGCTGGCCGCGCCGCGCAGTGGCCGAAGCCCGAGGCTGCGGTTCAACGAGAATGCGTGCGAGGTCCACGGGGTGCAAACGGGGCCCTGCGCGAGCGCGCGAGAATCGATGGATGTCGAATCAGCCCTTCCTCTCCATCCTGCTGACGGTCGTCGAGGCCGCGGCGACCCTCGCCTTCGCCCTGTCCGGCCTGCTGGAAGCCGCGCGCAAGCGGCTGGATGCGGTCGGCGTCTGCCTGGTGGCCGGCCTGGCCGCCTTCGGCGGCGGCACGCTGCGGGACGTGTTGCTGGACCGGCGGCCGTTCTTCTGGGTCGCGCACTCCGAATGGCTGTGGATCCTGCTGGCCCTGTGCGTCGTCGCCATGGCGTTCCTGCGGGCGCGCCATTTCGCGCCGACCGAAAGGGCGATGCAGTGGCCCGACGCGCTCGGCCTGGGCCTGTTCAGCGCCAGCGGCACGCAGCTCGCGCTGACCCAGGACCTGCCGGGCATCGTCGCGGTGCTGATGGGCGTGATCACGGCGACCTTCGGCGGCGTGTTGCGCGACATCGTCTGCAACGAGATCCCGACCGCGCTGCACGACCACCGGCCCTATGCCGTCTGCGCGTTCGTGGGCGGCTGGGTGCTGGTGCTTGCGCAGCATGCGGGTACGCCCCCAGGCCTGGCGCTGCTGTTCGCGGCGGCCTGCGCCACCGGCCTGCGCGTCCTGGCGCTGCTGACCGGGTTCACCCTGCCGCGCTGGTCCTCGGGCGATGCGGCTTGACGAGGGATCGGCGCCGAGGGTCGCAGCGTGAAGGCGGACCGCGGGCCCGCGCAGACTCCGGCCCGCTCGCCCGTCGCCGCTTAAGTCAAGGCCACGGTCTGCGCACCGATGGCGCGCAGGCAGCGCTTCCTCAAGCCCTCGACGGCGCGCAGGTGCTCCTCGAAGGCGGGTGCGGCCGATGCCGTGCTGAACAGCGCATTCAGCAGTCGGGACCGCGAGACGAGCACGGCGATCCAGCTCACGGACAGCCTGGGGAGCGACGCGCCCAGGATCCGCAGCTCGCCGAACTCTTCCTGCATGCGCCGGAACAGGTCGGGATCGAGCCATGAATCGGCCAGCGTGCGCAGGTCCAGTTCGTATTTCTCCAGGGCGGCTGCCAGCTTGAAAGTGACCACGCGGGTGGAAAACTCCTTGATGTGCATCGCCCCACTCTAGGTGAGCATTCCGGAAGCGCGCGCACGAAAACGTGCAGTTACGGCTCCGGATGTAAGGGGGCTTGCCATCGCGCCGCGGCCCGATGGCGCAGGCGCGCCGGCTACTGGTTGTTGGACCCGAACACGTTGGGCGCGCCGCGCCCGTTGCGCGCGAGCATGTCCTTGGCAAACGACTCCCCCAGCTCGCGCAACTCCGGCAACTGCTCGAGCTCGAAGCCGCTGAAGGTCACGGACAGGACCCGGCCGCTCACGAGGACGAGTGCCGTCGCGCTCGCCCGGTTCTGGCCGATCTGCGATGAACGCACGAAGAAGAAGACCGTGTCATCGTCCCGCAGCGTCTCGATCTTCAAGCGGCCCGCGGCCTGCGCCACCTGGATGCCGGCGCGCATCTGCTTGCGGATCTCGGCGAAGAGCGCCGGCGTGACCGTCACGTCGTCGCCCAGATGCCGGCCGACCTCCACGGAACGCAATGTGCCGGGCACGCCCAACTTCATCCGGTTCATGTCGTCCTGGTGGGACAGCACCATCAGCCGTGGCGACAGGTCGGGGTCGTTGGGCGAGGCACGCTGGAGGTACTCGACGAACTCCGCGTTGTTCATGTACCCGGACGGCATCGGAACCACGATGGAGACCGGGCCCATCGTGACACGGTCGCCGTGGGCCAGCGCGGGCAGGGGCTCGGCGCGCGGACGGAATCCCGGCTGCGGTTCGAATGTCGCCGCGCGCTTGACCTGGCCGTCGATTTCCGCAGCGGTCATCTCGCGCGCCAGCGTCGCGCGCCGCTCGCGCGCCTGCTCGCCGGCCGACCCCGCGCTTCGCGCGGCCAGCGTGTACCAGTAGTAGGCATAGCCGCGCATGCGGGGCACGCCGGTGCCGTTGCGGTACAGGTCCCCGAGCCGCAATTGGGACCACTCGTCGCCCTGGCGTGCCGCGGCGTCGCACCAGCGCGCGGCGGCCGCTTCATCGCGCGGGACGCCGCGCCCGTTCAGGAGGGCCAGGCAGACGCCGTACTGCGCATTGGCGTCGCCCAGGTCCGCCACCTTGCGGTAGAGGGCCGTACCCGCTGCTTCGTCCTTGGTCACGCCCGAGATGCCGAAGCTGAGATAGCGTGCGTATTCCATCTGGGCATCCGTGAGCCCACGGTCCGACAGGTCCTTGAGCATCGCGGTGCCGCGCGGGACGTCGGGCGTGACGCCCAGGCCCTCGATCAGCGCCGAGGCATACAAGGTCGTGGCGGTGGTGCTGCCCGCTTCCGATGCCTTGCGCATCAAGGCGGTGGAGCGCGCTGCATCCTTGGCGATGCCCCACCACCCGAACCGGTAGGCCCTTCCAAGGTAGACGGTCGCGTCCAGCTGGTTGGCTGCATCGAGTTCCTCCAGCAGCTTCAGGGCGCGAGCAGGATCGGCCGGGACGCCGGCACCATTTGCCAGCACCTGTGCCCATTCGTACTTGGCCCGCGGGAATCCGAGGTCCGCCGATCGCTGGAGCAGGTTGGCCCTGCGTGCCGGGTTGCGGGGTTCGCCCAGGCCCAGTTGGGCCATGCGGGCCAACTGGTAGACCGCCTGGGCATTGGCTGGTTCGCCCTCGAACTCGAGGCGGGCGCGTGCATGGTCCTTGACCGCCAACGCGTCCATTCCTGCTGCGTAGTTCGCCCAGGCCTGGGTCGAGAGCGTGAGCGCAATGGCGATCACCACTGCACGCATACGAAAGCGCTCGTTCTTCATCACATCCCTCTCCCTCGTTGTCTGCGGCGACTATGCCCAGCGCCGGGGATGGATTGCAACGGCCGCCCGATGGAACCCACGCAGCATCCGACGGGATGACGACAACGCGGATCGCAGCGATCACGAATGCGTCCCGAAGTTCCCGCCAGCTCCCCGCGTGGCGCCACGACCTTTTCGCGATACGAGCCGGATACAAGGCCGCGACACGTCGGCCGCCGGGCGTGCTCGCGGCGATACACGGGCCGGCCAAGCTGTGCCCACTCCAGGAGCGGGGCCGGCATCCACCGTTGCGCGACGCGCTCCCCCTGCGAGAAGGACAACCACCATGACCTGGCTTTTCGCTTCGCGCTTGCGTCCCTTTCTCCTGCTGGCGGCCGTTGCCAGCCTGCTGCTGAACGTCGCCATGCTGGTGCCCGCGCTCTACATGTCGCAGGTGTTCGACCGCGTGTTTTCCAGCCGCAGCGTCGAGACGCTCGTGATGCTGTCGGCACTCGCAGCCCTCGCGCTCGTGCTGATGTACGGCATGGACACCTTGCGCGCCCGCACACTGGCCCACGCCGGCCGCGTACTCGAGGCGCGCCTGGCGCCGGTCGCGCTCGCCGATGCGCTGCGCGATGCGGTCCGTCCCGGCAGCGGCCGCGCCGACACCGAAGCGCTGCGCGACGTCGCACGACTGCGCGCCTTCCTGGGCGGCCCGGCGATCCAGTCGCTGATGGACGCACCCTGGCTGCCCGTGTACCTGCTGGTCATCACGCTGATGCACCCGGTGCTGGGCGGCGTCGCCGCGCTGGGCGCGCTCGTGCTCGCGGCGCTCGGCGTGCTCACCGAACGCATGACGCGCAAGCCGCAGGAACGCCTGCTGAAGAGCGCACGCGTTGCCAGCCGCAGGGCCGACGCCCTGACGCGCAACGCAGAGGTGATTTTCGGAATGGGCATGGGCCGGTCCGCGGTCAATGCGTGGCGCAGCGACCAGGAGGCGCAGTTGCAGTTGCAGACCCAGCTTGCGGCACGCTCCGCGCGGTTGGCCGCGCTGGCGCGGATGCTGCGCCAGGGCCTGCAGGTGGTGATGCTCGGCGTGGGCGCCTGGCTGGTGATCGGCGCCGGCGCTTCGCCGGGCGTGATGGTCGCGACGACGATCCTGCTGGGCCGCGCGCTGCAGCCACTGGAACTGCTGGTCAGCGGCTGGAAGCAGCAGCTCGAAGCGCGTGGCGCATGGCGCCGCCTGAACGAGCGGCGGTCGACCAGCCAGGCCGAGCCGCCGCTGTCGCTCCCGACACCGAGCGGGCGGCTGGACGTCGAGCGCGTCGTGTTCGGGCATGAGGCGAACCGCCCCGCCCTGATCAAGGGCGCGCAGTTCTCCATCGAAGCGGGCGAGAGCCTCGGCCTGATCGGGCCGAGCGCGTCCGGCAAGACCACGCTGGCGCGGCTGCTGCTGGGCATCTGGCGACCGCAGTCCGGCACCGTGCGCCTCGACGGCGCCGACATCGGCCACTGGGACCGCGACGCGCTCGGCACGCACCTGGGCTACCTGCCGCAGGACGTGGAACTGTTCGCCGGCACCGTCGCCGAGAACGTCGCGCGCCTGGGGGCGGTGGACGACGAGCGCGTCGTCGCGGCGGCACGGCTGGCGCATGCGCACGACATGATCCTGCGCCTGCCGCAAGGCTACGACACGCCGATCGGCGACGGCGGCTCGCGCCTCTCGGGCGGCCAGCGCCAGCGCATCGCGCTCGCCCGGGCGCTGTACGGCGATCCCAAGCTCGTGGTCCTCGACGAGCCCAACGCGAACCTCGATGCCGAAGGCGACGAGGCCTTGCGTGCGGCGCTGCAGACGCTCAAGGCGCGCGGAACGACGGTGATCGTCGTCGGCCACCGGCCGGCGCTGATGGCTTCCCTGGACAAGATCGCCGTGCTCAAGGACGGCGCCGTCGTGGCGTTCGCCGCCGCCGCGGCGCTGCTGCCCCAGCTCGCGACGAGCGCCGCGCCCGGACAGCGCAAACCCACCGCCACCCCCGTCACGGCGCTGGGAGCCGCCGCATGAATCCCGCAGGCACCCGCAGCATCGCCGACTTGCTGAACGATCGCGACCACGCCACGGACCGCCCGCAGTGGCGACGCCTGGCACGCCAGGGCGCTGTCACGCTCGCGATCACTGGCGCCGCGGTCATCTTCTGGGCCGCAGCCGCACCGATCGCCGGCGCGGTGGTGGCGCCCGCCCGCATCAAGGTCGAACTGAACCGCAAGACCGTGCAGCACCAGGAGGGCGGCATCGTGCGCGAGATCCTGGTGCGCGAAGGCCAGCACGTGCAGGCCGGCGACCCGCTGCTGGTGGTCGGCGACCTGCGCACCGACGCCGAGCTGGCGCTGCACCGCGATGCCCTGCGGGCCGCGCTCGCCGCCCGCGCGCGCGCCACGGCGGAAGCCGCGCTCCAGCCCGGGGTCACGATTCCGCCCGAACTGCAGGGCGCCGATGCGGCGGACCATGTCGGCCGGGAGAGGGCCCTGTTCGCCGCGCGCCGCCGCGCGCTCGACGACCAGGTCGCGTCGCTGCGCGAGCAGGTGCACCAGGCGCAGTCGCAGGCCGAGGCGCTGCAGGCCCGCATCGATGCCGCTGACGATTCCAACCAGTACGCCGCCTCCGAACTGCAGATGAACGAGCAGCTGGTCAAGGAGGGGTTCATCAACCGCACGCGCATGCTGGCGCTGCAGCGCAATGCGGCCGACTACCGCGCCCGCCTCGCCGAATTTCGCGGCGAGCTGGCGGCCGTGCGCCAGCGCATCGGCGAGATGAACGCCCACTCCGCGCAGCTGCGCAACCAGTACCAGAGCCAGGCGGCCGACGAATTGAAGGAAGCCTCCACCCGCGTGCGCGAGACCGAGCAGAAGCTGCTGCCCTCGCGCGACCAGGCCGAGCGCCAGCTGGTGCGCTCGCCGGTCGCCGGCGAGGTGATGGCGCTGCGCGTGGCGGCCGTCGGCGAGGCGATCGCGCCGCGCGCACCGCTGCTGGACGTGGTGCCGGAGCAGGAGCGGCTGGTGGTCGAGGCGCGGGTGCGGCCGCAGGACGTGGAGCACGTGCGCAAGGGCGGCTCGGCGGAAGTGCGCCTGCTGGGCGACGAGGCCTCCGCGCTGCGCCCGCTGCCGGCGCGCGTGACCTTCGTGTCGCCGGACCGCATGAGCAGCCCCGACGGGCGCGACGCGTGGTTCGACACCACCGTCGAAGTCGACGCCACGGCACTCCGGCAACGCCCGGACGTCCGGCTGCAGGCCGGCATGCCGGTGGAGCTGTTCGTCACCACGGCGCAGCGCACGCCGATCGAATACCTCGCGAAACCCCTTTCCCTGTTCGCGACCCGCGCGATGCGGGAGCCCTGAGCCGGCACCCCGCGTCCTTCCTTTCCTTCCCAACCCACCCTAGAGAGAGAGACTCATGGCCGTCACAGCCCAATTCACTCCCGGCACCGGAACCCTCACGGAATTCGGTGACAACCAGGACAACAACATCGTCACCAGCCGCGACGCGGCCGGCAACATCCTGGTCAACGGGGGCGCCGTCAACGTGATCGGCGGCAAGCCCACCGTCGCCAACACCAGCCTGATCCAGGTCTTCGGCCAGGGCGGCAACGACATCATCACGCTGAGCGAAGTCAACGGAGCGCTGCCCGCAGCCAACCTGTTCGGCGGTGCCGGCAACGACACCATCACCGGGGGATCCGGGGGCGACAAGCTGTTCGGACAGGCCGGCAACGACACGCTGCTCGGCAAGGGCGGCAACGACCTGCTGTTCGGCGGCGCCGGCAACGACGTGCTTACCGGCGGCGACGGAGATGACCAGATGTTCGGCGAGGCGGGCGACGACCGCATGATCTGGAACCCGGGCGACGACAACGACCTCATGGAAGGGGGCGACGGCACCGACACGGCGGAGGTGAACGGCGGCAACGGTGCCGAGATCTTCAGCGCCACCGCCAATGGCACCCGGGTTCGTTTCGACCGCGTGTCCCCGGCGCCCTTCTTCCTGGACATTGGCACCACCGAAAAACTGGTGCTGAACATGAACGGAGGCGACGACAGCTTTAGCGCCTCGGGCAACCTGTCGACGCTGATCCAGCTGACCGTCGACGGCGGCGACGGCAACGACACGATCTCGGGCGGCAACGGCAACGACCTCCTGATCGGCGGAACCGGCAACGACTTCATCGACGGCCAGCAGGGCAACGACACCATCCTGATGGGCGACGGCGACGACATCTTCCAGTGGGATCCGGGCGACGGCAGCGACACGGTCGAAGGCGGCAACGGCGCCGACACCATGGTGTTCAACGGAGCCAACATCGCGGAGACCTTCGACATCTCGGCCAACGGCGGCCGCACGCGCTTCACGCGCAACATCGGCGGCATCGTGATGGACGTGAACGACGTGGAGCGCATCCAGGTCAACGCGCTCGGCGGCGCCGACGCCATCACCGTGAACGACCTGAGCGGGACCGACGTGACGCAGGTGGACGTCAGCCTCGGGTCGACCATCGGCGGAACGACCGGCGACGGCGCGGCCGACACCGTCTCCGTCAAGGGCACGAACGGCGGCGACCACATCGACGTGATCGGCAACGGCACGTCGGCGGCGGTGGTGGGTCTTCCCGCCGTCGTGTCGATCACCGGTGCGGAGGGCGCCAACGACACCCTCGTCGTCAACGGCGGCGGCGGCGACGACCTGATCAGCGCGGCCACCTTGCCGACCGGCGTCATGAAGCTCACGATCGATGGCGGTGCCGGCGCCGACACGATCCTGGGCAGCCAGGGCGCGGACACCCTCCTCGGCGGCGACGGCGACGACCTGGTCCTCGGCGGCCGGGGCGACGACCTCGCCTTCCTGGGCGCGGGCAACGACCTCTTCCAGTGGAATCCGGGCGACGGGAGCGACACCGTGGAGGGCCAGGACGGCATCGACACGCTGCTGTTCAACGGCGCCAACATTGCCGAGAACATCGACATCTCCGCCAACGGCACGCGGGCGCGCTTCTTCCGCGACATCGCCGCCATCACGATGGACCTGAACGGCGTGGAGCGCATCGACTTCCACGCACTGGGCGGCGCGGACAACGTCGTGGTCGGCGACCTGACCGGCACCGGCGTGTCCGAGGTCGACGTGGACCTGGGCGCCTCCGGCGGCGGCGGCGACGGCGCCGTCGACACGGTCACCGTGCAGGCGACGCAGGGCAACGATGTCTTCAAGGTCACCGGCGGCGTTGGCGGCCTGCACGTCACGGGGCTGGCAGCCGGTACGGAGATCGTGTCCCAGGAGTCCAGCGACGGGCTGGTGCTCAACGGTCTCGGCGGCGACGACGTGATCGATGCCAGCGGCCTGCAGGCCGACGCCGTGTCGCTGACGCTCAATGGCGGCCTGGGTGTCGACACGCTGATCGGCAGCAAGGGCGGTGACCTGGTCAATGGCGGCGACGGCAACGACCTGGCACTGATGGGCGCCGGCGACGACACCTTCGTCTGGAACCCGGGCGACGACAACGACACCGTCGAAGGCCAGGACGGCTTCGACACGCTGCAGTTCAACGGCGCCAACATCGCCGAGAACATCGACATCTCCGCCAACGGCACCCGGGCGCGCTTCTTCCGCGACATCGCCAACGTCACGATGGACCTGAACGGCGTCGAGCAGATCGACTTCAACGCCCTGGGCGGGGCCGACAACGTGGTGGTGAACGACCTGTCGGGCACCGACGTCACGGGCGTGCGCGTCAACCTGGGCGTCGCGGGCGGCGGGGGCGACGGCCAGTCCGACACCGTGACCCTGAATGCCACTGCCGGGGACGACGTCATTGTCATCTTCTCGAGCGGCACCTCGCTGGTCATCCAGGGACTGGCCCAGCAGGTGGTGATCGAGAACTTCGAATCCGCCTTCGACCACCTGGTGATCAACGGGTTGGGTGGCGACGACGTGGTGGACGCTTCCGGCGTTCTCGACCCGATCGGCATCGCCGCCAACGGCGGTACCGGCGACGACGTGCTGATCGGCGGCTCGGGCAACGACGCGCTGGATGGCGGCCCCGGCGATGACGTGCTGATCGGCGGCCCCGGCGACGACGTATTGACCAACGGCGAGATCCAGATCCAGCTGGTCGCCGACGCGCCGACCACGACGACCCTGCTGTAACGGCAGCCCGCCCCGCAAGCGCAAGCGATTGCGCTTGCGGGGTGGCTGGCCGAAGCAGCTACCGGATCGGTCGCTTCATCTTATTCGTAGAAGGCCGGCGCCATCTTCAGGGCGTCGCGCTGCGCCTTGTCGTGGTTGATCCAGAGCTGCGCCGGTTGCGTGGCCATGATCCCCGCCAGCCGCTGCATGGAGGCAAGGCTTCGTTCCTTGTCGACATTGATGACGGGGACGCGCCGCGCGTCCCAGTTGTCCTTGAAGTGGGCGACGTCGCCCGACAGGATCACCGCGCCCGTGCGCGGCAGCTTCACCAGCAGCGACTGGTGCCCAGGCGTGTGTCCCGGCGTCGCCAGGATCAGGACGCTGCCGTCGCCGAACACGTCGCGATCGCCTTCCAGCTCGGTGACGCGGAGCTGAGGCGGGAAACGCGGCCCGGAGGCCTGCGGCCATTCGTACTCGGCCTTCTGCACCAGCAGCATGGCGTCCGGGAACATCGCGACGTTGCCCGTGTGGTCCGGGTGGCTGTGGGACACGGCGACATAGCGGATGTCCGAGGGCTTCACGCCGATCTCCGCGAGCTGCGCCGCCAGCGTGCGCGGCCGGCGCCAGAGCACGGCACGCGGATCGCTGGGCTTCAGTCCGTCGGGCATGCCGGCGACCGCGTCGGGCAATCCGGTGTCCCACAGCAGCCAGCCCTGGGCGTGCCGGAGCAGGTAGCAGTTGTCGACGAAGTCCATCGGCTTGCCGACGTTGACGCCGGGCGACCAGCGCGACACGTCGCCGGCCACCCCTTCTCCGCAGTTCAGGATGTACAGGCGTTGCAGGCCCGATGCCGATGGCGCAGCGCCCATGGGTGGGGACGTGCAGCCCGCGAGCGACGCGAGCAGGAGCGTGACGAAGAAGCCGGTGAGGATCGAACGCGCGCGTGCCATGGGATGCCTCCGCGCACCCGCGCAGGCCCTGCATCGACTGGATCGGGCTGCTGGCCGTGGACTCGACTCGGGTGCCGGCGAACTGTACGCCGGCGATTCCGCCGCGCCAACTCATCCGCTGTAAGAAGGAAGGGTGCGGTTCGGATGGGTCGCGTTGGCGGACCCAAAAAAAAGGAGGGAGTGCGCGCGGCACTCCCTCCCGCATCGACGCTTACTTGCCGTCGCGGTCCGAGTCACCCGGAACCGCGCGCTCCACGGCGTTGCTCACGCGGTGCCATGCATCGCGGGAGGCGTGCTTGGCGTTTTCCCACTCCAGCGAGGACTGGCCGCGGGCCCGGCTCCAGTCACGGGTCAGCTCGGGCTCCACCTCGTCGAACGAGCGGTTCGGGTACTTGGAGTACGAGTCCACGCCATAGCGGTACGCCGGGCCGTAGTCGTCGTAGTTGGCGCTGCCCGTCACGTAGGGACGGCTGGCGTAGTTGTCGCGCCAGTACGCCTCCTCGACGGCCGGGTCGGCGGCCTTGGCCACGCCCTTGCCGGCAACGGCGCCCACCACGGCGCCGACCGCGGCGCCAACGGCCGCGCCGACCGGCCCGGTCATGCCGCCGACAGCGGCGCCG
>NZ_JBFUKP010000019.1:0-96758 GCF_056400765.1 Ramlibacter sp. P4_H7
GGCCGGATCGACGCCGCGGCCGGATCGACGCCGCCCACGCGGCGCGCCGCGCTGCGCATGCGCTCGGCGTCCCAGGTGCCGTCGAGCGCGCAGAACACCATCACCCGGCCGGCGGCTGCCGCCTTTTGCACGACCGCATGGTCGTACGTGGCGGCCATGCGATCCTCCGCGCAGGTGCCGCACGACCAGGCCGGCGACGCCGCGAGCAGCAGCGCCGCGGCCACCGGGCGCAGCGGCGCGTTCACTTGTGCTCCATGGGCTTGCCGCCCTGCGCGCCGGCGGCGCCCGGCTGCATGGGCGTGGCCGAATGGGTCTGCGACGGCGGCAGCGTCGAGCCGGGGTTCGCGGGCTGCGGCTGGCGCGTGCCCTGCGGCTGCACATTGGCGTCCGCCCACTTGAAGTAGGCGACGTAGTCCTTCACCTCCGCGTCGCTCAGGCCCTGGTTGGGCATGGGCACCTTGTACTTGTCCAGCATCGCCTTGACGACGGGGTCGGACATCATCTGCTCCGGCGCCTTCAGCCACCTGGCCAGCCACGCCGCGTCGCGCCGCTTCGTCACGCCGAACAGGTCGGGCCCCAGGCGGTCGCCGCCGGCGATGGTGTGGCAGGCCAGGCACTTGGACTCGAAGGCCAGCTTGGCGCGCTGGGCGGCGGGGTCGGTGGGCGCGCCGGTGGACGGGATGTTGTGGTGCTCCGGGTCGCTGCCCGGCGCCGCGCCGGCGGCGATCACGCCGATCGCGCCCTGCGAGGCATTGGCGAAGTGGTGGTCCACCATCGCATAGTTGCCGGCCTCGGGCACCAGGAACTCCACGATGGCGGCGCTCGACGAGCCGAGCAGCACCGTCTGCATGCCGCGGAACTGGTTGTCCGGGTTGCCGTCGATCCACACGCGGTCGAAGATGGTGCCCACCACGTGGAAGCTCGAAGTGTTGGACGGACCCACGTTCAGCACGAACAGGCGCACGCGCTCGCCCGGCTTGGCCGGCAGCGGGTTCTCCACCAGGCCGTTGTAGCGGCCGTTGAACACGGTGTAGGTGGGCGCCTTGGAGCGCACGCGCGCCAGGTCCAGCAGGTACAGCGGGACGCCGTCGACCTTGCGCTTGTCCGGGTCGGGCCGCGTGTAGAACTCGCTCTGCACCACCGCGTATTCGCGGTCCACCTTGGTGGGATAGCCCGCCTTGGGCTCCACGACCATCATCCCGTACATGCCGGACGCGATGTGCTCCAGCACCATGGGCGTGCCGCAGTGGTACATGAACACACCGGGATAGTTGGCGGTGAATTCGAAGCTGATGGTCTGCCCCGGCGCGATGGAGCGGTACTTGTCGTTGGGCGCCACCATGGCCGAGTGGAAGTCCATCGAGTGCATCATCGGCGCGGCGGTCATGCGCACACCCGGCATGGCCTCGTCGGAGCGGTTGGTCATCGTGAAGCGGATCCGGTCGCCCACGCGGGCGCGCACCACCGGGCCCGGCACCTGGTCGCCGAAGGTCCAGGCGCTGAACTTCACCCCCGGCGCGAGTTCGATGATCTTGTGCGTGGTGTCCAGGCGCACTTCCTTCACGGGCGCCGGATCAAGCGGCTTGAGCGCCGCCTCCATGCTCAGCGCGCTGCCCAGGGCGAAGGTGCCGGTGTGGCGCTCGGCAGTGACGGTCGCAGGCGGCGCCCCGAGCGTCATGCCCGCCATGTCATGTCCTGCGCCCGCGGCACTTGCCGAACTCGCTGCCGGCGCGGCCGATGACGGCGGTGCGGCCGACGACGCGGCCGAGATGGCGGCTGCCGGGGCCGCAGCCTGCGGGACCTTCTCGCAGGCGGCCAGCGCCAGGAGCAGCAACATGCACAACGAAGCGCAGCCGTGCGGCAGGCGAACGAACGTCATGGGCGATCCTTTCCTTGGGATCACGCAGTCTAGGCACATGCGCCGCCCGGCGGGGCTCGTTCGGCGATCGCGGAATCCAGCCTACAGGACGTGGGACGGTTCCGACAATCAGCGGCGCGCGCGGCGCCCTGCGCGGCACCCCGAATGTCGCCCGCGGCAGCCGGTGCGTTGACGTGCGTCAATCAGGCCGGGGTGCGGCCTTCCTAAGCTGGGGGAAGCCCCTGCGTCACCCATCAATGCAGTATCCCCGCACCCTCTCCGCCAAGCTGGTCGCCACCGGGACCAGCCTGCTGCTGCTGGCCCTGGCCTCCATCAGCCTCACGCTGTGGGTCACCTGGGAACTGCAGGGCGGCGCCGCCGCGATCAACGAGGCCGGACGCATGCGCATGCACACCTACCGCATGGCGATGAGCGTGGCCACCGGCGGCGACCCGGCGGAACTGCAATCGCTCGCGCGCACCTTCGACGACAGCCTCGCCCTGCTGGCGGCCGGCGATCCCTCACGTCCCCTGTTCGTGCCCTGGTCCGACGCATCGCGCGAGGGCTTCGCGGAGGTGCGGCAGCACTGGCAGGCGCTGCGCACGCGCTGGCTCGCCCCTGTGCGGCCGGCCGACCCGCGCGCCGATGCCGATGCCTTCGTGCTGCGGGTCGACGGCTTCGTCGCCGCCATCGAGGCACAGATCGCGTACTGGACGGCGGTGCTGCACCTGTTCCAGCTGGCGCTGGTCGGGCTGGCGATCGCGAGCGCCGTGGTGATGTTCTATGCCGGCTACCTGTTCGTGCTGAACCCGCTGGCGCGACTGCAGCGCGGGCTGGCCGCCCTGCAGTCGGGCGACCTCGGCACCCGCGTGGCCGCGGACGGGCGCGACGAATTCGGCGAGCTCGCGGCCGGTTTCAACGCCATGGCGCAAACCCTGCAGTCCCTGTACGAGGGGCTGGAGGAAAAGGTGCGTGACAAGACCCGGCACCTCGAACTGAAACGCCAGCGCCTGGCCGACCTGTACGCGGTGAGTGCCTTCGTCACCGAGGCGACCACGCTGGAGACCCTGGCCCAGGGCTTCGCGCGCCACGTGCGCCGCATCGCCCGCGCCGACGCGGTGGCCGTGCGCTGGTGCGATGAAGCCCACCACCGCTATCCGATGCTGGCGCACGACCAGCTGCCGGACAGCCTGGCGGCGGCGGAGGACTGCGTGCACGCGGACGCCTGCCATTGCGGCGCCGCGGCGCCCGGCGTGGCCTCGCGTGTCATTTCCCTGGCCAGCGCCGACGGCGGCTTCGGCCACTGCCGCCGCGCCGGCTTCGCCAGCCTCGTGACGGTGCCGGTGCGGCTGCACGACAAGGTGCTGGCCGAAGTGAACCTGTTCTTCCGCCAGCCGACCGAGCTGGGCGAAGAAGACCGCGACCTGCTGGAGACCCTGGCCGGCCACCTGGCCAGCGCGATGGAGGGCCTGCGCGCGGCCGCGATGGAACGCGAGGCGGCGGTGGCGGCAGAGCGCAGCCTGCTCGCCCGCGAGCTGCACGACTCGATCGCCCAGTCGCTCGCCTTCCTGAAGATCCAGGTGCAGCTGCTGCGCCAGGCCACGCAGCGGGGCGACCCGGACGCGGTGCAGCGCATCGTGGGCGAGCTGGACACCGGCGTGCGCGAGAGCTACGCGGACGTGCGCGAGCTGCTGCTGCACTTCCGCACGCGCACCAGCCAGGAGGACATCGAGCCCGCCCTGCGCACCACGCTGCAGAAGTTCGAGCACCAGACCGGCCTCGTGACCCGTCTCGCCATCGAGGGCCACGGCGTGCCGCTGGCCACCGACGTGCAGGTGCAGGTGCTGCACATCCTGCAGGAGGCCCTGTCCAACGTGCGCAAGCACGCGGGCGCCCAGCACGTGGAGTTGCGGGTGCGGTCCTCGCCGCACTGGTGCTTCGAGGTGCGCGACGACGGCGCGGGCTTCGAGCCCGCCGACCCCACGCGCGGCCAGACCCACGTGGGCCTGCGCATCATGCAGGAGCGCGCGCAGCGCATCGGCGCGCGCGTGCAGCTGGAATCGCGTCCGGGAGCCGGCTGCACCGTGCGCCTGGAATTGCCGCCGGGTGCCGCCGAGCCGGTCCTGCCCGTGCCCGCGGCGGCCGCCGCCTGAAGGAGAAAAGACGCGATGTCCCCCGTGCGCCTGCTCGTGGTCGACGACCACACCCTGTTCCGCCGCGGCCTGGTGGCGCTGCTGGCCGCCGACGTCACGCTGCACGTGGTCGGCGAAGCCGCCGATGCGGCCGAGGCGGTGCGCAAGGCGCAGGCGCTGCAGCCCGACCTGGTGCTGCTGGACAACCACCTGCCGGGCGCCACCGGCGTGCAGGCCATCCCCGACCTGAAGGAAGCAGCGCCTGCCGCCCGCATCGTGCTGCTGACCGTGAGCGAGGACGCCGACGACCTGCAGGCCGCGCTGCAATCGGGCGCCAATGCCTACCTGCTCAAGACGATCGAGGGCGAGGTGCTGGCCGACGCGATCCACCGCGTCATGCGCGGCGAGCCGGTGATCAGTCCCGAGCTGGTAAGCAAGCTGCTGTCGGCCGTGCAGGCGCAGGGACGCGCCGGCGGCAGCATCGGCACGGTGCAGCCGGCCGCCGACGCCGGGCCGGCGCTGTCGCCGCGCGAGCAGGAGGTGCTGCGGCAGATCGCGCGCGGCGCCAGCAACAAGGAGATCGCGCGCACGCTGGACATCGCCGAGACCACGGTGAAGATCCACGTGCAGCACATCCTGCGCAAGCTGGGCGTGAGCTCGCGCGTGCAGGCCGCGGTCGCGGTCACCCGCGGCGGCGTGCGCATCTGACCCCCCCAATGGCGAAGCCCGGCTGAGCCGGGCTTCGGTCCCCGCTGGGCGGGGTGGCGCTGTTCGCACCAGGAGCCTCGCGGTGGTTCCTGCGAGGTGATTTCATAGTGGCACACGCCACGCGCCGCGCCTTGCGCCAGATCAAGGAAAACGGGCGACTAGTTCCACGGAACGATGGGGCATCGTTCTTCGCACGCGCGACCCGCGTTCCACCGGGGGATGCCGCCGCGCGTGTTCCCGCGCGACAGTGCATGCGTCGAGAAAGAAAGAGAAACGGAGCCCCGACGTGTCCACTGCAACCCTTTCCGCCGGCACCCGCAGGGCCGCCGCCGCGGAACCCGCCACCGGCCAGGCCTGGTCGGTGCTGGCGGTCAGCACCCTCTCCTTCACCGTGTGCTTCATGGTCTGGATGATGTTCGGCGTGATCGGCATCCCGATCCGCAAGATGCTGAACCTCAACGCCACGGAGTTCGGCCTGCTCACCGCCATGCCGGTGCTCACCGGTTCGCTGGTCCGCGTGCCCCTGGGCATCTGGACCGACCGCTTCGGCGGCCGCATCGTGATGGCGGTGCTGATGGCGACGACGGTGCCGGCGATCTGGCTCATGTCGTACGCCACCGCGTACTGGCATTTCCTGCTGATCGGCCTGTTCGTCGGCCTGGCCGGCGGCTCCTTCTCGGTCGGCACGCCCTACGTCGCGCGCTGGTTTCCCAAGAGCCGCCAGGGCTTCGCGATGGGCGTGTACGGCGCGGGCAACTCCGGCGCGGCCGTGAACAAGTTCGTCGCGCCCGTGATCCTCGTCGCGCTCGGCTGGCAGGCGGTGCCCCAGGTGTACGCGGCCGTGATGCTCGGCACCGTGCTGCTGTTCTGGTTCTTCAGCTACAGCGACCCCGCGCACCTCGTGCCCCACACCGTCACCTTCCGTGACCAGCTCAAGGCGCTCAAGGACCCGAAGGTGCTGCGCTACTGCCAGTACTACAGCATCGTGTTCGGCGGCTACGTCGCCCTGTCGCTGTGGATGGTGCAGTACTACGTCGGCGAGTTCGGCCTGGACATCCGCGTCGCCGCCCTGCTGGCAGCCTGCTTCTCGCTGCCCGGGGGCGTGCTGCGCGCCATCGGCGGCTGGCTCTCGGACAAGTACGGCGCGCACAGCATGACCTGGTGGGTGATGTGGGTCAGCTGGATCTGCCTGTTCCTGCTGTCGTACCCGCAGACCGACTTCACCATCCTCACCGTCAACGGCCCGCGCACTTTCCACATCGGCCTGAACGTCTACACCTTCACCGCCCTGATGTTCGCGCTGGGCATCGCCTGGGCCTTCGGCAAGGCGAGCGTCTTCAAGTACATCAGCGACGACTACCCGAAGAACATCGGCGCCATCTCCGGCATCGTGGGCCTCGCCGGCGGCATGGGCGGCTTCCTGCTGCCGATCCTGTTCGGCGCCCTGATGGACCTCACCGGCGTGCGTTCCAGCGCCTTCATGCTGATGTACGGCGTGGTGTGGGTCTCGCTGATCTGGATGTACTTCACCGAGGTCCGCCGGACCGAGGTGATGGGCGGGCATGCGAGCCCCGGCCCGCACCTTCCGCACCTCGCGCACTGAAACCCGGCCAAGGAGAACACCATGGCAGTCACCACCACCCCCGACGTCGTCGGCCGCAAGGGCCGCATCCTGACGGTCTGGACCCCCGAGGACAAGGCCTTCTGGGAACGCGAGGGCGAGGCCATCGCGAAGATCAACCTGTGGATCAGCGTCCCGGCGCTGTTCCTCGCCTTCGCGGTCTGGCAGGTCTGGAGCGTCGTCGCCGTCGGCCTGCCCTCGCTGGGCTTCAAGTACTCGACCAACCAGCTGTTCTGGCTGGCCGCGGCGCCCGCGCTGTCCGGCGCCACGCTGCGCATCTTCTATTCCTTCATCGTGCCGCTGGTGGGCGGCCGCCGCTGGACGGCGATCTCCACCGCCACGCTGCTGATCCCGGCGATCGGCATCGGCTACGCGGTGCAGGACAACACCACCAGCTACCCGACCATGCTGATGCTGGCGCTGCTGTGCGGACTGGGCGGCGGCAACTTCAGCTCCAGCATGGCCAACATCAGCTTCTTCTTCCCGAAGGAGCGCAAGGGCTCGGCGCTGGGCGTCAACGCCGGCCTGGGCAACCTGGGCGTGTCGGTGGTGCAGTTCCTCAGCCCGCTGGTGATCACCGCCGGCATCTTCGGCATCTTCGGCGGCGACGCGCAGAACATCGTGAAGAACGGCCAGCAGGTGCAGGTGTGGACGCAGAACGCGGCCTTCATCTGGGTGCCGTGGATCGCGCTGACCGCCTTCGTCGCCTGGTTCGGCATGAACGACATCGCCGACGCCAAGGCCTCGTTCGCGACGCAGGCCACCATCTTCGGCAAGAAGCACACCTGGCTGATGTGCCTGCTGTACCTGGGCACCTTCGGCTCCTTCATCGGCTACGCCGCCGGCTTCCCGCTGCTGATCAAGAGCCAGTTCCCCAGCGTGAACCCGCTGGCCTACGCGTGGATGGGTCCGCTGGTGGGAGCGGTGGTGCGGCCCTTCGGCGGCTGGCTGTCCGACAAGCTGGGCGGCGCGCGCGTCACCTTCTGGAACTTCGTGGTCATGGCCGCGGCCGTGGTCGGCGTCCTCTCCTTCCTGCCAGTGAACGGCCAGGGCGGCAACTTCACCGGCTTCTTCCTGATGTTCCTCGTGCTGTTCCTCACCACCGGCATCGGCAACGGTTCCACCTTCCGCATGATCCCGGTGATCTTCCTGAACCAGGCGCTGCAGGGCGTGGACGCCAGGGACAAGGACGCGGTGGCGCGCGCCACCAAGGACGGCAACACCGAAGGCGCGGCGACGCTCGGCTTCACCGCCGCCTTCGCGGCCTA
The DNA here is from genome assembly GCF_056400765.1 of Ramlibacter sp. P4_H7. Classification (NCBI taxonomy): domain Bacteria; kingdom Pseudomonadati; phylum Pseudomonadota; class Betaproteobacteria; order Burkholderiales; family Comamonadaceae; genus Ramlibacter; species Ramlibacter sp. P4_H7. The sequence continues at coordinate 7,588 of NZ_JBFUKP010000019.1, forward strand.
CGGCGGCTTCTTCATCCCCAAGAGCTACGGCACCTCCATCACGATGACGGGCGGCCCGGAAGCGGCGCTGTACATCTTCGTCAGCTTCTACCTGCTGTGCATCGCGGTGACCTACTGGTACTACGCCCGCAAGAACGCGGAGATGCCCTGCTGATCGACGGAGCGCCCCCACCCCGGCCCTCCCCCAGAGGGGGAGGGAGCAAGAACAGGAAGACGCTCCCCTCTGCCGCCGGCGAGAGGGAGCCAGACAGGACCACACCATGAGCCATTTCCTCGACCGCCTCACCTGGTTCCAGCAGCCGCGCGAATCCTTCGCCGGCGGCCACGGCGAAACGAACAACGAAGACCGCAGCTGGGAGCAGGCCTACCGCGACCGCTGGGCGCACGACAAGATCGTGCGCAGCACCCACGGCGTGAACTGCACGGGCTCCTGCTCGTGGAAGATCTACGTCAAGGGCGGCATCGTCACCTGGGAAACCCAGCAGACGGACTACCCGCGCACCCGCTGGGACATGCCCAACCACGAGCCGCGCGGCTGCGCCCGCGGCGCCAGCTACAGCTGGTACCTCTATTCCGCCAACCGCGTGAAGTACCCGCTGGTGCGGGGCCGCCTGCTCGAGCTGTGGCGGGAAGCCCGCCGCACCCTGACGCCGGTGGAAGCCTGGGCCAGCCTGGTCGGCGACGCACAGCGCCGCAAGAGCTGGCAGGAAGTGCGCGGGCTGGGCGGCTTCGCGCGTTCCAGCTGGGACGAGGTCAACGAGATCGTCGCCGCGTCCAACATCCACACCATCAAGCAGCACGGCCCGGACCGGGTGATCGGCTTCTCGCCGATCCCGGCGATGTCCATGGTCAGCTACGCGGCGGGCTCGCGCTACCTGTCGTTGATCGGCGGCGTCTGCATGTCCTTCTACGACTGGTACTGCGACCTGCCGCCGTCCTCGCCTCAGGTCTGGGGCGAGCAGACCGACGTGCCGGAATCGGCCGACTGGTACAACAGCAACTACATCATCGCCTGGGGCTCCAACGTCCCGCAGACCCGCACGCCCGACGCGCACTTCTTCACCGAGGTCCGCTACAAGGGCACCAAGACGGTGGCGATCACGCCCGACTACTCCGAGGTCGCCAAGCTCGCCGACCTGTGGATGCACCCCAAGCAGGGCACCGACGCCGCGCTGGCGATGGCCATGGGCCATGTGATCCTGAAGGAGTTCTACTTCGACCAGCGCTCGGAGTATTTCGACGACTACGCGCGCCGCTACACCGACCTGCCGATGCTGGTGATGCTCAAGGAGCAGGTGCTGCCTTCGGGCCAGACGGCGATGGTGCCGGACCGCTACCTGCGCGCCTCCGATTTCAACGGCAAGCTGGGCCAGTCCAACAATCCCGAGTGGAAGACGCTCGCCTTCGACGAGCACGGCAAGGTCGTGGTGCCCAAGGGTGCGATCGGCTTCCGCTGGGGACCGGACGGCCGTCCCGACGCCGGCCAGTGGAACCTGGAGGCAAAAGAGGCGCGCGGCAACGCCGACGTGAAGCTCAAGCTGTCCGTGCTGGAGGGCGACAACCCCGAGGCGGGCAATGCGAGCGTCGCCTTCCCCTACTTCGGCGGCATCGCCCATGAGCACTTCCCGTCCAGCGAGCACAGCGATGTCCTTCTGCGCAACGTGCCGGTGCAACGCATCAAGCTGGGCAAGGCGGGCGAGGAGCGCCACGCCACCGTCGCCACGGTGTTCGACCTGCAGGCGGCGCAGTACGGCGTGCCGCGCGGCCTGCCGATGGAGCATGCGGCGAAGAGCTACGACGAGGACACGCCCTATACGCCGGCCTGGCAGGAAAAGATCACCGGCGTGCCGCGCCAGCAGGTGATCACGGTGGCGCGCGAGTTCGCCGAGAACGCGCACAAGACCCATGGCCGCTCGATGGTGATCATCGGCGCCGCCATGAACCACTGGTACCACAGCGACATGAACTACCGCGGCGTCATCAACATGCTGATGCTGTGCGGCTGCATCGGCCAGAGCGGCGGCGGCTGGGCGCACTACGTGGGCCAGGAGAAGCTGCGGCCGCAGACCGGCTGGACGGCGCTGGCCTTCGCGCTCGACTGGATCCGGCCGCCGCGGCAGATGAACTCCACCTCCTTTTTCTATGCGCACACCGACCAGTGGCGCTACGAGAAGCTGGGCGTGGAGGAAGTGCTGTCGCCCCTGGCCGATCCCAAGCAGTACAACGGCAGCCTGATCGACTACAACGTGCGCGCCGAGCGCATGGGCTGGCTGCCCTCGGCCCCGCAGCTGCAGACCCATCCGATGCAGGTGGTGCGCGACGCCGGCGGCGGCGACGTCAAGGACTACGTCGTGCGCTCGCTGAAGGACGGCTCGCTGAAGATGTCCTGCGAGGACCCGGACCATCCCGCCAACTGGCCGCGCAACCTGTTCGTGTGGCGCTCCAACATCCTGGGCTCCTCCGGCAAGGGCCACGAGTACTTCCTCAAGCACCTGCTCGGAACTTCGCACGGCGTGCAGGGCAAGGACCTGGGAGCCGACGAAGCCAAGCCCCGGGAGGTCGTCTGGCACGCCAAGGCGCCCGAAGGCAAGCTGGACCTGGTGGTGACGCTGGACTTCCGCATGTCCACCACCTGCCTGTACTCGGACATCGTGCTGCCGACGGCCACCTGGTACGAGAAGAACGACCTCAACACCAGCGACATGCACCCCTTCATCCACCCGCTGTCCACGGCGGTGGACCCGGCCTGGGAGGCGCGCAGCGACTGGGAGATCTACAAGGGCTTCGCCAGGAAGTTCAGCGAGCTGGCCCCCGGCCAGCTGGGCGTGGAAAAGGAAGTGGTCCTGTCGCCGCTGATGCACGACACGCCCGCCGAACTCGCCCAGCCTTTCGGCGTGCAGGACTGGAAGCGCGGCGAGTGCGAGCTGATCCCCGGCAAGACCGCGCCCAACATCGCGGTGGTCGAGCGCGACTACCCGAACGTGTACCAGCGCTTCACCGCGCTGGGCCCCTTGATGCACAAGGTGGGCAACGGCGGCAAGGGCATCAGCTGGAACACCCAGGACGAGGTCGAACAGCTCGGGCAGCTCAACGGCCGGGTCATCGAGGCCGGCACCACCCAGGGCATGCCGAAGATCGTCAGCGACATCGACGCCTGCGAGGTGATCCTGCAGCTGGCGCCCGAGACCAACGGCCACGTGGCGGTGAAGGCCTGGGAGGCCCTGTCCAAAGCCACCGGCCGCGAGCACGCGCACCTGGCACTGCACCGCGAGGACGAGAAGATCCGCTTCCGAGACGTGCAGGCGCAGCCGCGCAAGATCATCAGCTCGCCGACCTGGAGCGGGCTGGAGAGCGAGAAGGTCTCGTACAACGCCGGCTACACCAACGTGCACGAGCTGATCCCATGGCGCACCCTCACCGGGCGGCAGCAGTTCTTCCTGGACCATCCGTGGATGAACGCCTTCGGCGAGCAGTTCACCAGCTACCGGCCGCCGGTGGACCTGAAGACCACGGGCGCGATCGCCGGCATCAAGCCGAACGGCCACCCCGAGATCCAGCTGAACTTCATCACGCCGCACCAGAAGTGGGGCATCCACTCCACGTACAGCGACAACCTGATCATGCTGACGCTCAATCGCGGCGGCCCGGTGATCTGGCTGTCCGAGGATGACGCCAAGCGCGCCGGCATCGTCGACAACGACTGGGTGGAGCTGTTCAACGTGAACGGCGCGATCACGGCGCGCGCGGTGGTCAGCCAGCGCGTGAATCCCGGCATGGTGCTGATGTACCACGCGCAGGAAAAGACCATCAACACGCCCGGCTCGGAAATCACCGGCGCCCGCGGCGGCATCCACAACTCGGTCACGCGGATCGTGGTCAAGCCCACGCACATGATCGGCGGCTACGCGCAGTTCAGCTACGGATTCAACTACTACGGGACGATCGGCACCAACCGCGACGAGTTCGTGGTGGTGCGCAAGATGAACAAGGTGGACTGGATGGACGGGGAAGCGCCCCCATCCCAACCTTCCCCCGCAGGGGGAAGGAGCAATCAAGAGGAGGTGACGCAATGAAAGTCCGCGCACAGATCGGCATGGTCCTGAACCTGGACAAGTGCATCGGCTGCCACACCTGCTCGGTGACCTGCAAGAACGTGTGGACCTCGCGGCCCGGCATGGAGTACGCGTGGTTCAACAACGTCGAGACCAAACCGGGCATCGGCTATCCCAAGGAGTGGGAGAACCAGGGCAAGTGGAACGGCGGCTGGGTCCGCAGCGCCGACGGCTCCATCGAGCCCCGCCAGGGCGGCAAGTGGAAGCTGCTGATGCGCATCTTCGCCAACCCCAACCTGCCCCAGATCGACGACTACTACGAGCCCTTCACCTACGACTACGCGCACCTGCAGACGGCGCCGGAGATGAAGGCGGCGCCGACGGCGCGCCCGCGCAGCCTGATCACCGGCCAGCGCATGGAGAAGATCGAGTGGGGCCCGAACTGGGAGGAGATCCTGGGCGGCGAGTTCGCCAAGCGCAGCAAGGACGCGAACCTGGCGAACTTCGAGCAGGTCCAGAAGGACATGGTCGGCCAGTTCGAGAACACCTTCATGATGTACCTGCCGCGCCTGTGCGAGCACTGCCTCAACCCGGCGTGCGTGGCCTCCTGTCCCTCCGGCTCCATCTACAAGCGCGAGGAGGACGGCATCGTCCTGATCGACCAGGACAAGTGCCGCGGCTGGCGCATGTGCGTCTCCGGCTGCCCCTACAAGAAGATCTACTACAACTGGCAGAGCGGCAAGGCCGAGAAGTGCATCTTCTGCTACCCGCGCATCGAGGCGGGCCAGCCGACGGTGTGCTCGGAAACCTGCGTTGGCCGCATCCGCTACCTGGGCGTGGTGCTCTATGACGCCGACCGGATCGAGGAAGCCGCCAGCGTGGCGGACGAGCAGGACCTGTACGAAGCGCAGCTGGGCGTGTTCCTCGACCCGCACGACCCCGCCGTGATCGAACAGGCGCGCAGGGACGGCATCCCGGAGGCCTGGATCGAGGGCGCGAAGAACTCGCCGGTGTGGAAGATGGCGATGGACTGGAAGGTCGCGCTGCCGCTGCACCCCGAGTACCGCACCCTGCCCATGGTCTGGTACGTGCCGCCGCTGTCGCCCATCACCTCGGCGGCCAACGCCGGCCACGTGGGCGTCAACGGCCAGCTGCCCGACGTCTCCGAGATGCGCATCCCGGTGCAGTACCTGGCCAACCTGCTGACGGCCGGCCGCACCGGCCCGGTGATCCGCGCACTGGAACGCATGCTGGCCATGCGCGCGTACCAGCGCGGCAAGCACGTCGACCAGGTCGAGAACCTCGCGGTGCTGCAGCAGGCCGGCCTGACCCGGGCGCAGGTCGAGGACATGTACCGGATCATGGCCATCGCCAACTACGAAGACCGCTTCGTGATCCCGTCCACGCACCGCGAGTACGCGGAGGATGCATTCGACATGAAGGGCGGCTGCGGCTTCAGCTTCGGCAACGGCTGCTCCGACGGCGCCAGCGAGGCGAGCCTGTTCGGCGGCCAGAAGAAGCGGACCATCCCGATCGCGGTGGAGAAGGTGTGACCATGAAGAAGAACCTGAAGCACACGCTGCGCGCCCTGGCGCTGCTGCTGTCCTATCCCGACGCCAGGGTCCGCGAACTGCTGCCGGCGCTCGCCGCCGCGATCGACGACGAGGCCGCGCTGCCGGCGCAACGGCGCGCGGAGATCCGCGCCCTGGCGCTGGAGATGCAGCTGGCCGACCCGATCGCGGTGGAAGCGCGTTACGTGGAGCTGTTCGACCGCGGCCGCAGCACCTCGCTGCACCTGTTCGAGCACGTGCACGGCGATTCGCGCGACCGCGGCCCGGCGATGGTCGACCTGGTCAAGCACTACGAGGCCGCCGGCCTGTTCTTCGACGGCAAGGAGCTGCCCGACCACCTGTGCGTGGTGCTGGAGTTCGCCTCCACGCAGCCCGCGGCGCAGGCGCGGGAGTTCCTGGGCGAGATGGCGCACATCCTGCAGGCCCTGTTCACGGCGCTGCGCCAGCGCGAAAGCGCGTACGCCTCGCTGGTCGCCGGCGTGCTGGAGCTGGCCGGCCAGAAGGCCGAGGCGGTGCCCGTCACGCCCGACGAGGCCCTCGACGCGAGCTGGGAAGAGCCGCAGGCCTTCGGGGGCTGCAGCACGCAGGGCCAGGCGGCGCCCGGCCAGCCCCAACCCATCCAGATCGTCCGGCGCCCCGGCGCCGCGCAAGGAGCACGCACATGAAGGCGCTCGACCTGTTCCTCTTCGGCTTCTATCCGTACATCGCCCTGGTGGTGTTCCTGCTTGGCAGCCTCATCCGCTTCGACCGCGAGCAGTACACGTGGACGAGCGACTCCTCGCAGCTGCTGCGCGCCGGCCAGCTGCGCTGGGGCAGCAACCTGTTCCACGTCGGCGTGCTGTTCCTGTTCTTCGGCCACACCGTAGGCATGCTGACGCCGCACTTCGTCTACGAGCCCTTCATGGGCGCGGGCAGCAAGCAGCTGATGGCGATGGTGAGCGGCGGCATCGCCGGTCTGCTGGGCTTTGCCGGCGTCACCATCCTGCTGCACCGCCGCCTGACCGATCCGCGCATCCGCATCAACTCGCGGCCGGGTGACGTCTTCCTGCTGGTGCTGCTGTGGGTGCAGCTGGCGCTGGGCCTGGCGACCATCCCGCTGTCGGCGCAGCATCTGGACGGCAGCATGATGATCCGGCTGGCCGAATGGGCGCAGCGCATCGTCACCTTCCGCGCCGGCGCGGTGGACCTGCTGGCCGACGCCAGCTGGGTGTTCAAGGCGCACATGTTCCTGGGCATGACGGTGTTCCTGGTGTTCCCCTTCACCCGCCTCGTGCACGTGTGGAGCGGCTTCGGCACCCTCGCCTATGTCGTGCGGCCCTACCAGGTCGTGCGGACGAAGCGGCGCATCGTGGCGCACGGCACGCCGCAATCCGCCAGCGCGGCCGCGGCGATGCCCCAGGCCCTGCCCGACTTCGAAACGCGGAGGCACGCATGAGCTGCGGCGGCACCGGAAGCTGCACCTGCGGAGGCGGCAGCGGCAACAAGGAGCAGGCGATCGCCGCCATCAACGGCATCGCGCTGCATGAGGCGGGCGAACAGCTGACGGCGGAGGACCTGCGCGAGCGCGCCTGGTCCGAGCTCCTGCGGCAGGAGGCGGTGCGCCAGGGGCGCCTGCCGCCCCATCGCGAACTGACTTCGCCGGGCATCAGCTCGGGCGACGAGGCGGTGATCCAGTCCATGCTGGACGAGGCCGTGCCCTTGCGCCGACCGACCGAGGCAGAGTGCGAGCGCTACTACGCCGCCCATCGCACGCACTATGTGCAGGGGCGTGCGGCGCAGGTTCGGCACATCCTGTTCGCCGTCACCGACCGGGTGGACGTGCCCGCGCTCGCCAGGCGGGCCGAGGCGGCGCTGCTGGAACTCACGCACCGCGAGGCGCCGGCAGAGCGCTTCGACGCGCTGGCGCGCGAGCTGTCCAACTGCCCGAGCGGCCGCGAAGGCGGCGACCTCGGCTGGCTCCGCCCCGAGGAATGCGCCGGCGAGTTCGCTGCCGCAGTTTTCGACGAGGCCCAGGGCCCGGGACTGCGCACGCGGCTGGTGCCCACGCGCTTCGGCTTCCACATCGTCGACGTGCTGGCGCGCCAGGCGGGCGAGCCCGTGGCCTACGCGCAGGTGCGCGAGCGCATCGCGACGGAACTGGCGCAGCGTTCGCGCGCGACCGCCCTGCACCAGTACATCCGGCTGCTGGCCGGGCAGGCGCTGGTCGAGGGCGTCGCGCTGGAAGCCGCCGAGACGCCACTGGTGCAATGAACGACCCGGCCGGGGACGAGCTGCTCAGCCGGCTGCGGCGTTTCCATTCCGACTATTTCCCGCGGCACCAGCAGCGCTTCCAGGACCTGGTGGCGCAGGGTCAGCATCCCAAGACCCTGTTCGTCGGCTGCTCGGACTCGCGCCTGGTTCCCTACCTGCTTGCCGGCACCGGGCCGGGCGAACTCTTCATCGTGCGCAACGTCGGCGGCTTCATTCCTCCTTACGATGGCTCGCACGGCCTGCACGGCACCACCGCGGCCATCGAATTCGCCGTGCTCACACTGGAAGTCGAGCGCATCGTCGTCTGCGGCCACAGCCACTGCGGCGCGATCCGCGCCGCCTACGAGGGCGTGCCGGACGAGGCGATCAACCTGCGGGAATGGCTCAAACTGGCGGCCGACGCCCTGCTGCCGGTGCGAACCAGCCCGGAGGCCCTGCGGCGCACCGAACAGCGTGCCGTGGTGCTGCAGCTGGAGCGGCTGATGGCCTATCCGATGGTCAAGCGTCGCGTGGAAGCACGAAAACTGTCGCTCCACGGCTGGCATTACGTCATCGAGGACGGAGAGATCCATGTCTTTGATGCGGCGCAAGGCGACTTCGTGCCGGCTTCTGTAGCCTCCAATCCCGGAACCGGTCCTTACCGGGAATACGTGGAACACGATGGACAAATCCTCTGCGACTGACATGGCCTCCGCCACCGGCCTGAACTTGTGGCATTTCCGGGGGCGTGCGCTGTTGCCAGTCGTCCAGGGAGGCATGGGCGTCGGCGTCTCCGCCGGCCGCCTGGCCGGCACCGTCGCCTCCTTCAACGGCGTGGGGACGATCTCCTCGGTCGACCTGCGCCGCCTGCACCCCGACCTGTGGGAGCGCACCGGCCATCTGGAAGGCCCGGAAGCCAAGCCCCAGATCGATGCCGCCAACCGCGAAGCGCTGGACCGCGAAATCAGGAAGGCGCGCGAGATTTCGGGCGGCCGCGGGCTGATCGCCGTGAACGTGATGAAGGCATTGGACCAGTACGAGACCTACGTGCGCCAGGCGCTGGAAAGCGGCGCGGACGCGCTCGCCGTGGGCGCGGGGCTGCCGCTGGACCTGCCGGACCTGGCCAAGGACTTCCCCGACGTGGGGCTGATCCCCATCCTGTCGGATGCGCGCGGCGTGCAGCTGCTGGTGCGCAAGTGGGAGAAGAAGGGCCGGCTGCCCGACGCCATCGTGCTGGAGCATCCGCGGCTGGCCGGCGGCCACCTGGGCGCCGCCAAGATCTCCGACCTGAACGACCGCCGCTTCGACTTCGAGGTGAGCATTCCCGAAGTGCTGGAGTTCTTCGCCAGGACGGGCCTGAAGATTCCCCTCATCGCCGCGGGCGGCATTTCGTCCAGCGAGGACGTGCGGCACCTGCAGGCGCTGGGCGCCGCCGCCGTGCAGCTGGGCACCGCCTTCGCCGTGACGGTCGAAAGCGACGCCAGCGCGGCCTTCAAGGAAGTGCTGGCCAACGCGCAGCCGGAAGACATGGTCGAGTTCACCAGCGTGGCCGGCCTGCCCGCGCGCGCCGTGCGCACGCCCTGGCTGGACAAGTACCTGCGCCTGCAGGACCGCATGCAGAAGGCCGCGCACGTCAAGCCCCACTGCACGATGTGGTTCGACTGCCTGGCCAACTGCGGCCTGCGCGACGGCCATGCCAGCTGGGGACAGTTCTGCATCGACAAGGTGCTCGGCCATGCGCTCGCCGGGGATGTTCGCAAAGGACTATTCTTCAGGGGTGCAGGCCGCCTGCCCTTCGGCAACCAGATCCGCCCCGTGCAGGACCTGCTCAACTGGCTGGTGCCCAACCTGGTGCCGGCGACGAACAGCGCCCCGATGGCGCCCCACCCCCAGATTGCCGAGGTGCTCCCTGCATGAAGCGTGACCCGTCCCCGACCGACCTGCCGGAATTGCCGGCCCAGCCGATCAGCCAGGACGTCCTGCGCGAGAAGTACCTGAAGACCGGCGAAAGCTCGGAAGCCGACCTGCTGCGCCGGGTGGCCAGGGCGCTCGCGTCGGTGGAAGCCGAGCCGCTGCGCGCCGAGTGGCAACAGAAGTTCTTCGACAACCTGCAGGCCGGCGCCATCGGCGCGGGCCGCATCATGAGCGCCGCCGGCACCGACCTGCAGGCCACGCTGATCAACTGCTTCGTGCAGCCGGTGGGCGACGCCATCCAGGGCCGCGACGACGAAGGCTTCCCCGGCATCTACGAAGCGCTGCGCGAAGCCGCCGAGACGATGCGGCGCGGAGGCGGCGTCGGCTACGACTTCTCGCGCATCCGCCCGCGCGGTGCCGAGGTGCGCGCGACGGCCTCGCAGGCCTCCGGCCCGTGCAGCTACATGGACGTGTTCGACCACTCCTGCTCCACGGTGGAAAGCGCCGGCGCCCGCCGCGGCGCGCAGATGGGCGTGCTGCGCATCGACCATCCGGACGTGATGGAGTTCATCACCGCCAAGCGCACGCCGGGCCGCTGGAACAACTTCAACGTGTCGGTCGCCGTCAGCGATGAATTCATCCGCACGCTGCAGGCCGGCGGCGACTGGGCGCTGGTGCACAAGGCCAAGCCGGGCGGCGCGCTGATCGCGCAGGGCGCGCACCTGCGCAGCGACGGCCTGTGGGTGTACCGCACGCTGCCCGCGCAGCAGCTGTGGGACACCGTGATGCGCTCGGCCTACGACTTCGCCGAGCCGGGCATCCTGTTCGTGGACACGATCAACCGCGAGAACAACCTGCGCTATGCGGAGGGGATCACCGCGACCAATCCTTGCGTCACGGCCGACACCTGGGTGATGACCACCGAAGGCCCGGCGCAGGTTCAGGAACTCATCGGCCGCCGCTTTACCGCCGTCGTCGACGGAACCGCCTTCCCGCTGATCAGCGATGGATTCTTCGCGACCGGCCGCAAGCAGGTCGTGCGCCTGCGCACGCGCGAGGGTTACCAGCTGCGCCTCACGCACGACCACCGCGTGCGCCGCGTCACGTCCCGGACGCGTTACGTGACGCAGCTCGGCTGGGTGGCCGCGGGCGAGCTGCGCGCTGGCGACCAGATCGTCCTGAACGACCACCGCATGCTGGGTGGGTGGGACGGACGCGGCACCGACGCGGAAGGCTACCTGCTGGGCCTGCTGATCGGCGACGGACACCTGGAGGAAGACAAGGCGGTGCTGTCGGTCTGGGCACCCGAGCTCAAGGTGGTGGGCGGCGACGCCCCTGCCCTGGCCGCCACCGGGGCCGCCGGCATCGTCGCCGCGGCCGAAGCTGCGGCCGCGACCCTGCCGCACCGCTCCGATTTCCGCGGTTTCCAGCGTCCGCTGGGCCATGGCGAGGCACGCCTCGCGTCGGCACCGCTGCGCGACCTGGCGTTTTCCTTTGGCTTGCGCGCAGGGCACAAGACCATCACGCCCCAGATCGAGCGCGGCTCGGCGGCTTTCGCCGCCGGCGTGCTGCGCGGATTGTTCGACGCCGATGGTTCGGTGCAAGGCAGCCAGGACAAGGGCGTCAGCGTGCGCCTGACGCAGGCGGACCGCGGCCTGCTCGAGGCCGTGCAACGCATGTTGCTGCGCTTGGGCATCCGCAGCACCATCTACGGCGGACGCAAGCCTTCCGCGGCGCGCATGCTGCCAGACGGCCACGGCAGCCAGCGTGGGTACGATTGCAGGGAAATCCATGAGCTCGTCGTCAGCGGCGAGAACCTGCTGCTGTACGCGGACCACGTGGATTTCTCGGACACCTCGAAGTCGGAACGCCTGCGCCAGTTGCTGGATGGCTACCGCCGCAGCCTGAACCAGGAACGCTTCACGGCGACAGTGGAATCCGTGGTCGACGACGGCGTGGAGCAGGTCTACGACGTCACCGTCGCCGACGTCCATGCGTTCGATGCCAACGGCCTCTACGTCCACAACTGCGGCGAACAGCCTCTTCCCCCCTACGGCTGCTGCGACCTCGGCCCGATCATCCTCACGCGCTTCGTGCGCCATGCCTTCGGCTTCGGCGGCACGCCGCAGTTCGACTTCGACGCCTTCGCCCGCGCGGTGGCCGTGCAGGTGCGCGCGCTCGACAACGTGCTGGACCTCACCTTCTGGCCGCTGGAGCAGCAGCGAAAGGAAGCCGCCGCCAAGCGCCGCATCGGCGTGGGTTTCACCGGCCTGGGCAACGCGCTGGCCATGCTGCGCTCGCGCTACGACGCGGCGGAAGGCCGCGAGCTGGCGGCGCGCATCGCCCGCTGCATGCGCGACGCCGCGTACGCCGCTTCCGTGGAACTCGCGAAGGAAAAGGGTGCGTTCCCTCTGTTCGATGGCGACAAGTACCTGGAGGCCGGCACTTTCGCCAGCCGCCTGGACGAGCCGCTGAAGGCGCTGGTCCGCCAGCACGGCATCCGCAACAGCCACCTGCTGTCGATCGCACCGACCGGCACGGTCAGCCTGGCCTTCGCCGACAACGCGTCCAACGGCATCGAGCCGCCCTTCTCCTGGACCTACCGCCGCAAGAAGCGCGAGTCCGACGGCAGCACCACCGAGTACGACGTGGAAGACCACGCTTGGCGCCTGTACCGGTCGCTGGGCGGGGACACCACCAAGCTGCCGCCCTACTTCGTCTCCGCGCTGGAGATGCCCGCCGCCGGCCACCTGGCGATGATGGAAGCGGTGCAGCCCTTCATCGACACCGCGATCTCCAAGACGGTGAACGTGCCCGCGGACTATCCGTACGGCGACTTCCAGGGCCTGTACCTGGAAGCCTGGCGCGCGGGCCTCAAGGGCCTGGCCACCTACCGGCCCAACGACATCCTGGGCTCGGTGCTGTCCGCGACGCCGGACACCAGCGAGCGCCCGCCCGAAGCGGAGCGCCGCAAGACCGACCCGATGCGCGCGGTGATCGAGAAGCGGCCCAAGGGCCAGCTGCCCGCGGTGGCCGAGAAGGTCGAATACTGGACGCAGCAGGGCCGCCAGACGCTCTACATCGTCGTGTCCTTCATGCCGGTGGAAGACGGCCGCGAGCGCGCGGTGGAGTTCTTCATGCCGGTGGGCCAGAGCGGCGAGTCGCAGCAGTGGATCACTTCCAGCATGCGCATGCTGTCGCTGGCGGCGCGCGGCGGCTTCCTCGAGCGCGCGCTGGCCGACATGCGCAAGGTCGCCTGGGACCGCGGTCCGGTGCGCCTGGGCACCTACGCCAAGGCCGATGGCGGCCAGGTGCCGCTGTGGCACGACTCCGAGGTGGCGGCGATCGCCTACGCCATCCAGAACATCATCGGCCGCCGCAACGGCGAACCGGTGCCGCAGCTGGCGACGCCGACCGCACCCGCCACGGCGACGCCGCCGACGATGGCCGGCGCCAAGTGCCCCGAGTGCGGCGCGCACGCCATGATCCGCAAGGACGGCTGCGACTTCTGCACGCAGTGCGGGCACGTCGGGGCCTGCGGGTGAAGGTTCGCGCGTGACCCACGGGCTGGATGCGGCGCTCGCCGGCGAATGGGCCGAGGCGCTGATCCATGGCCGGCGCACCGTGCTGCCCAAGAGGCTGGCGGCGCCGGGCCCGGATCCGCAGCAACAGCAGCGCATCCTCGGGGCGGCGGCCGCGGCGCCGGACCACCACGACCTCGTTCCCTGGCGTTTCGTGCTGGTGCCGGAGGCGGCGCGCCCCGCCCTGGCCGAGGCGTTCGCGGCCTCGCTGCGCGAGCGTGACGCGACGGCCAGCGCCGAACAGCTGGGCGACGCCCGCGCCAAGGCGTTCCGCTCGCCCCTGCTGATGCTGGCGATCGTTCGCACGGCCGGTGGCGACGCCGAAATCTCCGCGGCCGAACGCCTCGTGTCCACCGGCTGCGCCCTGCAGAACATGCTGCTGATGGCTACGGCGCTGGGCTTCGGGTCCTCGCTCACCAGCGGCAAGGCGCTCGCGTCGCCGGCCCTTCGCAACCTGTTCGCGCTCGGTGACGAGGAACAGGCGCTGTGCTTCGTCAGCATCGGCACCATCGCGGGTCCCAAGCGCGCGCGCGTGCGGCCGGCGCTGGACCGCTACGTCAGCGAGTTGAAGCCGCGATGAGCCAGCCGATCCGCCTGTCTTCGCTCATGGCCGCGCCTGGCGCCGGCTTCGAGCAGCCCTTCGAGATGCTGGAGGCCTGCCACGAACGCGTGCAGCGCATGCTGGCCCTGCTCGCCCGGCTGCGCGAACACATGGTCAGCCACGGCGCCGACACCCAGGCGCAGGAGGCCGCGCGCGACGTCATGCGCTACTTCGACCAGGCGGCGCCGCAGCACCATCTGGACGAGGAACTGCACGTGTTCCCGCCGCTGCTGGCGCAGGGCGACCCGCGCACCGTCGCGGTGGTCACGCGGCTGCAGCAGGACCACGTGCAGATGGAGTCACGCTGGGTTGCCGCGCGGCAGGTGCTGGCGCTGGTGGGGGAAGGCCGCATCGACCGGCTCGCCCCCGACGACGAAACCATCCTCGACGCGTTCGCCGGCCCCTACGAGGCGCACATCGAGGCCGAGGAAGACATCGCCTATCCGGCGGCGCAGTCGCTCATCACCGAACCCGGGCGGGCGGCCATGGGCGAGGAGATGATGCGGCGGCGCGGGGTGAAGTAGCTCACCCCTCCAAGCCCGTCGAGGAACGTGGCTCCAGCGACGGCAGGCGGAAGGAGAACTCCGCCCCCTTGCCCAGCCCGGGGCTCTTCGCCTGCACCGTGCCCCCGTGCAGTTCCACGATCTGCCGCACCAGCGCCAGGCCCACGCCGATGCCCCCGGCCCGCATGGCCTGCCCGTCGGACGCCTGGCTGAACAGGTCGAAGATCTGCGGCAGCACCGGCGGATAGATGCCGATGCCCGTGTCCTGCACGGTGCAGACGACCTCGTTGCCCTCGATGCCCGCCTTCACCCAAACGGACCCGCCGGTGTGGGTGTACTTGACGGCGTTGGTGAGCAGGTTCAGCACCACCTGCTGCATGCGGGCGGCGTCCGCGTGGACCTGCAGCGGGCTGGGCGGCAGCAGGGTCTGCAGGCTGATGGATTTCTGCGCGGCCGCGGCCTGCATGCTGGCCACGGCGTCTTCCAGCACCCCGCGCACGTCGAGCGTGCCGGACTCCAGCTGCACCTTGCCCAGCTCAAGGCGGCTCACGTCCATCAGGTCGTCGGCCAGCCGCTTCAGGACGGCGGTCTGGGCCGACAGCAGCTGCAGCGCCTTGCGCGCCCGGTCGTCCAGCTCGCTGCGCGCGAGGATCAGTTCGACGTTGCTGAGGACGGACAGCGGATTGCGCAGCTCGTGGCCCAGCGTCTTCAGGAAGCGGTGGGTCTGCTCGCGGCCATGGGACAGCGCACCGACCTCGCGCTGGAAGCGCTCCAGGTTTCCGCGCTGGTCCGTCAGGTCGCGCATGACCTTGATGAACCCGAGGACCTTGCCCTCCGCGTCGCGCACGGCGCTGACCGTTCCCGACACCCAGATGCGGGTGCCGTCCTTGCGCACGTGCCACCGCGAATCTTCGGAGTAGGCGTCCTCGGCCGCAACCCGCAGTTCGTGGTCGGGATAGCCGCCCGCGCGGTCTTCGTCCGTGAAGATCAGGGCGATGTGCCGCCCCACCGCCTCCTGCGCCTCGAAGCCCAGCAGCAGCTCGGCGGCGGCCAGCCATTCGTTCACGATGCCTTGTGCATCCATGACGACCACGGCCTGGTCGCGGGCCTGGCGCAGCCAAAGGTCGATCAGAGCGTGCATGCCCATGCGCAAGCGAAGCAGAGTGGAAGGAAGGCACCGCCCTCCCGGGAGGTGCGCGAACAAGTATTCCGCATCCTCCCGGCGCCACCCGTAGGACGGCGCCAATGGCCGCTAGCGGATGCGAGGAGGTGCCGCGAGCTGCTCCGGCGTCGTGAAGTAATCGACCCAGCGGCCGCGCTGCTCGCCGGCGCGTTTGAGCTCGCCGCGGGCCACGGTGCGCAGGTGCACTTCGTCGGGCCCGTCCATGATGTGCAGCGCGCGGCCCCAGGTCCACAGCCAGGCGAGCGGCGTGTCCGGGGACAGGCCCATGGCGCCGAACACCTGGATCGCGCGGTCGACCACGCGCGTCTGCAGCCGCGCGGCCACCACCTTGATGGCGGCGATCTGCTCGCGCAGGTCGGCCGCCGGCTCGGCCTGGTCCAGCGACCACGCGGTGCGCAGCACCAGCAGGCGGGCCTGGTCGATCTCGATGCGCGAATCGGCGATCCACTCCTGCACGTTCGACTGCTGCGCGAGCGGCTTGCCGAAGGCGCGGCGCTCCAGCGCGCGGTCGCAGGCGAGCGCCAGCGCGAGCTCGCACTGGCCGATGGTGCGCATGCAGTGGTGCACGCGTCCTGGACCCAGGCGCGACTGCGCGAGCGCGAAGCCGTCGCCCCAGCCGCCCAGCAGGTTGGCCTGCGGAACCCGCGCGCCCCGCAGCAAGATCTCGCAATGCCCCTCGGGCGCGCGATGGTGCAGCACCGGGATGTTGCGCACGACCTCCACGCCCGGCGCGTCCATCGGCACCAGCACCAGGCTGTGCGCGTGATGCCGGTCCGCCTCGCCAGCACCGGCGTTGCGGCACACCACGATCAGCAGCCGGCAGTCCGGATGCGCCGCACCCGTGATGAACCATTTGCGCCCGCTGATCACGAGCTCGCCGCCTTCCATGCGCGCCTCGGTCTGCAGGTTGGTGGGGTCCGACGATGCCACGTCCGGTTCCGACATCGCGAACGCGGCGCGCAGGTCGCCGGCCAGCAGGGGCGCCAGCCAGTCGCGCTTCTGTGCCGCGTCGGCATGCCGCAGGAGCAGTTCCATGTTGCCGCTGTCGGGTGCATGGCAGTTGAAGATTTCCGGCGCCCATGCGAGCCGGCCCATCGCTTCGGCGAGCGGGGCGTAATCGAGGTGCGACAGGCCGGTGCCCGGCGCATCGGCGGGCAACGCCGGCAGGCACAGGTTCCAGAGCCCTTCCTCGCGCGCCAGCGTTCGCAGGTCGGCGACGAAGCCCGGCGTCTCGCCGCGCTCGGTGATGGCGTGCCAGGCGGCGTTGAACGGCAGGAGGTAGCGGTCGATGAATAATTCCAGCCGCCGCAGCCATTCGTCGGCGATATCGGACCGTCGGAAGCTCATGGCCATGGCAGGCGTCGCGGACAGGAGACCATGTGCCCACCATAGCCACCCGATTGGTGGATGGCACTGATGTGCGTCAAGTGGGAAGCTGGCCCCTGTCGCGTACCGGTCACCGGAGGAGCCTGAGAAAGTGTGGAGCCTGAACGATCCCGAACTGGCGTTCCCGCTGCTGCTTGCGGCTGCATCGCTGGCGATCGCGCTCGTGCTCTGGCGCATCTGGTCGCGCATGCTGCGCCAGGCCTCCCGGCGGCGCCACGCCGGCTACCAGATGATGGATGCGCTGAAGGCCTACACGGTGTGGATCGACTGGCACCGCGACGAGCCGCTGGTCCACCAGGCGCCGGACCGCGTGGGCATTCCCGCCCCGCTTGCCAGGGCAGTGGAAATCCAGGACCGCCACTTCCCCGAACTCACCCGGCTGATGCAGCAACTGCTGCGGACCCACCGCCAGCTGGTTCAGTACCTGTGGGAGGACACCGTCCTGCGCACGACGCACGCCCCCACGCTGCGTCCGCACTATGCGGACCCGCGCTACCACCAGCTGCGCGACGCTCAGGATGCCGCACTGGACAGCCTGTTCGCCCGGTGCCGCGAACGCATCGGCCAGACCGAAAGCGGCTGGCGGCGCACCCGCAGCGACTTCAATTTCTCCAGCGCGATGAGCGGGACGTCCTCGCGTCCAACCAGCGGCTGATCACCTCCAGGGCAAGGTTTCCAGCGCGCGCGCGCAGTCGGCGTCGGTCGCCGCCGCCATGCCGTCGGGCATCGGTGCCGCCGCCGGCGCGCTGAGCAGCCGCTGGCCGTCCCAGCGCATGCTGCGATCGGGCGTCAGGATGATCCAGCGCGTGCCGGGGTCGCGCTTCGCAAGCCAGCCACCGACCACCTCGGACACGAAGTGCATGGGTGCGTAGCAGGCCAGCCGCACGGGCTCGCCGTGCACCTGCAGCATGCGGAAGGCGATCTTCCCCTTCATCTTCTGGATGTCGCGCCGCACGGCCTGCGCCATCTGCCGCAACCTGGCCAGGTCGTGGTCACCGAAGTCGTGCCGCAGTTCCGGCTCGTAGACCAGCCGCCAGAGCGACCGGTAAAGGAGGTCGAAGCGTTCGGGGTCCCGGTGCAGGACCACGAGCTCGCTCATTCGGACGAAGGACTGCGGAATGATCGCGCGGGCCGCCCGGTTGTGGATCGCTGCACGATCGGCCTCCAGCGGCTCCTCGTCCACGGACTGCGCCGGCGCCGCCGACCAGGCGACGTCCTGTGGCGGGACCTGCTGCGCCAGCAGGCGCGTGGCTTCGTGGTGGAAGCCGGCAATGTCGACCTGATGGGACAGCGGAACTTGCAAGGGCGCCAGCATTCGCGTGAGGAGTCACCAACATTGTGCTCCGCGCGCGGAGGCGCGGAGCACCTTGCAGGGATATTTCCGCTCGACCGCTGCGCTCACGGCGCGGGGAGAAAACCCTCGACCGACAGGTAGCGTTCGCCGGTGTCGTAGTTGAAACCCAGGACGGTGGCCCCAGCCGGGATGTCCTTGAGCTTCTGCGCGATGGCGGCAAGCGTGGCGCCCGACGAGATGCCGACCAGGATGCCCTCCTCGCGCGCGGCGCGGCGCGCCATCTCGCGTGCGGGCTCGGCGTCGACCTGGATGACGCCGTCGAGCAGCGACGTGTCCATGATCTTGGGGATGAAGCCCGCGCCGATGCCCTGGATCGGGTGGGGCGAAGGTTGTCCGCCCGACAGCACCGGCGAGGCGACGGGCTCGACCGCGAACACTTTCAGCTGCTTCCACTGCTGCTTGAGCACCTTGGCGCAGCCCGTGATGTGGCCGCCCGTGCCCACGCCCGTGATGAGGTAGTCCACGCCCTCGGGGAAGTCCTCCAGGATCTCGCGGGCCGTGGTGCGTTCGTGCACTTCGGTGTTCGCCGCGTTCTCGAACTGCTGCGGGATCCACGAATCGGGGGTCTGCGCCGCGATCTCCTGCGCGCGGGCGATGGCGCCCTTCATTCCCTTCTCGCGCGGGGTCAGGTCGAACTTGGCGCCATAGGCCAGCATCAGCCGGCGCCGCTCGATCGACATGCTGTCGGGCATCACCAGCACCAGCGGATACCCCTTCACGGCCGCCACCATCGCCAGGCCGATGCCGGTGTTGCCCGAGGTCGGCTCGATGATGGTGCCGCCCGGCTTGAGCGCGCCGCTGCGCTCGGCAGCCTCCACCATGGACAGCGCAATCCGGTCCTTGATCGAGCCGCCCGGGTTGGAGCGTTCCGACTTGACGAAGACCTGGTGGCTGCTGCCGAACAGTCGGTTGATGCGGATGTGCGGCGTGCGGCCGATCGTGTCGAGGATGCTGTTCGCTTTCATGGACTCTCCTTCGCCGGTGAAGGTGCGCATTGTGGCGCAGCCGGCGTCAGGACGCCGGGACCAGCTGCAGGCAGCGCTGCGACAGGCGCTCGACGGCCGCGCGCAGTTCCCCGTGCAGGCGCGGCAGGTCGACGTCTGCGGCACCCTGCTGGTGCAGCCGGAACAGTCCGTGCGTCAGTTCGAAGTGGCGGATCAGGACTTCGACCCACGGACCGGACAGCGGCGGGATGGACGCTGCATAAAGCCGCATCTCGTCCATGCGCGCGCTGGTCCGCTGATACACCTCGGGGTCGAAGCGCGACCGGAGCAGCCGTTCGACGTCCTGGTCATAGGCCTCCAGCGCCGCGACGAACTGCCGGGCAGTCGCGGCGAGCACCTGGGCCTGGCAAGCGAACATGAACTTTAGTTTAGCCGTGCGCCGGGAAGGCCGCGCCTCGGACGCCGGCCGGAGCCGGAACCCGGCCAGGGAGCTCGCCGCTAGGTCGAAGGCGACACCGCGGCCGGGGCCAGCCGCGGCCGGAACACGAGCATCGCGCGCCGCGCATCCTGCGCCACGCTGCGATGCGCCAGGCACGAGGTGGCGCACTTCGGGTCGCCGTAGCTGGGACAGTGCGTCATCTCACGGCGCAGCGCCTGGGCCGAGGGGCCGCGCCAGATCTCCCGCGCCGACGCCTTCGTGACGTTGCCGAGCACGGGATAGAACCAGCAGCTGCGCACGTCGCCGTTGGGCAGGATGCAATAGTCGCGCAAGCCCACGCGGCAATGACGGAATGCGCTCGTCGCTGCGGCCTCGCCCCGGAAGTGGGCCGCCCAGGCCAGCATGCGCGCGTTCTCGGTCTCGATCGGCGCGCCGGCGCGCTTCATCGCCAGGAGGGTCCGGACGATGTCGTTCAGCGCCTCCTCGTCCGCGGGGCGCAGCCACAGCTCGGTGGCGACTTCGGGCGTCCAGTGGCGCACGGGACTGAAGTCCACGGACGACGCACCCACCTCCTGCGCCCACCGCACCAGCGCGGGCATCTCGCGGAAATTGAGGCGGTGCACGGTGGGCTTGATGCGGATCGGGAACGATGCGCCGGCGCGGTCGCGAGCGGCGCGCAGCGTTGCGATGCCGCGGGAGATGGTGGCCAGCGATCCGTTCACGCCGCGCGAGTGGTCATGCACCGCCGGCGTCGCGCCATCCACCGAGATGTTGATGGCCAAGGGGTGGGCCTCGGCGACCCTTCGCGCAGTCTTCCCCGACAGCGACGAGCCGTTGGTGGTCAGGGTCCACCGCAGGCCGGCCGCGTGGCACCAATCGACCAGGGAAAGGAAGGGCTTGAACACGAACGGCTCCCCGCCGCCGAAATCGACGGTGTAGTTGCCGATGAAGTCCCGCAGGCTGGAGAGGGCCGCCGTCCATTGTTCGAGGGAGAGTTCCTCGGGATAGTCCGGCCTGCGCCAGCAAGCGCACGACAGGCAGCGGTAGTTGCACCGTTCCGTCAGGACGACCCCGATGGCCTGGGGCTGCGTCATGTCCACGCCCGTGGCCAGGTACACCTTCTCGCGCATCTCCTGCACGACGCGCTCGCCGCCCATTTGCACCAACGTGCTCATGCGCATGGCGATCTCCGGTACAGCGACCATGATTTCGCCAGGCCCGCCACCCGCTCCGTGTAGACGGCGGCATCCGGGAACAGCGCCCGCAGCTCGCCCAGCCGGAAACAGCGCGTCTGGGTCATGGGGCACGACCAGGGGTTCATCGCATAACGCCTGTCATGGCGACTGGCGAGCACCTCGCGCAAGGGTGCGGGGTACAGCCAGAAGAACGGCAAGCCGGTGTGCGCCTCGATCGGAAACAGCCAGGAGGGCGTCTGCACCCAGTAGCTGCGCCCGACGCGCCGCACCTCCCGCGCGAACCGGGCCACCCGGCTTGCATCGCCGATGTGCTCGATCACGCTGTTGCTGAAGACGATGTCGAACGAGGCGTCCTCGTAGCGACCCAGGTCACAGGCATCGCCGATGGCGACCCGCAAGCGGCTCCCGGCGGCATCGTTACCGCGGAAGTCGCGTGCGTGCGCCTCGTCCACGTTCAGGAGCGTGACGTCGAACCGGTGCGGGAACTGCTCCCAGGTGCCGACGCTGCCCCCCAGGTCGAGCACGGTCGCGTCCGCGCGCGGGGCGAGCCGCGCGAGCAGCGCCTGCATGCGCCGCAAGCGCCACCGCTTGCGCCATCGGGCCAGGGTGGGCTCGTCCGACCGAGAGAGGTCCCATCGGCCCATCTTGCTCTCGGTTTGCTGCAGATGCCTCTCCTGTGCTTGCGGCAGGCGACGCGGGCCCGACCGGCTTGTTCACCGAGCGTCTTCTCCGAGGTGCCACGCAGGGCGCGCTGGTGGATGTGCGCCCGATCCTGCCATGGCTTGCTCCCAGTGAAAAGCGCACAAGCGCGCACCGGGGTCGTTTGCGCACCGCATCCGGCGTCGATTGGCACCATCGGCTCATAGCCGCCGTGGCGATGCGGCGCGGAGTCAAGAGAACCGCGGGTCGTGCCAGGCCCGCGAAACCACTCCGAAGCGCGGGGGCTCCTCAGGCGAACAGCGTCTTGTGCTGCTCCCGCAGCAGGTTCTTCTGCACCTTGCCCATGGTGTTGCGCGGCAGTTCGTTCACCAGGAAGCAGCGCTTGGGAATCTTGAAGTTGGCCAGCTGCGACTTCAGCGTGCCGATGAGCTGGTCGCTGTCGATCGTCGCGCCCGGCTTGGGGATCACGATGGCCACGCCGACCTCGCCGAAGTCCGGGTGCGGGACGCCCACCACCGCGCTCTCGGCCACGCCCGGCATGTCGTTGATGTAGCCCTCGATCTCCGCCGGGTACACGTTGTAGCCGCCGCTGATGATCAGGTCCTTGCTGCGGCCGACGATGGTGACGTAGCCGCGCCCGTCGACCTTGCCGACGTCGCCGGTCTTGAACCAGCCGTCGTCGGTGAACTCTTCCTTCGTCTTCTCGGGCATGCGCCAGTAGCCCTTGAACACGCCGGGGCCGCGCACCTGGATGCCGCCGATCTCACCGGCGGGCACCGCGTTGCCGGCGTCGTCGCGCACGCGCAGGCCCACGCCCGGCAGCGGGAAGCCGACGGTGCCGCCGCGGCGCTCGCCGTCGTTCGCGTCGTACGGGTTGGAGGTCAGCATGATGGTCTCGCTCATGCCGTAGCGCTCCAGGATGGTGTGGCCGGTGCGCTCCTGCCATTCCAGGAAGGTCTCCAGCAGCAGCGGCGCGGAGCCGGAGATGAACAGGCGCATGTTGCGCGTCACCACCTTGTTCAGCCGCGACTCGGCGAGCATGCGCACGTACAGCGTCGGCACGCCCATGAACACCGTGGCATCGGGCATGCGCTCGATCACCTTCCTGGGATCGAACTTCGCCAGCCAGATCATCTTGCTGCCGTTGATCAGCGCGCCGTGGATGGCGACGAACAGGCCGTGCACGTGGAAGATGGGCAGCGCGTGGATCAGCACGTCGCCCTCCTTCCAGCCCCAGTAGGTCTTGAGCACTTCCGCGTTGGAGCGCAGGTTGCCGTGCGTGAGCATGGCGCCCTTGCTGCGGCCCGTGGTGCCGGAGGTGTACAGGATGGCGGCGAGGTCGTCGTCATCGCGCTGCACGGGCTGCTGCTGGTCGGACTGGCGCGCCGCCCGCTCGAGCAGCGAGCCGTTGCGGTCCTCGCCCAGGGTGAACACGTGCTGCGTGCCGGCCTGGAAGGCGATCTTGCTCACCCAGCCGAAATTGGCCGGGCTGCACACCACGACGGCGGGCTCCGCATTGCCGACGAAGTACTCGATCTCCGCCTTCTGGTAAGCAGTGTTGAGCGGCAGGAAGGCATAGCCGGCGCGCAGCGTCGCCAGGTACAGCATCATCGCCTCGACCGACTTCTCGACCTGCACGGCGATCCGCGCCCCGGGCTCGATGCCGAGCGAGGCCAGCAGGTTGGCGATCATCGCCGTACCGCGCTCGAGGTCGCGCCAGCTGTAGGCGAGCCCCGAGTCCGTTTCCACGGCAATGGTGTCCAGGTCTTGCGGGAAGGCGGCGCGCAGCGCCGCGAACAGGTTGCGGTTTTCCATCGGGAGGTCCGTCTCAGAAGCGGGGGGTTCTCTTGTCGAGGAAGGCAGCGATGCCTTCGCGGTGTTCGGCGCTGGTCGCGTAGTCGTAGGCGCGCTCCAGCAGGTCCGCCGGGGGCAGTGCGTCGGCGGCCCGCCCGGCCAGCCGCCGCAGCGTCCGCTTGTTCATGCGCGCCGCCTGCGGCGCGAGCCGGGCGATGCGATCGGCCGTGGCCTGCACTTCCAGCGCCAGGTCTTCGTTGGGCACCACGCGCTGCAGGAAGCCGCGGGCCTTCATCTCGCGCGCGTCCAGCTGCACGGCCTCCAGCAGCATTTCGCGCAGCGTCGCCTCGCCGGCGACGGCAGCCACCAGCTGCGCCTCGCGCGGCGCCATGGGAAAGCCCAGGCGCGCAATGGGGGCGCCGAAGCGCGCGGACTGGCCGGCGATGCGGATGTCGCAGCAGCAGGCGATCTCGATGCCGGCGCCCATGCAGGCACCTTCGATCTGCGCGACGATGGGCACCTCGCAGGCGAGCATCGCGGACAGGCCGCCCCAGACTTCTTCCTCGTGGAAGCGTCTCAGCGTGTCGGGATGGAAGCGGAACTGCGGGTACTCGGCGATGTCGCCGCCCGCGCAGAAGCCGCCGTTGCTGCCGGTCACGACCACGCAGCGCAGCTCGCGGTCCTGCTGGATCGCCATGAAGGCCTCGCGCAGCTCGCCCCACATCGCCCGCGACATGGCGTCGAGCTTGCCCGGGTGCGACAGCGTGACGCGGGCCAAGGGCCCGAGCAACGCCAGCCGCACCTGTCCCGACATCTCAATCCGCCTTGACGTTGGAAGCCTTGACGACCTGCGCCCAGCGCTTGATTTCGCCGTCGATGAACAGGGCGAACTGCTGCTGCGTGAGGTTGGGGAACTCGGCGCCCTGCTGCGCCCAGATCGCCTTCAGTTCGTCGGTCTGGATCGCCTTGCGCACTTCGTCGGCCACGTGGGTCTGGATGTCCTGCGGCGTGCCCTTGGGCGCCCAGATGCCGTACCAGGTGGTCACCGTGTAGTCGGGCAGGCCCACTTCGGAGGCGGAGGGCACGTCGGGGAACGCCGGGTTGCGCTTGCTGCCCGACACCATCAGCGCCTTGATGCGGCCGCCCTTGATGTGGTTGGCCGAGGAGCCGAGGCCGTCGAACATCACGTCGGCGCTGCCGGACATCAGGTCCTGCAGCGCCGGGCCCGCGCCGCGGTAGGGGATGTGCGTGATGAAGGTCTTGGTCTGCAGCTTGAACAGCTCGCCGGCCAGGTGGTGCGAGGTGCCGTTGCCGGCCGACGCGTAGTTGTACTTGCCGGGGTTGGCCTTCACCAGCGCCAGGAACTCCTTGAAGTCCTTGGCGGGGATGCGCTGCGGATTGACGACGATCACCTGCGGCACGCGGGCCACGAGCGTGATCGGGATCAGGTCCTTCTGCAGGTCGTAATCGAGCTTGGGGTAGATCGACGGCGCGATGGTGTGGTGCACCGCGCCCATGAACAGGTTGTAGCCGTCCGGCGCCGCGCGCGAGGAGATGGAAGCGCCCACGGTGCCGCCGGCCCCGCCACGGTTGTCGATGATCAGCTGCTTGCCGGTCTGCTTGGCGAACTGCGCCGCCAGCGGACGCGCGAACGCATCGGTACCTCCACCCGCCGGGAATGGCACGATCATCTGCACGGGCTTGGTGGGCCAGGCCGAGGCCTGCGCATGCGCGAACGGGACTGCGACGGTCGCGCCGGCGGCGGCCGCCGCCCGCAGTACATCGCGCCGGGTGAGGCGGGGGTCTTGCATCTTCCTGTCTCCTGGAGTTATGGGCAAAGCAAAAAGCGGCTAACGGTACAGGTCCCCGATGGCGCCTGCCACCGGGATTTCTCCCTGCGAGAGCATCGTGCGGTGCTTGTCGAGCCTCTTCAAATCGTACAGGTAGTTCACCATGAGGCCGAAAGACTGCTTGAGTCCTTTTGCCGAAGGATCGCCCCCCCAGTTGAGGCGTTCCACGCGCGCCCCGTTCCCGAGATGGAAGCGGGCCACGGGGTCCAGCGGCTTGCCGTCCTGCAGCTCCTTGCCGAGGTAACGCGCGGCCCACCCGAGCAGTTCCTGGCGCTCGGGCGATTTCGCCTCCAGCTCCAGCGGCTTGTCCCACGCGGCCAGCTTGTCCGCCGGCACGTGCTTGGCGAGCCAGCCGCGGAAGCCGGGGATGGGCGAGAGCGTCGAGAAGGTCTTGAGCTTGGGGAATTCGTCTTTCAGCGTCTCGACCACGCGCTTGATCAGCGAGTCGCCGAAGCTCACGCCGCGCAGGCCGGCCTGGCAGTTGCTGATCGAATAGAAGATCGCGGTGGTCGCCTTGGCCAGGTCGGAGGCAGCGGCGGTTTCGTCGAGCAGCGGCGTGATCGAATCGGACAGGCTGTCCGTCAGCGCCACTTCCACGAAGATGAGCGGGTCGCCATCCAGCTTGGGATGGAAGAAGCCGTAGCAGCGGCGGTCGCTGTCCAGGCGGTTCTTCAAGTCCGCCCAGCTGCGGATATCGTGCACGGCCTCGTACTTGATTAGCTTTTCGATCAGCGAAGCGGGCGAGTCCCATGACAGCCGCCGCAATTCGAGGAAGGCGACGTCGAACCAGGTGGAGAACAGCGTCTCCAGCTCCGCGTCCAGCGCCATCAGGCGCTTGTCGGACTTCAGGTGCGGCAGCAGCTCGGCGCGCAGGTCGACGAGGAAGCGCATGCCTTCCGGGAACGCGGCGAAGCGCTGCATCAGCCGCGTGCGCGGCGACACGAAGGCGCGGCGCAGGCGGATCTCCGCCGCGCCCTCGTCCGCCGTGCCCTGCGCGGCCTCGTAGTGCTCGCGCGCGGACTTCAGTTTCTTGGGGTCGGGGCCGAAGTGCTCGCTCATGAGCAACCAGGCATCGCGCCGCTCCTCGGCGCCGGCGTCGTGGTACCAGGCGGCGAAGGCCTTGGCGCGGCGGCCGCCTTCGACCTCGCTTGCGCGCGGATCGACGATGGCCTGCAGTTCCGCCAGCGTGCGGCGCAGCACCCGCGGCGACAGCGCTTCCTGTCCGCGCCGCCAGGTCGATTCCAGGCGCTCGCGCGTCGTGCGCACCACCGTTGGCGCGGAAGCCGCCGTGGCAGCGGAAAGGGTCGCGGTCGCCGACGCGGTCGCGCGGGGTGCGCGTCCCGTGCCGGCGGACGGTTTCTCGAAGCCGGGGCGCCACAGGGACACGCCGCGGGTGATCCAGTCAGAAGCGCTCACGGGGGGGCCGCCTTTTCAGAAGTTCCGGAAATCAGTGGTCGCCGTCACGCCAGCCTCGGCCGGTGGGAGCGCGCGAGTTCCCGCAGCGCGCTGCGCTGGCGGGTGAGATGGGTGCGCATCGCGGCCTCGGCGCCTTCCGGGTCGCGGGCCTTGAGCGCGGCGAACACCGCCAGGTGTTCCGACAGGCTTTGCTCCAGGCGGCCGGGGGCATGCAGCTGCTGCAGGCGGGCGAGCTTGACGATCTTGCGCAGGTCGCCGATCACGCCGGCCAGCCAGCGGTTGCCGGCCAGCGCGATGATCGCCTCGTGGATCGCGAAGTTGGTCGCGTAGTACTCGTTGATGCGCTTGGCCTTGGCATGGCGGCTGAGCTTGTCGTGCAGGTCCTCCAGCGCGGCCAGGTCGCCATCGGTCGCATGCTGCGCGGCCTCGAAGGCGCAGCGGCCCTCCAGCAGCGCAATGACGGGGAAGATCTCGTCCAGATCCTGCTCGGTCACCTCGTTGACGAAGCAGCCGCGGCGCGGCTCGTGCCGCACCAGGCCTTCCGCCGTCAGCACCTTCAGCGCCTCGCGCAGCGGTGTGCGCGAGATCTTCATCTGCTCGGCGAGCTGGACTTCGTCGAGGAACATGCCGGGCATGAGTTCCCCGGAGAAGATGCGTTCGCGCAGTTGCGCGGCGACTTCGTCGTGCAGGGAGTTGTGGACCAGGCGCATGGTGGGGTTGCCGATAATTTCCTGTAATTACGGATAATTATGACATCGAAGCGCCGGGCCGGGTAGCGGTCCGGATGCAGGGAAACCCTAGAGCTAGGGCGAAAGAGCCAACGGCTCAGTGGGCCGCGGGACGCTGTCCGGCCGGCGGGCGCGGCGCGTCCCGGGTTTCGGCCCAGACCCACAGCAGCACGCCGCCCACGATCATGGGGATGCACAGCCACTGGCCCATGCTCATCTTGAAAGCAAGAATGCCCAGGTGCGCGTCCGGTTCGCGGAAGTATTCGGCCGTGAAGCGCGCGATGCCGTAGCCGACGAGGAACATCGCGGAGACCTGCGCCTCCTTGCGCTCCTTGCGCGCGTACAGCCACAGGAAGACGAACAGCACGATGCCTTCGAGCAGCAACTCGTAGACCTGCGAGGGGTGGCGCGGCACGCCGGTATTGCTTTGCGGGAACACCATCGCCCAGGGCAGCGAGGGATCGGCCGGCCGGCCCCAGAGCTCGCCGTTGATGAAGTTGCCGATGCGCCCGGCCCCCAGGCCCGGCGGCACGCAGGGTGCGATGAAGTCCATCAGCTGCCAGAAAGGCTTGCTGCGCGTGCGCGCGAACCAGATCTGCGACAGGATCACGCCGATCAGGCCGCCGTGGAAGCTCATGCCGCCCTGCCACACGTACAGGATCTCCAGCGGGTGCTCCAGGTAGTACATCGGCTTGTAGAACAGGCAGTAGCCGAGCCGGCCGCCCACCACGACGCCCAGCACGCCCATGAACAGCATGTCCTCGATGTCGCCGCGGCTCCAGGCGCCGGGCCCGGTCACCGAGCGGAACGGCTCGTGCTTCAGGCGCAGGTGGGCCAGCAGCATGAACAGGGCGAAGGCCACCAGGTAGGTGATGCCGTACCAGTGAATGGCTATGGGGCCGAGCTGCAGCGCGACCGGATCGATCTTGGGATGGACCAGCATGGGCGGCTATTGTGGCGCAGCCGTCAGCCCTGCGGGTGCGCGGCCATGACGACCTCGACGAAGCGCTCGAGAACCGGCGAGCTTGCGCCCCAGACCAGGGTCGTCTCGCACTGCGGGACGCTGGCCGCCTGCCTGCCGCCCAGCCGCCGGTACACGACGCCGCTGCGCTGGAACTCGCGCACGCTCTCCGGCACCCACGCGAGTCCCAGGCCGGCGGCGACGAGGTTGACGATGGTCTGCATCTGGATCGCCTCCTGCACGATGCGCGGTTCGCGCCCGGCCGCGTGGTACATGCCCAGGATGGCGTCGTGCAGCGAGGGGACGATGCGGCGCGGGAAGACCACCAGCGGCTCGGCCAGCACCGCCGGCAGCGACAACCGCGAGGCGCCTGCCAGCGGATGCGCCTCCGGCAGCGCCAGCACCAGCGGCTCTTGCGCCACCTGCCGGTGCGCCAGGCCAGCCGGCGCGAAGCCGGGCGAATGCAGCATGAAGCCGGCGTCGATGTCGCCGCGGGCGAAGGAGTCCAGTTGCACGTCGCCCGTCGCCTCGATCAGTTCCATCTGCACCTGCGGATGGCGCCCGCGGAAGGCGCGCAGCCACTGCGGCAGCAGCGCGAAACCGACGGTGGAGACGAAGGCGACGCGCAGCCGGCCGAACTCGCCGCCGGCCGCCGCGCGCGCCTGCGCCGGCAGTGCCCGTGCCCGGCCGAGCAGCTCGCGCGCTTGCGGCAACAGCACCTCGCCGGCCGGCGTGAGGCGCACGCTGCGCTTGGTGCGCTCGAACAGCCGGGCGCCCAGCAGCCGTTCCAGCTGGGCGATGGCCTGCGTCAGGGGCGGCTGGGTCATGTGCAGGGACCGCGCCGCGCGGCCGAAGTGCAGCTCCTCGGCGACGGCGATGAACTGCCGCCACAGGCGGAACTCGATCAGGGGTTCGTTCATACGCCGTGCATATTAATCGCCACTGGAATACGGATTGGAAAGAATCACTGGCGCGGCGCATACTGCGGCCCTTCCCCGGACCCGAGGCCTCCCATGGACAAGAAGAGCATCCCCATCCATCCGCTGCGCAGCGCCGCCATCACCGAAGGCAAGTCGCGCGCCCCCAACCGTTCCATGTACTACGGCATGGGCTACAAGGAGACCGACTTCGGCAAGCCGATGGTGGGCGTGGCCAACGGCCACAGCACCATCACGCCGTGCAACAGCGGGCTGCAGAAGCTGGCCGACGCGGCCGTGCGCGGCATCGAGGAGGCCGGCGGCAATCCGCAGATCTTCGGCACGCCCACCATCTCCGACGGCATGGCCATGGGCACCGAGGGCATGAAGTACTCGCTGGTCAGCCGCGAGGTGATCGCCGACTGCATCGAAACCTGCGTGCAGGGCCAGTGGATGGACGGCGTGGTGGTCGTGGGCGGCTGCGACAAGAACATGCCGGGCGGCATGATGGGCATCCTGCGCGCCAACGTGCCGGCGATCTACGTCTACGGCGGCACCATCCTGCCGGGCAAGTGGAAGGGCCAGGACCTGAACATCGTCAGCGTGTTCGAGGCCGTGGGCCAGAACGCCGCCGGCAAGATCAGCGACCAGGAACTGAAGGACATCGAGCAGCACGCCATCCCCGGCACCGGCTCCTGCGGCGGCATGTACACCGCCAACACCATGTCCTCCGCCTTCGAGGCGTTGGGCATGTCCCTGCCCTACTCCTCGACGATGGCCAACCCGCACGACGAGAAGCAGAACTCGGCGAAGGAATCGGCCAAGGTGCTGATGGAAGCAATCCGCAAGGACCTCAAGCCGCGCGACATCGTGACGAAGAAGGCGCTGGAAAACGCCGTGGCCGTCATCATGGCCACGGGCGGCTCCACCAACGCGGTGCTGCACTTCCTGGCGATCGCGCATGCGGCCGGCGTGGAGTGGACCATCGACGACTTCGAGCGCATCCGCAAGCGCACACCGGTGCTTTGCGACCTCAAGCCTTCCGGCAAGTACCTCGCGGTGGACCTGCACGAGGCCGGCGGCATCCCGCAGGTGATGAAGGTGCTGCTGAAGGCCGGGCTGCTGCACGGCGACTGCCTGACCATCACGGGGCAGACGATCGCGGAAACGCTCAAGGACATCCCGGACCAGCCGCGCGCGGACCAGGACGTGATCCGCCCGATCGACAAGCCCATGTACAAGGAAGGCCACCTCGCCATCCTCAAGGGCAACCTGTCGCCGGAAGGCGCGGTTGCGAAGATCACGGGCCTGAAGAACCCGGTGATCACCGGCCCGGCGCGCGTGTTCGACGACGAGCAGTCGGCGCTGCAGGCCATCCTGGACGGCAAGATCGTGGCCGGCGACGTGATGGTGCTGCGCTACCTGGGCCCCAAGGGCGGCCCCGGCATGCCCGAGATGCTCGCGCCGACCGGCGCGCTGATCGGGGCGGGACTCGGCGAGAGTGTGGGCCTGATCACCGACGGCCGCTTCTCCGGCGGCACCTGGGGCATGGTGGTGGGCCACGTGGCGCCGGAAGCGGCGGCGGGCGGCACCATCGCCTTCGTGAAGGAAGGCGATTCGATCACCATCGACGCGCACAAGCTGCAGCTGCAGCTGAACGTGCCGGACGCCGAGATCGACAAGCGCCGCGCCGCGTGGACGGCGCCGCAGCCGCGC
Organism: Ramlibacter sp. P4_H7; assembly: GCF_056400765.1. NCBI lineage: Bacteria > Pseudomonadati > Pseudomonadota > Betaproteobacteria > Burkholderiales > Comamonadaceae > Ramlibacter > Ramlibacter sp. P4_H7. The sequence continues at coordinate 38,583 of NZ_JBFUKP010000019.1, forward strand.
TACACGCGCGGCGTGCAGGCCAAGTTCGCGTTCAACGCGTCGAGCGCCAGCAAGGGCGCGGTGCTGGACCTCTACTAAGCAAGCGACGGCGCCGCCACGGTTCGTCGTGATCGGGGGGCCGGCGCTCGCGCCGCTCAAGCGCAAGCACGTGCCGCCCCTCGGGACTTCACCAAACTTTACCTAGCGGCGGCCGGACTTCTTGGGACCCAGGCCCAGTTGCTCGCGGCTCTTGTCGATGCGCGCCTTCTTGCGCGCATCTTCGCGTTCCACGGCCTTGCGCTTCGTGTAGCCGGACCAGTCGGCCCACCACCACCAGACTGCCGCCAGGCCGAAGGGAGTCAGCACCGCCCACCAGGTCCAGGCCGCCACCGGGCCGATCTCGAGGTACTTCATGAGCAGCAGGATGATGCCCAGGCCGAGCAGATACATGTGTCCCTCCAACGTTTCAAACCGGACTGCCAAGCGGGGTCAACGCCCAACCGTACAATGCCGTTGAACGACTGTAACTCAACGAGGATCATGACCATGAAACGTGCCCTGTTCGCACTGGCTGCCCTGGCCGCCATTTCCGCGCCGGCGCTGGCAGACCAGGCGCTGGCCACGGCCAAGAACTGCATGGCCTGCCATGCGGTCGACAAGAAGCTGGTCGGCCCCGCCTACAAGGACGTCGCCGCCAAGTACGCGGGCCAGAAGGACGCCGTGGACAAGCTGGCCGCCAAGATCCTCAAGGGCGGCTCCGGAGTCTGGGGTCCCGTGCCGATGCCGGCCAACGCCCAGGTGAACGAGGCCGAGGCCAAGAAGCTGGCCGCCTGGGTGCTGACCCAGAAATAAGCGAACCCATTTCCGCCGAACGAAGGCCTGCGCGAGCAGGCCTTTTTTCATGGCCGTTGCGCCAGGCTGGCGGCACCATGGACCGGCTCACCGACCCCGGCATCTGGATCGCGTTCTTCATGCTCACCGCCCTGGAAATCGTCCTGGGCGTGGACAACATCGTCTTCCTCTCCATCCTGGTCGGCCGGCTGCCGGAGAACATGCGCGATCGCTATGCCGCGATGGCGTTCTCTATCTATCGTGGTGGAAGTGATGAACATCCGCGCCCGGCGCAAGCGCCGCGCCTTGCGGGCGGCGGCTTGACGCCGGTTCCTCGCGAATCCGCCCCGAAGGGCGGCCTCGCTCAGTGCGTCTCCGACAACTGATCGAGGATGGCGGGATTTTCCAGGGTGGTGATGTCCTGGGTGATGGCCTCGCCCTTGGCGATCGAGCGCAGCAGGCGGCGCATGATCTTGCCGGAACGCGTCTTGGGCAGGTTCTCGCCGAAGCGGATGTCCTTGGGCTTGGCAATCGGACCGATCTCCTTGGCCACCCAGTTGCGCAATTCGTTGGCGATCTTTTTCGCCTCCTCGCCCGTCGGGCGCGGACGCTTCAGCACGACGAAGGCGCAGACCGCCTCGCCGGTGAGGTCGTCGGGACGGCCCACCACGGCGGCTTCCGCCACCAGGTCGGTCTTGGACACCAGCGCGGATTCGATCTCCATCGTGCCCAGCCGGTGGCCCGAGACGTTCAGCACGTCATCGATGCGACCGGTGATGCGGAAGTAGCCGGTCTTCGCGTCGCGCACGGCGCCATCGCCGGCCAGGTACAGCTTGCCGCCCATCTCCTCGGGGAAGTAGCTCTTCTTGAAGCGCTCGGGGTCGTTCCAGATCGTGCGGATCATGGACGGCCAGGGACGCTTGATCACCAGCATGCCGCCGGAGCCGTTGGGGATGTCGTGGCCGGCCTCGTCGACGATGGCCGCCATGATGCCCGGCAGCGGCAGCGTGCACGAACCCGGCACCGTGGGCGTCGCGCCGGGCAGCGGCGTGATCACGTGGCCGCCGGTCTCGGTCTGCCAGAAGGTGTCCACGATCGGGCAGCGTTCGCCGCCCACATGGCGGTGGTACCACATCCATGCTTCGGGGTTGATCGGTTCGCCCACGGTGCCGAGGATGCGCAGCGAGCTCAGGTCCCAGTTCTTCGGGTGCACCTTCTCGTCGGTCTCGGCCGCCTTGATGAGCGAGCGGATCGCCGTGGGCGCCGTGTAGAACAGCGTGACCTTGTGCTTCTCGATCATCTGCCAGAAGCGGCCCGCGTGCGGGAAGGTCGGGATGCCTTCGAAGATCACCTGCGTGGCGCCCGCGGCGAGCGGGCCGTAGGCGACGTAGGTGTGGCCCGTGATCCAGCCGATGTCGGCCGTGCACCAGAAGACGTCCTTGGGCTGGACGTCGAAGGTCCAGTCCATCGTGAGCTTGGCCCACAGCAGGTAGCCGCCGGTGGAGTGCTGCACGCCCTTGGGCTTGCCGGTGGAGCCGGAGGTGTAGAGGATGAACAGCGGGTGCTCGGCGCCCACGGGCTCCGGCTTGCACACGGTGGCCTGGCCCTTCATCGCTTCGTCGAACGTGAGGTCGCGGCCGGCGACCATGTTGCAGGCCGTGGGCGTGCGCTGGTAGACCAGCACGGTCTTCACGCTGTCGCAGCCGCCCATGGCCAGCGCCTCGTCGACGATGGACTTCAGGCCCAGTTCCTTGCCGCCGCGCATCTGGTAGTTGGCCGTGACGACGGCCACCGCGCCGGCGTCGATGATCCGCTCGTGGATGGACTTGGCGGAGAAGCCGCCGAACACCACGCTGTGCGTCGCGCCGATGCGCGCGCAGGCCTGCATCGCGACCACGCCTTCCACGCCCATCGGCATGTAGACGATGACGCGGTCGCCCTTCTGGATGCCCCGGGCCTTCAGCGCGTTGGCGAACTGGCTCACCCGGCCCAGCAGTTCCTTGTAGGTCACCTGCGAGACCTTGCCGTCATCGGACTCGAAGACGATGGCGACCTTGTTTTCCACCGGCGTGCCGACGTGCTTGTCGAGGCAGTTGGCGCTGGCATTGAGCTCGCCGTCCTCGAACCACTTGTAGAACGGCGCCTCGGACTCGTTCAGCACCTTGGTGAAGGGCTTGGTCCACTGGACGTTCCCGCGAGCGAGGCGCGACCAGAAGCCGTCAAAATTGGTTTCGGCCTCCTTGCACAGGGCCTCGTAGGCGGCCATGCCCGAAATGCGGGCGGCCTTGACGGTGGCATCGCTGGGGGGAAAGACGCGGTTCTCGACCAGGACCGATTCGATGGCACTCATGCTGCTGTCTCCGGAAAGTGGGAATTTCGGCGTAATGTCAGTTTTCGCACTTACAAGCCACTGACTGGCGCGGGCCTTACGAATCTAACCCCCCGCGAGCGGAACCTACAATCGCGCGGACCCGTAGTCGTCCCAACCCTGCATGCGCAAAGAAATTCCCAACATCAGCCCTTCTTCGCCGCTGAGGCCGCTTCCCAACCTGATCTTCGCCAGCCGGTGGCTGCAGCTGCCGCTGTACCTCGGCCTGATCGCGGCGCAGGCGGTGTACGTGGTGCACTTCCTGGTGGAGTTGCTGCACCTCGTGGAGGCCACGGCCGGAAGCCAGGCCGCGCTGCAGCAGCTGATCTCCAGCATCGGCTACAAGTCGAGCACCCAGATCACCTCGCTGAACGAGACCATCATCATGCTGGTGGTGCTGGCGCTGATCGACGTGGTGATGATCTCCAACCTCCTGATCATGGTCACCGTGGGCGGCTACGAGACCTTCGTGAGCCGCATGAACCTGGAGGGCCATCGCGACCAGCCCGAGTGGCTGAGCCACGTGAATGCGTCGGTGCTGAAGGTCAAGCTGGCGACGGCCATCATCGGCATCTCGTCGATTCACCTGCTCAAGACCTTCATCAACGCGGACAACTATTCCGACCGCGTGCTGATCGCCCAGACGGTCATCCACATCACCTTCCTGTTCTCCGCCATGGCGATCGCGTACACCGACCGCCTGATGTCGCCACCGCAGCACCCCAACACCGAAGAGCTGTAGCGCGCCGGCGGAAGCGCCGGAAGTGTCGACGATTGCACAGGCAGCGTCGACAGCCTCTCTATAATTGCAGACATTGTCGCCCGCTCCGGGGCGGCCTGTCCGCATGAGCGCCCTGCCCCCCCTCACCACCGCCGAAGGCCTCTCGCGCAGCATCGCCGAACAGCTGAAGCAGGCGATCTATGCGGGCGAGTTCAAGGCCGGCGACCGGCTGAACGAGGCGGCCCTGGCGGTGCGCATGGGCACCAGCCGGGGGCCCATCCGCGAGGCGATCCGCATCCTCACCGGAACCGGGCTGGTGACGCCGGTGGTGAACCGCGGCGTCTTCGTGCGCAAGGTGTCGATCCAGGAAATGCTGGAAATCTACGACCTGCGCGCCCTGGTGTTCGGTTTTGCCGCGGCGCGGGCCTGCGAGCACGTCACCGACGCCCACCGGCAGCAGTTCGAATCCCTGCTCGAAGGCATGGACAGCGCCGCGCAGGCGGGCGACAGCGGCCTGTACTACGAGCTGAACGTGCAGTTCCACGAGCTGGTGCTGACGCTGTCCAACAGCCGGCGCGCGCACCAGCTGTACGACAGCTACGTGAAGGAGCTGCACCTGTACCGGCGGCAGAACTTCAATGCGCCGGGCAACATGCGCCGCTCGAACGTGGAGCACCGCCGGCTGTACGAAGCGATCTCCCGGGGCCAGGCGGCCAGGGCCAAGCAATCCGCCGAGGAGCACATCCAGGCGGGGCGCCAGCGGCTGCTGGCGCTGGCCGACGAGAAGTAGCCTTCAGGAGATCCCCGGTCACGGCGCGGGGCGTGTGTCGCTTCGACGCGTGAGGGCCATGCGGGCGGCGATCCGCAGCGCCGCCTCCAGCGCGCCGGTGTCCGCCTGGCCTGCACCGGTGATGTCGAAAGCCGTGCCGTGGGCCGGCGTGGTGTAAACCGTGGACAGTCCGGCCGTGACCGTGACGCCCTTGTTGAAGCCCAGCAGCTTGGTCGCAATCTGGCCCTGGTCGTGGTACATCATCACGACGCCGTCGTACTCGCCCTTGAGCGCCTTCAGGAAAATCGCGTCCGACGACACCGGCCCGCTCACCGCGATGCCCTCTTCCGCCAGCTGCCGCACCGCCGGCGCGATGATGCGGATCTCCTCGTCGCCGAACAGGCCGCCTTCGCCGCAATGCGGATTGAGCGCCGCCACGCCGATGCGCGGCCTGGCGTGCCCCGCTTCGCGCAGGCTGCGGTCCGCCAGGCGCACGGCGTTGGCGATGCGCTGCGGCGTGACCAGCTCGAGCGCCTGCCGCAGCGCCACGTGCGAGGTGACGCGGAAGGTCGCGAACTGCTCGATGACGTTCATCTCGCCGAAGAACCCCTCGTGCGCATTCCAGGCCGCGAACATCTGGTGCTCGTCGTGGTACTTCCAGCCGCCGCGGTGCAGCGCCGCCTTGTTCAGCGGCGCGAAGCTGATGCCTTCGATCTGCCCTTCGCGCGCCAGCTGCGTCATGTGGTGCAGCGTCTCGCCCGTGAGCTGGCCCGATGCCGGCGAGATCTCGCGGCGCGTGATCTTCGCGGGATCGATGTTGCCGAGGTCGACCACCGGCACCTCGTCGCGTTCCCAGGCGATGGCGGCCACGCTGGCGTAGCGACGCCACGCCGGTTCGACGCGGGCATCGCGGCAACCGAGTTCGAACACGCGCGCATCGCCGATCACGGCGATGCGGGCCACGTCCTTCAGCTTGCCGCTCGCCAACAGCCTGGCGCTGATCTCCGGGCCGATGCCGGTCATGTCGCCCAGCATCAGGCCCAGCAGGGGCCGGGCGTCAGGCGCGGTCATGCACCAGCGCCGCCGTGAGGGTCCGGATCGAAGGCAGCGACTCGAGCGTGCGCACCATCGCGATCACCTCCTCCGCTTGCCGCGAGGGAAAGTCGGCGAACTCGGCGTTCTCGCGGAACTTGCCCGCCACCTCGTCGTAGCTCATGGGCATCGCCGGGCTCCCCTTGCCGAAGTCGGCGCGGCCCGAAATCTTGCGGCCACCGGCCAGTTCGATGTCGATCAGCGTGGTCATCTTGTGGTACCCCGCCGCCTCGGCGTCCTGGTCCACCACGAAGTCGATCTTCTCGATCATCGCCCGCACGTCCGGCCGCAGCACCACCGAGTCGGTGAACTCGTTGAGGCCAGCGCGCCCCTCCAGCAGCAGGATCGCCATGCAGAACTCCATGGAGAACTTGGCCTGCAGTTCGTTGGTCGGGCGGTGGTGGATCAGCGCATTGGGCATGTTGTGGTTGGTGCCCACGCGGACCCGCACGACGTCCTTCGCCTGGATGCCGTGTTCGCGGATCAGGCGCGCCATCTCGGTCATGCCCGGGTGCGTCAGCGAGCCGGACGGATGCGGCTTGATCGACACGCCGGGCTCGGCGAAGGTCCAGGGCTTGCCGAGCCGGCCCGCGATCGCGTTCGGGTCGTAGCCACCGCCCGCCGCGCTGAAGAAGCCGCGCGGTGCCTCCAGGATCCGGTCGGTGGCGGTCCAGCCGTAGCCGGCGAACTGCGCCGCGGCCACGCCACTCTCGGAAGAGCGGCCGGCGTGGAAGGGCTTGGTCATGGTGCCGAAGTTCTCGCGCAGGCCGGCGGACTGGCTGCCCGCGATGGAAAGCGCGCGCGAAGTCGCTTCCGCATCGAGCCCCATCAGCTTCGATGCCGCCGCTGCCGCGGCGAAGGTGCCGCAAGTGGCGGTGGAGTGGAAGCCGGTCTGGTAGTGGCGCGGGTTGATGGCCTCGGAGATCTTGCACTCCACTTCCACCCCCAGGTGGTAGGCCAGCATGGCCTGCGCGCCGCTGGCGCCGGTGGCCTCCGCCACCGCCAGCGCCGCCGGCAGCGCCGGCGCCGTGGGATGCGTCAGCAAGCCGTAGACGCGGTCGGTGGCCACGGCCAGCTGCGTGTCGTCGTAGTCGTCGGCATGGATGCCGACGCCGTTGGCGAAAGCGGCGAAGCGCGGCGCCACCTTCAGCCGGGTGCCGATCACCGTGGCCGGACCCGCGCCGAGGTGGAGCTCGGCGAGGTGCCGGCGCACCAGCGCGCCGCAGTGGCTGGCGCCGCCCGACAAGGCCAGGCCCAGGCCGTCGAGGATGGATTTCTTGCCGAGGGCGACGACGTCCTGCGGCAGGTCCTCCAGCCGCGTGCTGCAGATGAAATCGGACACGTAGCGCGTCAGGTGCTCCGCCGCCTGGGGTGGGGTGATGCTCACTCGGTGCTCCTCGTTGGTGGGGTGTTGCGGATCGATCGGACAAGGACCGGCGTCGCGGGAACTACTGCGCCAGCGCCCGGCAGTGCTCCGGCGGCAGGTGCAGCCAGACGCTTTCGCCGGGCGGGATGCTCACGGTGGATGGTGCGACCGCACGCACCGTCTCGCCGTCGGGCAGGGTCACCAGGTAGTCGCGGTGCGAGCCCAGGTAGATCTGGCGCGCGACCGTTCCCTGCACGCTGTTGGTCTCGCCGTCCGGCCGCGTCGCCGCGAGCCGGACGTCGTGGTGGCGCACGGAGACGGCGGTGTCGCCCTCGCGCGCGAACTCCCCGGAGCCGCAGCGCAGGAACAGCCCGTTGCCGGCCGCGACGCCGGATCCTCCGTCCCCGCGGCCGCGGAAGATGTTGGTGCCGCCTATGAAGCGGGCCACGAACTCGGTGCGCGGCCGCTGGTAGATTTCCTCGGGCGTGCCGGCCTGCTCGATGACGCCCTGGTTCATCACCACGATCAGGTCGGCAGTGGTCATGGCCTCCGCCTGGTCGTGCGTCACGTAGACGGTGGTGTAGCGGAACTTGTCGTGCAGCCGCCGGATCTCGAACCGCATCTCCTCGCGCAGGTTGGCGTCCAGGTTGGACAGCGGCTCGTCCAGCAGCAGCGTCTCGGGTTCCACGACGAGTGCGCGGGCCAGCGACACGCGTTGCTGCTGGCCGCCGGAGAGCTCGCCGGGATAGCGCTGGGCGAGCTGCGACAGCTTGGTCGCGGCGAGGATCGTGTCCGCGCGCTGCTGCACGTCGGCCCTCGGCAGTCCGCGCAACCTGAGGCCGTAGGCGACGTTCTCGAACACCGTCATGTGCGGCCACAGCGCGTAGCTCTGGAAGATCATCGACATGTTGCGGCGCTCGGGCGGCTCGCTGTCTCCGGGGGCGGAGACGCGGCGGCCGCCCACGCGGATCTCGCCGGCGTCGGGCTCGAGGAACCCGGCGATCAGGCGCAGCGTGGTCGTCTTGCCGCAGCCCGAAGGACCGAGCAGGCAGACCAGCTGGCCCTTGTCGACCGAGAGGGAAAGCTCCTTCACCACCGGCGCCGTGCCGTAGCGTTTGGTGAGGCCCTGGAGTTCGAGGAATCCCATGCGTCGACTTTCTTTTCAGCGCAGCGCCGGCAGCCGCGGTCCACCCAGCAGTGGCAGGCGATTGGCGACGATCACCACCGCGAAGGAGACGACCAGTAGCATGATGCCGAGCACCGAGATCGCACCCATGTCACCGCTTTCGTTGAGGTCGTAGATGATCACGGAGACCAGCTTGGTGTTGGCCGTGGTCAGCAGGATCGTCGCGGACAGCTCGCGGATGGTGCCGATGAACACGAAGCACCAGGTGGCGATGACGCTGGAGCGCAGCAGCGGCGCGGTGATCAGGCGCAGCGTCTTCAGCCGCGAAGCGCCCAGGATGCGGCTGGCCTCTTCCAGCTCGGGGTGAATGCCGTGGAAGGCGGCGGACAGCTGCTGGTAGCCGGCGGGCATCTCGATCGTGAGGAAGGCGATCAGCAGGATCCACAGCGTGCCGTACAGCATCAGCTGCGGGTGCGAGTAGGTGAGGAAGAGCCCCACCCCGAGCACGATGCCCGGGATCGCCACCGGTGCGGTGGCCAGCCAACCGAGTGCCGCGGCGCCCCGCACCGGCGCGCGCGCCACGAAGTACGCGGCCAGCAGGGCCAGTCCCGTGCCCAGCGTGGCGGTCGAGAAGCCGAGCAGGAAGGTGTTCCACATCGCCAGCCGCGTGGCCGAGAACTCGAAGAACACGAAATGGAAGTTGTGCAGCGTCAGCCCCTCGACGCCGTTCTTCGTGAGCGCCGCCTTCACCAGCGCCGCGTAGGGCAGCAGCACGGTGAGCGACAGCACGAGGAAGGCGAACAGCAGGGCCACCGGCATCCACGCACCCAACTGGGTGATGCGCGGGGCGCCGCTCTTGCCTCCCAGCACGGTGAAGCCCTTGCGGCCCAGGATCCACGCCTTGCCCTGCAGCAGCAGCACGGTGATCAGCAGCAGCGGCAGCGCCGTCGCCGCCGCGAGGCCCGGCTTCGGCGGGTACTGGAACAGGCTCCAGATCTTGGTGGTGATGACGTGGAAGCCGGCGGGCAGCGCCAGGATGGCGGGCGAACCGAACATCGTCAGCGCCTGCAGGATGGCGATCAGCGAGCCGGCCAGCATCGCCGGCAGCACCAGCGGCAGCGTGACGCGCCGCAGCGTCGTCCAAGCGCGGGCACCGAGGATGGACGACGCATCCTCCAGGTCGGCCGGCACCCGGTCGAGGCCGTTGGCCACCAGCGTGAAGACGTAGGGAAACGTGTAGCACGCGATCGCGAACACCAGGCCGCCGAAGCTGTAGATGTTGACCAGCACGTCGAACTGCTGCGCGCCCGTCGCCTGCCGCCAGAACACGTTGATGAGGCCGCTGTTGGGGGCCGCGAGGATCTCCCAGGCGATGGCACCCAGGAACGGCGGCGTCACGAACGAAGCGGTGACCAATGCGCGCACCAGCCAGCGTCCGGGCATGTTCGTGCGCGCCACCAGCCAGGCGAGCGGGGTGGCGATCGCGCACGACAACGCCCCGACGCCGAGCGCCATGCCGATCGCGATGAGGAAGGGCCGCCGTAGGGTCGCGTCGCTGACCAGCGCCGCGAAGTTGGCCAGCGTGGGCTGGCCCTCCTTGTCGACGAGCGCGTAGTACGCGAGCCAGGCCAGCGGCAGCACGACCAGCACGGCCAGCACCGCGGCCAGTGCGTAGAACACGGGCCGGAGCAGGTCGATGCGGAAGTGCGGCTTGGCCAGCGAAACCGGTGCGTCCGGCAGGGCAATCGGCATTGCTCAGGCGCCGACAGCGCGTCGGGGATGGGGCCGCATCTCAGGTCCCGAAATACTCTTCGTACTTCTTCTTGATCGCCTCGGCGTCCAGCTTGGACGGGTCGGAAGTCAGCAGCTTGATCTGCGACAGCGGCACGCGCCCGGCCTTCTCCTTCACCTCGGGGTGGAAGGACCGCAGGCCGCCGACGTCGCTATTGAGCTGCTGCGCCTCGCGCGTGAACATGAACTGGTAGAACAGCTTCGCCGCGTTGGGGTTGGGCGCGTTCTTCAGGATCGCCGCGTTGCCGACCACGAGCGGCGTCCCTTCGGTGGCGTAGACCGGCTCGATGGGCACGCCGCTTTCGCGCAGCAGGAACACGTTGTACTCGTTGCCGTCGGCCATCACCGAGCGCTCGCCCGCGGCCAGCTTCTTCGGCGGCTCGGTGGACGACTGCACCTGCATCACCTTCTGCTTGCCCAGTTGCTCGAAGTACTTCCAGCCCAGGCTGGACTGGCTGAGCGCCTGCGTGCCGGTCATGATCGTGCCGCTGTAGCCGGGGTGGGCCTTCACGATCTTGCCGCTCCACTTGGGATCGAGCAGGTCGGCGTGCGACTTGGGCGCCTGCTCCTTGGGCACGAGCTTGGTGTTGTAGGCGATCACCGAGAGATGGGCGCGGTAGGCCGCGAACTGGCCGTCGGCGTCCTTGTCGTCCTTGGGCCAGAACTTCGCCACGTCGCCCGGCACGGCCGGCTGCAGCCAGCCCTGCTTCTTGAAGTGGATGAAGTGCACGGCGTCGGACGTCTCCACGACGTCGGCGCTGTAGATCTTGCTGCCGTATTCCTGGTTGATGCGCTGGAAGATGCGCTCGGCGCCCGAACGTTCCACCTGCACCTTCATGCCCGGGTACTTGGCCTCGAAGGCGCGGGCCAGCTTCTCGGCGACCTGCACGTCGGTGGCCGAGTACCAGACGACCTTGCCTTCCTTCTGCGCGGCGGCGATCAGCTGCGGCGTGGCCTCGTAGGGCGCGGGAGCTTGGGAATGAACCACACCCGATGCGAGTGCGGCCACGATCGCCAGGACGGCGACGGCGGGCTTCGCTGACATTGCTGGTCTCCTTGACGCGGCCCCGGCGAACCGCTGCGGGCCATTATTGGAGACGCGTTTTCAAAGTGTCAACAGTTCAGACCATAACGTCGACACTGATGGGAAAGGTCTAGCGCGGCGCCGCGACCGGCGAAGCGCTAGACCATCCGCTCCGGCCGAACCCATTGGTCGAACTGCTCGCCCGTGAGGTGGCCGGAGGCGATCGCGGCCTCGCGCAGGCTGGTGCCTTCCTTGTGCGCCTTCTTCGCAATCGCCGCCGCCTTGTCGTAGCCGATGTGCGGATTGAGCGCGGTGACCAGCATCAGCGAACGATCGACGAGCTCGCGGATGCGCTCGCGGTTCGGCTCGATGCCGGCGGCGCAGTGGTCGTCGAAGCTGCGCATGCCGTCCGCCAGCAGGCGCACGCTCTGCAGAAAGTTGTGCGCGATCAGGGGCCGGAACACGTTGAGCTCGAAGTTGCCGGAGGCGCCGCCGAAGTTGATGGCGACGTCGTTGCCGAACACCTGGCAGCACAGCATGGTCACGGCTTCGCTCTGCGTGGGATTCACCTTGCCCGGCATGATCGACGAACCCGGCTCGTTCTCCGGGATCGACAGCTCGCCGATGCCGCTGCGCGGGCCGCTGGCGAGCCAGCGGATGTCGTTGGCGATCTTCATCATGCTGGCGGCCAATGTCTTGAGCGCGCCGTGCGCGTGCACCAGCGCGTCTGCCGCAGCCATCACCTCGAACTTGTTGTTCGCGCTGACCAGGGGCAGCGCGGTGAGCCGCGCCAGTTCCTCGGCCACCTTCTCCGCGTAGCCCTTGGGCGCATTGAGCCCCGTGCCGACGGCGGTGCCGCCCAGCGCCAGCTCGCACAGGTGCGGCAGCGCCGCGTGCAGGTGCCGGTCGCACTGCTCCAGTTGCGCGACGTAGCCGGAGAACTCCTGCCCCAGGGTGAGCGGGGTCGCATCCTGCAGGTGGGTGCGCCCGATCTTCACGATGTCGGCGAAGGCGGCAGACTTCCCGGCCAGCGTGTCCTTCAGCCGCGCCAGGGACGGCAGCAACCGGCCCTTGATCGCCTCCACCGCGGCCAGGTGCATCGCCGTGGGATAGACGTCGTTGGACGACTGGCTCTTGTTCACGTCGTCGTTGGGATGGACCTTGCGGCCCTCGCCGCGCTGCCCGCCGAGCAACTCGCTGGCGCGGTTGGCCAGCACCTCGTTGACGTTCATGTTCGTCTGCGTGCCCGAACCCGTTTGCCAGACGACGAGGGGAAACTGGTCGTCATGCAGGCCCTGCAGCACCTCGTCCGCGGCGGCCACGATGGCGGCCGCCTTCTGCTGGTCCAGCAGCCCCAGCAGGTGATTGACCACGGCCGAGGAGCGCTTGATCTGCGCCAGCGCGCGGATGATCTCCTTCGGCTGCCGCTCGCCGGAGATGTCGAAGTTCTGCAGCGAACGCTGCGTCTGGGCCCCCCACAGCCGCTCGGCAGGGACCTGGATGGGACCGAAGGTGTCGTGTTCGATGCGCGTGGCCATGCGGCCACCCTAGCAGCTTTGACTGTCCCTGTGCGGCGACTCTGGAATGCTGACAGCCGCCAACAATGGCGCACTGCCGGGCTCACCGATCGCAACCAAAGTTGTCGTTTGCGACAGCCGGTGCTCCAATTGGGCAAAGAACCATGACAACAGTGAACGACCGGCTCCCCGGCCCGCAAGCGGCCCATCACGCCTCGCGCGCGCTGCGCCATGCCGCGGCCCTGGCGCTGACCCTCGCGGCAGCGGGCTGTGCCGATCTCGAGGGCGCCGTGCGCAGCGAGGGGCCGGATGCGAGGCAGGGAGTCGCCGCGCGCTACCAGCGCGAACTGGACATGAACCGCCAGTGGCAGAACCGACCCCTCAGCGACCTCGTGGCGAGTTCGGGCAAGCCGCAGCTGACGATGAACATCCCGGGAGGCGGCACCCCCCCGGGCTTCGTGGTGGTCTACGGACTCGACGCCCGCACTGGGTGCATCGATGCCTTCGCGATCAATGCAGCCGCCACGCGCGAGCCGACGGTGCGCATCTACTACTGCCGCTGATCGCCGCACCGGCGCGTGCGCCCGCCTAGCGCCGCAACTGCTCTTTCTGCTTGGGGGTGAGCACGGCATCGACGCGCTTGCGCATCTCCAGGCCGTTCTCGAACATCTGCTTGTGCAGCGCCGAGGCGGCCTCGTAGTTCTTGCGCGCCGCCTGCTCGTCGAACCCGGCCGCGCCGTCGTCCCACATCGTCGAGTGCATCTGCTGCATCAGCGGCCACTGCTTCTTCCAGAAGTCCTGCTGCGCCAGCTTGATCTTGCTGCGCTGGTCGGCGGTGAGGTCGGGCACGTCGATTCCGCCGGGACCCATCATCCCGCCACCCATGCCCGGACCGTAGCCCCCCATCATTCCGGGTCCGTGGCCGCCGCCATAGCCGCCGGCCCCATACCCGCCCATCATCCCCTGGCCATAGCCGCCCATCATGCCGGGCCCATAGGCCGGCTGCGCGCTCGCCACGCCGGCAAAAAGCGCGGAGGCGGCCAATGCGATCGCGATCCACTTGTGTTTCATGGCAGCTCCTTCGTTCACGTATGACGCAGGAACACCTTAGTCCTCCGGGTGCGCGATGATTTGACCTGCATCAGCAGGTCCAGCGACCACCGCAGGCGCGCCGATACCCGCGCCGGCAACTTGCAGGCTCGCGATTCAGGACTCAGTCGGGAATGAACGCCGGGAGGACACCGTAGATGTCCTTCACGAAGCGCTCCGCGACGGCTTCGGCCTCGGCCATGTTGGTCCGCACCGGCACGATCACGCGGACCAGGGCACCGTCGGTCCTGTCCCTCTGGATCGAGTCGAGCAGCAGGTACCACTTCAGCGAGTACTCGCCAGGCAGGTCCCGCCCGCGCTGGCGGAACCAGTAGTACACGAGTTGCCGCTCTTCGGCATTCGAAATGATCAGCTTGGTCGCCTTGAAGGAACCCTGGTTCGTCTGGAACGTATGCGCGCCTGCGTCGCTGATCTCCCAGCCTCCCCCCGGGATGCAGGCCTTGGGCGAATGCGGAACGAACCCCTTGCGCTGCGATTGCACGTAGCCGATGTAGAGGCCGGCGCGATCGGACTTGCGCGCGAAGTCGGCCAGCACGTAGTCCGTCAGGCCCAGGATGGCTTGTTCCCCGTTCGTGAACGGATAGCTCGAACCCTCCCAGCCCTCGACCGAAAGCGGGAATTCATAGAAGGTCTTGCGCGCAGGGATGATCTCTTCCCGCACGCCGATCCGGCTGGTGAGCAGCGACAGCCCGATGGCGAGAACCACCGCCGCGATGACGGGATGGGACAGCAGCGGCCTGGCAGGGGCAGCCTCGGTGGAACGCTGCCGCTTCCAGGGCGGGACGTGGAACGTCAGCCGCGAGCGGGCCGGCAGGAACCTGTTCGCCAGTGCGACTTCGCCGGTCAGGAACAGCAGGCACAGCATGAAGACGATCCAGCCCTCGAAGTAGTGGCTGAACCCCTCGGCTGCCTTGCTTCCCTGGGCATTCACGAGCAATCCGACGACGGCGATGCGCGCACTGTTCATCAGGATCGTGATCGGGACGGTCGACAGCACCAGCAGCGCACGAACCAGCAACGGGCCCTTGTAGAAGCTGGCCACGATCAGGCCGATGGCGAACAGCGGGAACATGTAGTTCAGCCCGCTGCAGGCCTCCGCCACGTGCAGCTTGTAGGCGCCGAGGTCGATGAGGTTGCCCTGCTGGTGCACGGACACGTTCAGCATCCGCAGCATGTCCACGCCCAGGCCGGAAGACAGCAGTTGCATCTTTCCGGTGATGACCACGTCCACCATGTAGGGCAAGGGGATGGCCGTGAAGGCGAGCAGGAACGGGAAATAGACCGAACGGAACTCTTTTCCGTAGTACGCCCACGCCATGCCCATGAGCGTCAGCACGAGGCCGTACTGGACGATCATCCAGAGCGCGCTCAGTTCTCCCACGACCAGGGCCATGCCCCCGACGAAAGTGAGCAGGACGCCGTACCAGGAGGTCCGGTCGCCGCCGGTGCGGGTCGGCGCATTGACCCAGAACAGGTAGGCCGCGACCAGCAGCACGATCGGCGCGTGGGAATAGCGGTCTTCCCCGGTCCGGGTGTACCACTCGAACAGCGCCTCGCGATGCAGCAGCAGCAGGGCGACCCCGACAACCAGCAGCACGGCCCCGGGAAGGATGGAGGGCTGGAAAAAATTCCTGGCGGATGCGACGGCCGTTCTCATTGGGCGACCTGTTGGTAAATCAAAAGCATTTGCTCGGCCTTTCTCTCCCAATCGAATTGCGCGGCGACCTTTTCCCGCCCCCGCGCTCCCATCCTGGCCCGCAGGGCCGGACTCGTGGCCAGCCGCATCATCGCAGTGCCCAGGTCCCGCTTGAATTGGGCCGCATCGTCCGGCTGGACGAGGATGCCGCATTCTGCATCCAGGTAGTCGGCCGGCCCGCCCCAGTCGGTGGCGATGACGGGCAGGCCGACGGCCATGGCTTCCAGCACCACCGCGCCACCGCATTCCATCAGGCTCGGCAGGACGAAGACGTCGCTGCGGCGCAGGATCTCGGCGCATTCGCCTTGCGTGCGCCAGCCGGAGAAGAAGATGCGGCCCGGCTCGCCTTCGACGCTGGCCAGCGCGCCGGCCTCCTGGGCCATTGCAACCAGCTTCTCGCGCTGCGGCCCGTCCCCGACGATGTTCAGCGCCAGCAACTGGCGGTCCGCAACGGCCAGGAACGCGGAGACGAGCAGGTCCACGGCTTTCCAGTCCACGAGCCGTCCGACGAACACGCACCGGCACACCGCATCCGTCCGCGCCACTTCGCCCTGGGGCTTCCACAGTTGCAGGTCGACCCCGTTTTCCGGGATGGTGAAGACGCGGCCGTGGTAGCTGCTGGGCAGCGCACTGCGGGTGCGTGCGTTGGCGACGATCAAGGCGGCCGCCTCCAGTTTGCCCGGCAACAGGAACTTGGTGACGGCCTGGGCAACCGACCGGGCAAGACCTACGGCCATGTGCACGAAGCGGTGTTGCTGGCGGCGGAAGCCCAGGGGGAAATCGATGTTGCCGTTCATGGGCCCGATGACGACGGGAACGCCCAGCTTGCGCAGCAGGGTCGGTTCGCGCGGGGAAACAGGCATGGGCTGGTGCACCACCGTCACACCCTCGCTCTTGACGAGCCTTCGGGCCACCTGCAAGGCCTGGAACTGGGTGTACACGCGGGACACGAAACCGGCCGTGAAATAGGAAATGCGATCCGGCAGGTGCTTTCCCAGGCGGTACATCCAGATCTGGACCGGGCCGTCCTCGATGTAGGTGATGAGATGCTGTTCGTCCGGAAAGGTCTGCCGCAGTTCGTCGCGCACGCGGCTGTGCGTGATCAGCCGCACCGGCAAGTTGCGCCTGGTGAGCACGCGGAAATAGTGCAAGGGCAAGGCGGCTTCGCCGCCAAAGCGAAATGAAGCGTGTTCTGCAACGATCAGCACGCTGGGCCGCGGCATGGGCAAACAATCCCCCGTCCCGTTTTCCTGGTCAACGGGTGGCGCCATGCTGCCGGTAAAGCGCCGGCCGCACAATGGGTCGAAGGAACCAGCTGTCCAGGTGAACCACCGTGAAAAAAGGCCTCGCACCGACCCCCTGGCCGAGACACCCCAGATCCGGGCACCAAAGAACCAACGGGAAGCCCCGCCTGAGCCGGTAAATTGCGGGACCATGGCCAAGTACCTGCTTCTCACGGCGACCGTCACGCCGCCGCCCAACGTCCCCGAACTGGCGCGCACCGATCCGGCCGAGCGAATGGGGGACTACGTGCGGGCCATGGAGTTCTACGCCGGGCTGGTCGGCCCGGTCTTCGACAAGATCGTCTTCGCGGAGAACAGTGCTTCCGACCTGGAGCCGTTGCGCCGTGCGGTCGCGGCGGCCGGCAAGGCCGACCGCGTGGAGTTCGTCTCCTGCTACGGACTGGACTACCCGGCGGAGTACGGCCGGGGCTATGGAGAAATGAAGCTGCTCGATTTCGCCATGGCGAACGCAAGCACGCTCTCGCAGGCGGCGCCGGCCGACGTGATCTGGAAGTGCACCGGGCGCTACGTCCTGACGAACATGCCGTTGCTGGTGCGCACCCGTCCCCCCGTGGACCTGTATGTCCACTGCCGCAACTACCCGTACAGCCTGTGTGAACTCTTCGGCTTTTCGTTCAACCGGCGCGCCTACGACGAGGTGCTGCAGGGGGTGTGCGAATCCATTCGGCGCGACCTGGAGCCCGGGCCCTATGCGAACGAGATCCTGTTCCGGCGGCACATCGACAAGGCCGCGCCATCGATCACGGTCGCTCGAAGGTTCGTCCACACCCCCCTCCTCAACGGTGTACGGGGTTGGAACAATTCCGAGTACAGCCGGGGCACCCATCCCAAGATCATCGTCCGCCAGGTCCTCAACCGGCTGGTTCCGTCGATCTGGATCTGAAAAGCCGCGGCCTGGTTCGCCGGACGTCCCTGCCCTTGTAAGGGCTTGCTCAGCCGGTGCGGGATAATTGAGGGCTGTCGTCCGCCCTCCCCCCGCATGCCATGACCACCCCCATCCAGCAAGCCGACCTGATCGAGTCCATCGCCGCCGCACTGCAGTACATCTCCTAAGTCACAAGTCAGTGGAAGCGTCGGAGCGAGCGGCTTTGGCCAGCGTTCAGCGCAGCGTGCAAATGGTGTGCAGCAGCGTGGGTCGAACGACGTACTGAATGGGTCTTGACCCTGCGTTGGCCCAGTAACGCGGCCCAGCATTGTCGCGGTGTCCGGATCGCGCTAGCGCAACCAATGCTAAAGTATTACTCCAACTCCGCGCTTGTGTCGTGTTAAACGACATCATTGCCGGAGTCGAACGCCACGCACAGCTCTCCGACCCTCCAAAATATTGAGCTGTACCTCGTACCGTACAGTAGAGGCGTAGTTACTGGGATCGAAGATCGAAGGGACCAAGGGTAGCTCGGGCTGACGACCCGAAGCGGCTCTTGCGCGGCTGGCCCTAGCACCGACCAAGAGCACCGCGCAGCAACGTTCAAATCACGAGCGTTGTAGCGGCGTCTACTCGCCTGCTCGCTCTCAGCATCAATGCCCTTTTCGCAAGGGCTGCATATTCTGAGAGGAAGTTCCGTGGAATTGATCGACAACGTCACCCGCCTCCTTGGAGATGACTTGAAGCAGTCACTCAGAGGCAGGGCGAAGGTGCGTATCGCTGCGTCCTGCTTTTCGATGTACGCATTCGAGGCCCTCAAGTCGGAACTCGAATCCATCGAAGCGCTCGACTTCATCTTCACCTCCCCGGCTTTCGTTCCGGACGAAGCGACGGACAAGATTCGCAAAGAGCGCAAGGAGTTCCACATCCCCAGGTTGGACCGAGAGCGAAGCCTGTATGGCAGCGAGTTCGAGATCCAGCTGCGCAACAAGCTAACGCAGCGCGCCATCGCGAAGGAGTGCGCCGAGTGGATGCGCCGCAAGGTTCGGTTCAAGAGCAACCGAACCAAGGCTCCGATGCAGCAGTTTGCGTGCGTGCAGACCGATGGCGTTGACACCGTCTACATGCCACTACATGGCTTCACTGCCGTAGACCTCGGTTATCAGCAAGGCAACGCGGTTTCGAACTTCGTCAACAAAATGAGCGAAGCTCCCTTCGCCGCGACGTACCTGAGCCTGTTCGACCAAATCTGGAACGATGACGAGAAACTGGAAGACGTGACGGCACAGATTTGCGAACACATCGCCACGGTCTACCAGGAGAACTCGCCGGAGAGCATCTACTTCCTGATGCTCTACAACATCTTCAACGAGTTCCTGGACCAGATCGACGAGGACGTTCTCCCCAATGACCGCACCGGCTACCAAGAGACGCTGATCTGGAAGAAGCTGTTCAACTACCAGAAGGATGCAGCTACGGGGATCATCAACAAACTGGAAACCTACAGCGGCTGCATCCTGGCCGACAGCGTGGGTCTGGGCAAGACATTCACCGCGCTGGCCGTGATCAAGTACTACGAGCTGCGGAACAAGTCCGTCCTGGTGCTGTGCCCCAAAAAACTGGCCGACAACTGGCTCAACTACAACCGCAACCTCAAGACCAACATCTTCGCGAAGGACCGCTTCAATTACGATGTCCTTTGCCACACCGACCTCAGCCGCACCGGCGGCGAATCCTTTGGCACGCCGCTGAACCAGATCAACTGGGGCAACTATGACCTCGTGGTCATCGACGAGTCCCACAACTTCCGCAACAACGACGCCTTCAAGGACAAGGAGACCCGCTACCAAAAGCTGATGAACAAGGTCATCAAGGAAGGCGTGAAGACCAAGGTGCTGATGCTCTCAGCCACCCCGGTCAACAACCGCTTTTCCGACCTGCGCAATCAGCTGGCGCTGGCCTACGAAGGTGACTCAGAAATACTCAGCAAGAAGCTGAAGACCGGCAAGAGCGTCGAAGAAATCTTCCGCGGCGCGCAGACCGCATTCAACACCTGGGCCAAGCTGCCCCCGGAAGAGCGCACCGCACGCGCCATCCTCGACTCGCTGGACTTCGACTTCTTCGAGCTGTTGGACAGCGTGACCATCGCGCGCTCGCGTAAGCACATCCAGACCTTTTACGACACTAAGGACATCGGCCAATTCCCCGAGCGCCGCATGCCCTTGTCGTATCACAGCCCGCTGACTGAGCGCAAGGACGTGATGGGCTTCAACGACATCTTTGCCCAACTGTCCTTGCTGAAGCTCGCCGTGTACGCGCCAGTGAGCTACATCCTGCCCAGCCGGCTTAAGAAGTACGAAGAGGCCTACGACACCAAGGTCGGGGGCAAAGGCACGCTGAAGCAGGCTGACCGCGAAAAGAGCTTGCAGGCCCTGATGACGGTGAACCTGCTCAAGCGACTGGAAAGCTCGGTCGAATCGTTCCGGCTGACTTTGAACGCCTTGCGCCGCAATCACCAAGGCACCTTGGCGAAGATCGCGGCCTTCAACCAATCAGGCGTATCGGTCAGTGTGGGTGACCTGACTGAGGCGCTAGAAAACCTGGACGCTGAAGAAGACGAGCTGCCAATCCTCGATCACGACTCCGGAGAGATTGGCGGCAGGGTCAAGATCAGCCTCGCCGACATGGACGTTCCCTCGTGGGAACACGACCTGAAGGCGGACGTCGAACTCATTGACGCATTGCTGGCGTCGATGACCAAAATCACTCCCGAGGATGACGCCAAGCTTCAACACCTCAAAGCGCTCCTGCTGGAGAAGATCGCCAATCCGATCAACCCCGGCAACAAGAAGGTTTTGATCTTCACCGCGTTCGCAGACACCGCCGATTACCTCTACGCCAACCTCGCTCCGTTGCTTCAAGAGACCCACCAGCTGCACACCGCCAAGGTAACCGGTAAGGGCGCGCCGAAGTCCACACTGAAGAGGGGCTACGACTTCCAGGAACTGCTGACGCTGTTTTCCCCACGTTCCAAGGAAAAGGCTGTGGTGCTGCCCGGCGAGCCCGCTGAGGTGGACCTGCTGATCGGCACGGATTGCATTTCCGAAGGCCAGAACCTTCAGGACTGCGACTACCTCATCAACTATGACATCCACTGGAACCCGGTGCGCATCATCCAGCGATTTGGCCGGGTGGATCGCATCGGCTCGCCTAACAGCAGCATCCAGTTGGTTAACTACTGGCCCGACATCACCCTTGACGAGTACATCAACCTCAAGGACCGGGTGGAAAGCCGAATGATGATCGCGGACGTGGCGGCCACGGGCGACGACAACGTGCTGTCCGCCCAGGCCAATGACGTGTTGTACCGGAAGGAGCAACTGCGCCGACTTCAAGAAGAGGTTATCGAACTGGAAGACTTGAAGACCGGGGTCTCCATCACCGACTTAGGCCTCAACGACTTTCGCATGGACTTGCTCAATTACGTCAAGGAACACGGCGAACTGAGCAACCTCCCTAACGGAATGCACGCAGTGGTGTCTGCTAAGCCGGCCATGGGCTTGCATCCTGGCGTCATTTTCACGCTGCGCAACCTCAATGCGGGAGTGAACGTCAACCAGTACAACCGGCTGCACCCTTACTACGTCGTCTACGTCGACCGCGCAGGCCGCGTAGTGCACGACCACACCGAGGTGAAACGCCTCTTGGACCTGGCACGCACTTGCTGCAAGGGCCAAGACAAGCCCATCCCCTGCGCGACCGGGCTCTTCAATGAAGAGACGGCCGAGGGCCGCCAAATGCAGGTGTATTCCGATCTCCTGGGCAAGGCCATTCGCTCCATGATCGCAGTGAACGAAGAGAAGGACCTGGACAGCCTATTCACCGGCGGCAAGACCACGGCCCTGACCAACACCATCTCCGGCTTGGACGATTTCGAACTCATCACCTTCCTCGTCATTCAGGAAGCCGAATGAGCGAAGGGGTGACCACACAACAGCACGCCGCCCTTATCGCCTATCCCAAACAGGCAGCCTTCGGGCGCACTCTGCCCAAGAACAAGATCTACGAGCGCAGCGGCGCCAATACCCGACTCAAGGATTTGTTTGTCGAGCAGGTCGAGCAGGTCGTCTGGCAGTACAAGCTCGCTCCGGGAACCACCAACCTGCCTGCCCAGCCCGGCGTATCAGAGATTCAGATCTTCAGCGTCCAGCTCAAGTCCCCTGAGCTCCACGAAGATGTGCTGCGCTGCATTGATGGCGCGGTGCAGTTCCCAATCATCTTTGAGCTTACCCAAGGCAGGGACGCGGGAGCCCGCACGCGAGTGGTGGCCGCTTACAAGCGCCCGGGGCCGACGTTAGTGGCGAACCCGAGCATGATCCTTTCTACTTACTTTTCAACAGACTGGCTGGTTCCCGCGACCCAGCGTACACCGATGCCCGTAGCAGTGGATTTGGCAGGGCTGTATGAGCAGTTGCTTCATCGGCTAATGCCAGTGCCTCCCAGGCCGCAGGAGACTTTACCGGACTTGGTCAGCCGAATCGAGCAGATCGCGGCCAAGCAGCGGGATGTCGAAAGGATCGAGGCGCGGCTAGCCAAAGAGAAGCAATTCAACCGCAAGGTACAAATCAATGCGGCCTTGCGCCAACTTAGAACTGACCTTATTGAGCTGCAGCGGTGAGCAGGCGCAGCCAACGGAAAAGCAAAAATGGAAAGACTGAAAATGCACTCCCCCGATCTCACGCAGGACAACATTGCGCGTATTCGCATGCTGTTTCCTAGCTGCGTGACTGAGAGCAAGGCGCCTAATGGACGGTTGAAATTGCTAATTGACTTCGATCAGCTCCGCCAGGAACTTGCCGACTCAATCGTGGAAGGCCCTCAGGAGCGTTATCACTTGAACTGGCCGGGCAAGCGCGAGGCCCTACTCAAAGCGAATGCGCCAGTCGCGAAGACTTTGCGGCCTATCCGCGAGCAAAGCGTCGACTTCGACCGCACCAAAAACCTGTTCATTGAGGGAGATAACCTTGACGTCCTGAAACTGCTGCAAGAGACGTATCTTGGAAAGATCAAGCTCGTATACATAGACCCGCCCTACAATACAGGCAAGGACTTTATTTACACGGACAACTTTTCAGAATCGGTCGAGGAATTCCTCAAGCGATCCAACCAACAGGACGATGCGAACAACAAGCTAGTAGCGAACCCCGAAACGAATGGTCGCTTTCACTCGGACTGGCTATCGATGCTCTATCCGAGGCTAAAGGTCATGTACAACCTGCTGGCAGACGATGGCATCCTCGCGGTTTCGATCAGCGATCAAGAGGTATTTCAACTTGGAAAGCTGATCGACGAAATTTTTGGCTCAGGAAATCGGCTCGCTTGCGCGCCTTGGCTTTCGGAGGCAAGCGGTGGAAAGGAAAAGACGGGCCTAAGAACCGGCCACGAATATCTTCTCCTCTATTTCAAGTCAACCGCCGAATGCGTTTCCCAGGACGAACGGTCTACCGGGGAACTAAGTCTTCGGGACAAGTCCGGTGCGTATCGGAAGGGGAGAGAGCTGATGAAATGGGGTGGAACATCACTGCGAGAGGATCGGCCAAATCAATTTTACGGCCTACTTTGCCCCAGCGGCGAGCATGTCTTCCCCTATCGGAATGATGGAAAAGAAGGTCATTGGCGCTGGGGCAAGGACAACAGCGCCATTGCTATCGCGCAAAAGGATGCCGATTACTTCCATTGGGAAATGCGGCCCTTCGACCCGGGATGCAAGGGAAATGGCAAGACGGAGCGTTGGGTCCCTTACGAGAAAATCCGGGATTCAAAGAAATCGGTCGGCTGGAGCACTTGGCTTGACAAATTTGGCACCAACGCTGATGCAACCAGAGAACTCAAGGAGTTATTTGGCTTCAAGGTGTTTGACACACCCAAACCTACGCAGCTCATCAAGTGGTTTCTTGCGCTTCACTCCGATTCAGATGCGATCGTCCTTGACTTCTTTGCCGGCTCTTGCACTGCTGCACATGCCACGCTGGAACTGAACGCCGAAGATGGGGGAAATCGCCGCTTCATTATGGTTCAGCTTCCTGAGGCGTGCAGCGAAGACTCCGAAGGATTCAAGGCGGGCTACAAGTACATTTCCGACATCGGCAAAGAGAGAATCCGCCGCGCAGGAAAGAAGATTCTCAACAACGGGACGAACGACGAGTGGCTTAGAGACGTTGGTTTTCGAGTGCTGCAGGCAGATAGCTCCAACTTAACCAATGTCCACTACGCCCCCGACACCCTCGAAAAAGGCCAAATTCATCTCTTGGTTGACAATATCAAGCCGGATAGGTCAGGGGAAGATCTTCTTTTTCAGGTGATGCTCGACTGGGGAGTAGATCTCGGCATGCCCGTCACCAGCCAAAAGATTCAAGGTAAGGAAGTCTTTTTTGTTGATGGAAACGCGCTGGCAGCCTGCTTCGATAGCCACGGCGGTGTCGATGAAGATTTCGTGAAGGAGCTGGCCAAGGTGCATCCGCTGCGCGCCGTGTTCCGCGACGCGGGCTTTAAGGACAGCTCGGTCAAGATCAACGTAGAGCAAATCTTTAAACTGCTGTCGCCCGCCACCGAGGTGAAATGCATCTGAACGGGCTGCGATGAAACTCAAGTTCAAGGCCCAGGCCTACCAGGCTGCAGCGGTACAAGCCGTTGTTGCCTGCTTCAAGGGGCAACCACCTGCGTCAGCGGAGGCCATTAGCTATCGCATCGACCCTGGCCAAAGCAAGAAGGGCGTAGACGATCTGTTTTCCGAGTCCGGCTTCAAGAACGCGGACTTGGCGCTGACGGACCTGCAGTTGCTGGACAACATCCAGCAGGTGCAACGCATCCAAAATCTGCCCATGTCCGACTCGCTGGTCAAGACTAAGGTCGCCCGCGTCAACCTTGATGTGGAGATGGAAACGGGCACTGGCAAGACCTACTGCTACATCAAGACGATCTTCGAACTGAACCGCCACTATGGCTGGAGCAAGTTCATCATCGTGGTCCCCAGCATCGCGATTCGCGAGGGCGTGGCCAAGTCGCTGGAGATCACCGCCGAGCACTTCTTGGAGACCTACCAGAGGAAGGCGCGCTTCTTCATCTACAACTCCAAGCAGCTGCACCACTTAGAGAGCTTCTCGTCCGATGCGGGCATCAACGTCATGGTCATCAACGTGCAGGCCTTTGCTGCCCGTGGTGCCGACAACCGCCGGATATACGAGGTGCTGGACGACTTCCAGTCTCGGCGCCCGATCGATGTCATAAGCGCAAATCGGCCCATCCTAATCCTGGACGAGCCGCAGAAGATGGAAGGCGCGCAGACTTTGACATCCTTGGAGGAGTTCAAGGCCTTGATGGTGCTGCGCTATTCGGCCACGCACAAGACAACGCACAACAAGATACACCGCTTGGACGCGCTGGACGCCTATAACCAGAAGCTGGTGAAGAAGATCGCCGTGCGCGGCATCGCGGTGAAGGGCCTTGCGGGCACCGCCGGCTACCTGTACCTGCAGTCCGTCGAGATTTCCAGCAAGAAGCCCCCCGAAGGGCGCGTCGAGTTCGAGCAGAAGCTGGCGGGCGGCAACATCAAGCGAGTGGTTAAGAAGCTGTCCAAGGGCGACAACCTCTATGACCTGTCGAACCAGTTGGACCAGTACCGAGACGGCTTCGTGGTGGCAGACATCAACGCCAACACCGATACCTTAAGCTTCACGAACGGCCTGCAGTTAACCGTGGGCGATGCCACCGGTGATGTGACCGAAGCTGCACTGCGCCGCATTCAGATTCGCGAGGCGATCAAGGCCCACTTCGACAAGGAGCAGGCCCTGTTCCAGCAAGGCGTTAAGGTGCTGACGCTATACTTCATCGACGAGGTGGCCAAGTACCGAGACTACTCTCAGACCGACGAGAAGGGTGAGTACGCCCGCATATTCGAAGAGGAATACAACCTGCACCTGGACGAAGTGCTGGGCCTCGACGAGACGCCCTACATCAAGTACCTCAAGGACATCCCTGCCGAGAAGGCGCACAGTGGCTACTTCTCGATCGACAAGAAGACCAAAAAGCTGGCCGACCCTACTGTGGCCGCACGGGGAGAGAACGCGGGACTCTCTGACGACGTAGATGCCTATGACCTCATCCTGAAGGACAAGGAAACGCTGCTCTCTTATCCGTCACCCAGCGACAGTTCAGAGATGCACGCGAAGAAGTCCGTCCGCTTCATCTTCTCGCACTCGGCCCTGCGGGAAGGCTGGGACAACCCTAACGTGTTCGTGATCTGCGCGCTTAAGCACAGCGACAACACGATCTCTCGTCGCCAAGAAGTCGGCCGGGGCCTACGCTTGTCCGTCAACCAGCACGGCGATCGCACGGACCATCCGGCCATCGTCCACGACGTGAACGTCCTCACCGTGGTGGCGAGCGAAAGCTACAAGGACTTCGTCGCTGCCTTGCAGAAGGACATCAGCGAATCGCTGTCTGCCCGCCCGAAGGTGGCCGACGAAGCGTTCTTCACTGGCAAGGTGATGAAGACGACCACCGGGGATGTGGAAGTCACGCCGCAGTTGGCGAAGCAAATCTACAAGTACCTGCTTAAGAACGACTACACCGACGATGCGGACCGTATTACGGGTGCGTATCACGACGCGAAGAAGAACGAGACTTTGGCCGAGCTGCCACCGGAACTGAAACCCTATGCCGCCCAGGTCTACCAGCTAATCGATAGCGTGTTCAGCGCCAGCCAGTTGCCTGAGATCGGTGACGACCGCCGCCCCAAGAAGAACCCGCTCAACGCCAACTTCGACAAGCAAGAGTTCAAAGCCCTCTGGAACCGTATCAACCGCAAGGCGGCCTACAGCGTGACCTTTGAAGAGGCCGAGCTTGTTCAGAAGGCCGTGGCCGTGCTGAACGACAAAGAGGCGGGCCTTCGCGTCACCCCGTTGCAGTACACGATCCAGCATGGGGAGCAGGCCCAGGCCGTGACCTACGAGGGCATCAAGTCGGGCGAAGCCTTCAAGCTCAAGGCTACCGAAACCGAGGTGAACCGCCAATCGGTGCATTCGGCGGTCAAGTACGACCTGATCGGCAAGCTCGCAGAAGGCACGCAGCTCACTCGACGCACGATTGCTGAAATCTTGAAAGGCATGAACGTTGCGGTCTTCGCGCAGTTCAAGACCAACCCCGAGAGCTTCATCGCTGAGACCACCCGCTTGATCAATGAGCAGAAGGCTACGGTCATCATCGAGCACTTGGCCTATAACCCCGTGGAAGACAAGTTCGACCTCGACATCTTCACGGCGGGTCTGACAAAACAAGACTTCAGCAAAGCCGGCGACAAACTACAACGACACATCTACGACTATGTGCTGACCGACTCCAACATTGAACGCCAGTTCGTCAAGGAGTTGGACACCAGCAGCGATGTCGTGGTCTATGCGAAGCTACCGCACGGCTTCCTGATTCCCACGCCGGTAGGTGACTACAACCCCGACTGGGCCATCTCATTCAAAGACGGCACGGTCAAGCATGTCTACTTTGTGGCCGAGACCAAAGGCTCCATGTCCACCATGGAACTCCGCGAGATCGAGAAGACGAAGATCAGATGCGCGCGCAAGTTCTTCGATGAACTCAATCAGCGTTTCGCCCCCGAGAACGTCAAGTACGACGTCGTGGACAGCTTCGCGAAGCTGATGGAAGTGGTGAAGTAGCCCTCTTCCACTAAAAGCCTACGGCGGCCCCGGATAGAGAGGTGCGCGGGAACTACTAGCCCACCTGGCATCGGTCCATGCACCGGCTTCTCGCCCCGCCTTCCCCCCAACCATTTGGGCCGACGCTGATGCTGAAATTCCCCGCTGCTCTCAACAGAACTGAAGCTTGAACAGCATCGCGTCCTTCACACGGCGCGTTCGGATGGTGAACATCCAGTGGATTGGCTCCAGGCCCCCAATGGGCGTCACACCCCCGCCGCGTTCAACGCCATATTCTCGGGCGAACACTTCTTGCAGGGAGAACTCCCAGTCGTCGGTTGGTTCCCCCTCCCAGTTGTTCTCACACCACCGAAGTTGCGCGTCGATCTCTGGCCCGAACTCGTCCGGGAACGTTTGGAACTCGTACCAAGTTCTGCCCGCTGGATCCTTGTCTTCTTGCACCGTGAACTTCACTCTGCGTCCTTTCTTGAATGCTCTACCCGTTTCGCCGTGGCTGCGTACTGACCGTGAGCGACTTACAACGCTCGAAGTGATGCCGCCGCATTGCTCCCCCTTGCCTGCCTGACTTGGAGCAGTGCGGACAGCGGACAACGGGCAATGCAAGGTGCGCGTCGGCGATGCTGTCCTTGTGGGTCTTGGACTTTGCGACGCCGGACCGCGTGGCGCTCATCTTGTCGCGCGTGCAAACTGAGTGCGACCGCCCTAGCTTGGCCTCGCGGCTGTTCTCTTCGGAGGCTTTGATTTCGACGTTCCCGACCGCGTAGTCGCCCAAGTCGTCATTTCGGGCCATGCAGAACTTGCCGCGCCCGTTGCCTCGCAAGTGCAGCTTGCCGCTGTCGATCCAGACCTGCAGCCACTCCTCAAAGGTCATCGTGACCTGGATTCGATGGCCGTTGCGATCCGGCTTTCGGCGGGCCTGCGTCTTCCTCTGTACGTTGTATGCGTCGCGCAGCTTGCGCAGCTCTTGATCCGTCAGCTTCATGCTGATCTCCTCTTGTATTCGGCCTACACTGGGCCGAACTCCAGTCTGCGTTCGCAGCTGTTTCCTCGCAATATTTACTTGGGGCGCCATGGCCTGCACGGCGCGCTATGCACCGTGCAGCCCCATAGACACCTCTGGCAGCACCGTGGCTTGACGATCAGCATGCAACCTGACGCGGAGTACTCGGCCAAGCTCACGCGCCCTGGGGCGCGGAGCAGATGAAGCTGAAGCTGCTTCTGGCGCAGCATCCCGCGCCCGAAAGATGCGAGGTTCACCACCCTAGATAAGTGCGGCGAAACTCCCCTCCTGTTGGCTCGTACCAGAACAAGTCTTTCGCGAACCGACCAGGGAAAGGGTCGGACATCAGTCGATCTTCAGGCCCTGGTAGCTTCTGCGATGGCTTCTGACCCGCTGGATTGCCATAGGCAGTGAGTAGGTTCCCCGGCTGGTAGGTGGCCGGGTTGAGGATGCCTTGGTGCAGAAACGTCTTCGCGTCGTCCTCACGAAAGAAATACACGCCGAACCCGCCGTGCCGACGCGATGTGATGTACGTGTCGTTGAATCCCCCTATGCCAGCGATTCCCGCAAGACTTCGACCGACGTTGATGACTGCGTCGCTGTCCGCGTCGTCAAGCCACGAAAATTTCCCGTTCTGCGCAAACAAGAATCCGCGAAGCCGCTCACGCGCTTTCCTGCTCTCACGCGTTGCCTGGTCACGTAGGTAGGGCCACTCCAGCTCTCTATGAATGGTCTTGCCGTTTACCTTGACAAGTCGCGGATCAGCAGCTGCGACCTCGAAAAGCTTAACAAACGTCACACCGGTCATACGGGCTCTCCCCCCGCGTCAGCGATAGGCTCGCTGGACTGCACCGGCGAGAGCGGCAGCGAGGTGTTGAGGGTCTTGGGGCTCAGGCGATGGCGATGCTTTGCGAAGTACGCGAGCTTCGCCGCTGTAAGTGCGGCGCTGTTCTTCACTATCGCGCGGACCTGCAACTCGCGTGAAGGGCTATAACTGGCAATAAGCACGTACTCGGAGTCGAAGTCTTCTCCCGTAAATTCGAAGTGGCTGGCGTCGACCTTAATGGAGCCGATAACTTTCGCGAGATCGGCCGAAACAAGGGCCGATCGCTGGCGAGGGTTAAGACCTTTGTTCTTGTTGCCCGTCCGAATTTCTTCCACACCGCCACAAGCGTCGATCCACGGTGCGAGGTCTCCGGGATACAGCGGGCTACCACCCGGACCCGCCGTCAGCGCTGCGCGGCAGGTTTTCACATAAGCGTGTTTGCGCGACCGGCTGCCGTGGCCGAACACTGCCAACACGCACTGGTCCATCAGCGGGCCGTCTCGCTTCACCGCCACCTTGTGCTCGTTCAGAAACGCGCGCAGTTGTCGTCGCATGTCGTCGCGGACCGCCCTCTCAGGCTCGTTGATGATGTCGAGCGCGAGCTGATAAGTCTTTGTGAGCAGGGAATGCAGGCGTGCGCGGTAGGTCTTGAATGCCCTCGCTTCGAACTGCTCGTGCTCCTTTCTGAGGCTATGGAGACGTGGCGTAATCGACGCCGCGATATCGGCAACGTAGTCATCGCTCTCACCGGCAGGGTGCGCGTTGGGATACAGCTCGCGGATCTGAGCAGCCGCCTTTTCCTTCGAGTTCACGGGCTTATTGTTCGTCGGTCGAAGAGCTTTGGCAATTGCCTCCGCTTCTTCCCGCGACGCGATGCTAATTCTCGGGCTCTTTTTCGCCGCATTCTTTGCCGCGGATTTATCCAGGGTAGCAGTGATCATTGGGTTCCTTCATTCGTTGCGCCGGATTGCGAATGCAGTCTCTAAGCATCAACAGGGCGCTATTGAAATGGAGAGTGGGTTTGAACTCTAGGAACACTTAGAATTTCGCCGCATGGCGCAAACTGTCCCGGTTTCGAAACATCGAGTCATGGAGCCCTGGAGGCTCAGACAAACCGACCTGCGGGTCGACGGCTACCACGTCGAGTCAAGCGCAAAGCTCGCCGAATGCATGCTGTTTTTTGAGTACCTTCGTTGCAGCCCGAGCTATAGACTCGCAAAGCTGAAGGCGCTACATAAGTGGCCCGCGGGCGTAAAAGAGCCCAAACACTTCGAGGAAGTGGAGAGGACCTACTCCTCGTTGGGAGACGTGGACCGAGTGCTCTTTCGGTTCTGGTGGAGGGAGCGCGGCATCCGCGTGTTCGGAACACCAAGCCCCAGTGCAGTGCAGCAACTCGCCAAAGTCCCAGCAGGGAAGCTCAAGGACCCAGCCGCACTCCACGCTGCCGTCGACCGATACTTGGAGAAGACGCGGCCAGCCCAAACCGATCCGGGGTTCCTGTTGGTTGCACTGCCGCTGAACATGAGCAAGGCAGAGATGACTAGGCAGGTTGCGTACCTTGCCGAGCACCACGGAGCTGCCCAGCCCGAGGTGAAGCCGATCCTGACGATCGGTGACACCGTGGTGGTGCGGCAACCCGACCTCGTTAAGGGAGTCAAGCTGTTGTGGTTCCACGCTGGCGGTCCGGACAACGAGCCGTGGCGTCTCGGTGCGCTCGCCGGGATAGGCCATCAAACCACCCGGGATAAGCAGCCTAAGTTCAAGCTTGATGCGAACGGCCGCAGGCGGGTCCGTGAGCCAGGAGAAGTTGGCGCCCGAGAGACTATGAGCAAATCCACGAGACGGGCGCTCGAACGCGCGGAAGTGCGTGCCGAAAACGCAGCACGTGGCCATTTCCCGTGCGACGACGAGATCGACCATTCACTGTTTGACTACAAAGAGCTGGGGGAACGAATTCGCACTTTGCGCGCTTGGACCAAGAAGGAGCAACAACGTCTCCTGGACGAACAGCACGCGCATTTGAACGAGGCAGCGTAGGGTAATTCGACTAGGCATTCTGTTCAAATCTTTCGCCGCCGGTTCGGCGACCGCTCAATCTGCATTTAGGTTGATGCGGCTGTAGCCGGAATGCATCCTCCGTCCGCATCGCAGATGCGGAGCAACAGGATGCACATCACTCAAATTGCCGACGCGTACGTACTTGAATACCTGGCACTGGTCGCGGTCGGCGCGACGCACGAAGAAGCAGTAGCGCAAATTGCGCAATCGAACGAACTCGATATTTCGCAGGTGGAGGTCAAATGCGCTTCGCATTAGGCCGCGTAATCGCCACGCGAAACTGCCTCGATCATTTAGTCTCCATCGGAGCAAGTGTCCTGCCCTACTTAGATCGGCATCAACGCGGCGATTGGGGCAATCTAGGGAGCTCAGACAAGCGAGCGAATGAGCAAGCGGTGCTTCACGGCGCAAGGATTCTCTCCAAGTACCTGCTCAAGGACGGAACGCCAATTTACGTGATCACCGAAGCGGACCGCAGCTACACGACGGTCATGCTGGTCGGCGATTACTAGCGCGGTCTACAACGAGCTGTCATTCTTTTCTTGATCCGCCGCGCAGGTGAACCAATCCTCTGGCATACGGCAATTGCGCCGCTTTCCAAAGGAAGAACAAAATGTCCAAGGTCAAGACTCTCCCGGCCGCGCAAGCCGATTCGCAAGGCTTCATGGCCGCACTCGGCAAGCTAGCGCAGCCCTTCACAAAGCCGGACGTGCCGAGCGATCCGGTCGAACGCATGCGTGCCAAGTTCGCTGCCCACGTGGACGCCACGATCAAGGCCATCGGCGAAGGTGCCGACAAGGGCAAGTGGTTCCGCAAGCAGTCGGACGGGACGTTCGTCCTGAGCTTTCGCAACGCCAACTCGGCGCTGACGCTGAACGGCGCCAAGCAGTTCCAGGTCGCCGACGCGGAAGCTGCGATCAAGCTGCTGGAAGCTGCCAAGACCGCAGCTGCTGCGGGCGAGTTGGACGACGCACTGAAGGCTACCCAGCGCAAGCCGCCGGTGCGCAAGAAGAAGGAAGCTGAGACCGCCTAATCCCGCGGCTAACCCTCTCCACCGATCCGTGTCATGCAGCTTGAGAGCTGTCTGTCGCGGATCGTCCTTTGGAGTGCTCACTCATAGAAGGGGCGTCGGGTGATGATGACCTCAACGTGCTGACTTCTGACAAGGAACAAACCTTCAAGAAATCTAAGAGACCTGACAAGCACCAACGCGAGTACACATGTACAGCTCTTGAGTGTTTCGTGATGCCTTCAGACGACTAGACAAGACAAAGCAATCTATTCGTCTACTGGCTACCGTAGTAACTCTCATCTCGTTCCGCGTTTGCATTACGCACCGCGCATTCTTATCGACTAGGTCTTTTCGGAACCCCAAGCAGCTGTTGTCCAAGCAACTGCAAAACCGCGAATATCACCCTTTTCAGGAAGTCGTATCACTTGGCATCGAGAGATTGCCAAGACCTGCGCCCCTCACGGACCATCGGTCCAAACATACAGGCATGGGTGGGGTTTTGGGCTCTTGCCAGGCTGGACGCCGTTTTTACAGAACAAACCCCTTCCGGGAACAAACTGAACGCTGCTTATGACACGTAGGCGACGTTGACCTGCTGGGGTTCCCAGCGCGACGCAGCGAGTGTCACTAGCTCCGTCTCGACCTATTTAGCATCCGTGGTCGCGATCAGACCTGACGCAAGAACCAGCGTTGATCGAGCTTCGCGCATGCGGGTTTCGAATCTCGCAACGCACGCCGCGTACTTGCGTTGTTCTGCACACGAAAAGACCGACGACAGGAAAATTAAACGGAAACAACTAATCCCGAGGTGGAAATATCAATCGATCCGCGCATTTTCTGCGCACGACCCATACCCCTCTGGAAAATCGCATGCCTTCTGACGTAGCCAGAGGCATGTAGTACAACGTTTATTGCACGGGGCTGGAAATGTATTTCCTGCATCGGGTGCAGCACTGCTTAATGTCCGATAATGTCGGCAATCTGATGCCGTTCGTACTCGCCGGACACAAGGTACCGGCGCAACTCTCGATCAACCTCGCGCGCAATCATCTCTAAGCGATCGCGGTTCATTTGCTCAAGCCGTTCAGCAGCACGCTTTCGACGCAGCTTGCTGCGATCCATTGGTGTCGGCAGATTTTCCGAAGACGTATCCTCGGTAATTGTTGAGAATTCGTAATATCGCACCAAAAATACCTCCGTTGAGGTATTTAGTGGCGGACGCGTCCGAAACGCTGAAACTTGTCTTTGTGTGTCCGACTACTGAAAAAGCTTGAGGAGCAATCCGAGCACCAACAGCCAGAGGAGCAGCTTGAAAGCTGCGGTCAGCAGCCACTGGACGAAGCGCAGCAAGTGCGGCAACAGGACGATCACTGCAACCCAGAAAAGAAGGCGTTGCATGTTGTGTTACCTCACAACTGACAGCTTTGGCGCAGGGCTGGCTTTCCCTTGCGCCTGCTGCATGCTGTCCAACACGCGAGCTGCCTTCTCCGCAACTGCGCCCGTTTCCACGTGGCTGTAAACCATCGTGGACTGGATATTTCGGTGGCCGAGCAGCCCCTGCACTTCCACTAGCGACATGCCGCTGTTCAACATGCGGGAAGCGAACGTGTGACGTGCGGTATGGAGCGTGACCTTGCCAGCTTCCGCCGTAACGCCGATCCGATCCAGCGCCGCGCGCAACCAAGCGTAGTTGTTGTTGTGGCGACGCTTGGTCGGGAATACCCATTGATCCGCAGCCGCTGACTTCCGACGGCCAAACATTGCATGAAGCTGGTCACTCATGACCAACGTGCTATCCAGCCCGCCCTTCTGGCGATGGATGCGGACCTTGCGTCCTTCCATGTCCACCTGAGACCACGACATCCGCGCGATCTCCCGATAGCGCGCCCCAGTGTGCAACAAGCCAATTAGCAAGTCCGTGTTGTCCTGCCGAGCCTTGTCAGTTCGAGCGCACTTGCCAGGGTACTTGGCTTTCGGGTCTATGGCAGCGAACAGCGCTGCTTCTTCTTCAGCCGACAAATACCGCAGCCGGGTCTTTTCCGGGTACATGCGCGGGAGCTTGACTGCGGTTGCCCACTTCTGCTCCTCCGCGAAGCGGACAACCGCATTCCAGTAGGAGACCGACACGACCAGCGTGTTGTGGGACGCCCCCGCGTCGCGGCGCTTCTGAACAACACTCTGAAGTTGCGCAAGGGTCAGGTCGCCCATGCGGACGTTCGGCAAGGCCAGGAAATGCTTCAGGTGGACTTGTGCGTTGGCGTGCCCTCCCGACCCCTTCCTTGCGTCAAGGAAAGCCTTGATAACCGAGTGCAGCAGGACGGGCTTGGTGCCCTTGAGGACGACTTCCTTGATCGCTTCCGCTTCCCAAAGCGCTGCGATCTGTTCGGCGAGCTTCTTGTCGCCGGTCTTGGTGCTACGCGCGAACGTATGGCCCTGGACGACTTTGCGCCAGTGCCAGATTCCGTTGCGTTCCGTCAGTGCCATTGCGTCCTCGTTGTCGTTTAACACGACGGAGGATGCGTTCGGGTGGCAACCGGATCAACTATTTGTTGAATCTGCTCGCACCGCGCGCTGCACCACGGTCACTGGTTCATACAATGCTGGTGCCATGACGATCACGCGCAACTACGTTCTGTTCAACCGCCCGCCAGCGAAGTTCGCCCCAGGGATTAACAAGCGGAATAGTGCGACCATGCTGCGGCAAACGCCTACCGGCAATGTGCGCGCAGAGATCAAGTGGGACAACGCTCCACAGTTGAACTCCGCGTACGAGATTGCGCACGACTTGGGCCTCAGCGCCACGTTTGCACTTTGTGAAGTCAATGTCGAGGTTGATATCGGCGGCAACGTGCAAGAAGTTCGAACGCACGTGGTACTGAGCGGGCGGTTCGAGAGCGATCAGGATGCTGCCAAGTGGGAGAGCCTGCGTGATCAACTCGACGTGCAGGAGAAGCTCAGAGACGGTTAGCGTCCACACGCCCTGGCCGCGGCGTACGGCGCAAGCATTATCTTGGCAAATTTTGCGGCGAGGCATAGAGTCCGAAAGGCGGCGAAGGCATGAGCGGATATGCGTTGTTCCAGATGTGGGGACCGTTTCGGCAGTCGCTGATCAAAGGTCACCTCTTCTATGTTGAACAAGCACGAAAGCGTTTGCTTTCGCAGTTCGACGACATGGGGGCTGATGCGGACCGAGCAGCCGAAGAATGGCTACAGCAAAGCGGCCCGCACTTCGACCCAGATCGCCATGACCCGGCGGACTTCTACGAAGCGGCCCACGACGTTGGCATTGAGTTCTACGGCCTCTTGAGCGACTTGCGCGACCAGACCCGCCTGAGTGTTGTCGCCGGGATGTTTCATGAATGGGACAAGCAGCTACGCGACTGGCTGGTACGCGAGATTCAACATTGGCATCGTGGCAGCAATGTCCACATGAGAGTATGGTCAGCTGACTTCGGCCAGCTCACTGAGCTGCTGGAGAGCTTTGGCTGGAATGTCCGTGGCGCGGACTATTACCACACGCTGGACGCGTGCCGCCTTGTGGTCAACGTTTACAAGCACGGAAAGGGGAAATCTCTCGACGACTTGAGAGATGGCTTCGCTGAGTATCTCGATGATCCCTTGAAGGCGCTAGGGGCTGGGCTGTCGAGTACAGACTACCGTGACCACACGAACCTCAAAGTGAGCGACGATCAGCTCCAGGCTTTTTCGGACGCGATCGTGGCGTTTTGGCGCGATGTTCCAGAGAACGTCATGGACACCCAACTTACCGAAGTGCCGGACTGGTTTGGCAAGGCAGTCCTGAAGGATCGCGCAGAATCGCAACACGCGAGGAAGAAGTGAGAGGTGGCACGATAGGGCAGTTCCCCCTGTCTCAGCTGGTCTTGGCCGCTTCACGCGCCCCAAAGTTCTTCGAGGTTCACGTCCTCGCTGTCCGGCTGCTTCTCCTTGTCCAGAATGTCCATCTGGAGAATCATCGGAAGATCAAACGATGTCCCAGTGACCACACAAGAACCTTTGGCCAGAGTTGGTATGAGCCCACGTGAAAGTCGATCCAGCGTCGTGATCGTATTCTCCAACAAGGCGAGGTCACGATCATTGACCAGCCGATGGATGAAGAAATTGTGCAGCTGCGAAACTACTGTTGGCGAGATATCTGCAGGCCTCTGGCTGGAGACAGTAAGAAATACGCCGAACTTCCGCCCCTCCTTAATAATTTCCTCGAACAACTCCAGCCGGTAGTCCTTCCAGCTCTCATGCTCCCTTGTCGAAGCTTGAGAAAGGATGTTGTGAGCTTCGTCGATGATCAAATGAATCGTTTGATCGGGCGGTGTCGCGACCTCTCTTTTGTGCTCTTCGTAGTAGTGCTTGGCCACTAGCAGCGGCATTATTTTTTTCATCTCACTGTTGCACTTCCTCAGTGATATGACGGTAAGGAGCGGAGGTTCCGCAGCCTCAGCACCAACTTCAATCACCTTTCGAAGGTGAGTCAACGACGCTTCGATTCGCTTGAGCAGTGGTTGGATGTGGTCAAACTGAACAAAGCCGTGGGTTACGTCCTGCGCCAAACGCAGGTTCGATCTCACTATTAGTTGATCGAAGGAGTCCAAGCCGCTCGCATCAAGTGCGTCTACCAGTTCCTCAAGTTGCTCTTCATAGCCTTGGCCGTTCGACTCGAAGTACGTCGTGTGCGTCGCGTGCTGCCGAATGAACTTCTGTTGCTGCCCGTGCCAAGTGATGGCGCCCAGCTCATTCAGCAGTGCGTCATTGCCGATGATCTGCGTTACTGTTCTAAGGAGATCAAGCGCCTCGCGCTTGGGAGAAGCCGCAGAGAACACAGCGCGGAAGATGCTCTTTACGTAGTTGGTCAAAGAGTTCTGATTCTGGCCGTACTTCTGCCGACCCTCAACAATGCGGTTGAGAAATGGACGCTGAGTGTTCTGGGTTGCCTGAAAGAGGATGCTAAGAACCTCCAAGCTCCAGAACTCGTTTTCCCTGAGCCTGAACTTGTCGCCTGTCTGACCCGCCGTGGACAACTTGAGGATGGTTTTGGACTGCACAGGCAAAAGCTGATCTCCCGTGTACTCTCCATTGAAGTCAAGAACTACGAACCTGCTGTGACCTTGCATCGCAGCGCCCTTCTTCTCGAACAGCACTGTGTACAGCTTTGCGAGGGTGTTCGACTTTCCGCTCCCAGTGTTCCCAAAGATTCCGATGTGCGAATTGAAGAGTACGCGCCACGGAAGTGAAACCGGGATGTCCTCCTTCAGCATGCGTCCGATAACGTAGCCTTCGTCCCAAGTCTTGCCATAGATGGCTGAAACCCGTTCCTCCTGCATCAAGAAGGCAGCATCCTTGATCATCGGCATGTACTTGATGCCCTCTCTGAACGCGCCTGCTTCGAAGTAGCCAATCGGTCGCACTTCGACCTTCCGGATATATCCGAACTTGCCATCCTTCGAACCTTCGATTCGAGATTCATCAAGGTACTCACCCTCAACGAGGCATACGATGTCTCGGAAGCCTCGCTGAATTGAGATGAACTCGCGGATTGACACGCCCTTGAACTTGGACCCGTCGTAGTAAAGCGTTTCCTTGCTCGACTCTTCATCCACACGCAGGATGATCCGCGTTCCCTGAACAGCGATCACTTCGCCGATTCGAATGCTCATTGGGCCGACCCTTGCGGCGGAAGATCTGCCGCGGCATGCGCACCAGCACCAGCACCAGCACCAGCACCGGCAGCCGCGTCTGCGGCCGGAGCCGGCATAGAAGAGGACTGCTTGGCGGCATGTTCACGCAACGAAAACACGCTCTCATTGAAGGCAGCAAAGTCCAAGGATCCGTCGTCCAACGTTAGGCACTGGACGTTCCTGAATCCCTTGAAGTGCGCCTTCATTCGGTCAGCTTCTGCTGCATCGAAGCAGCAGACGAACACCTGCAGCCTTGGATTCGAGAGCGAGCGACGGACAAGGTTGAGGATGTGTTCGTCGGCAAATGAAAAACCGAACGTGATCAAAACGGCGTTCGGTCGCTCCAACTCATAGCTGAGAAGCCGGAGCATTTGGTAGTAATGCTCTTCAAAGACTGTCTCGTGAAACTTCCATTTTGTGGGATTCACGATCGGCAGCTGCTCGTACTGGCTCCAAAATTCCGCTCTCTCGTTGGCAGGGAACTCAAACGTTGGCAGGTCTTCGATCGTCTTGTCCTCAGACGCAAGACTCGCAGAGAATTGCGTTAGCACCTCACCTGCAACTGCTGGCACGATGTCGGCATCCCCTGTGGGCTGATAGTTGACTGCGATGTTGCCGTCGGCTTTCCGCCAGTAGACGCTCCCGTGCAAATGAATCAGGTTGATCTGCGGCACGCTGGTATGGTGCAGATCGAATACGCCTGACTGGCATAGAAAGCTGTTGAAGTTGCGTGCCTGGACAACCTTTCGATGGAAGCCCCTTGTGCCGTCGTTGAGCACGAAATCTATCGAGCCGGCTTCAAGGATGGCATCCGCCATGTGCGAAAAGCAGCCGTCATAGTTCGTCGTGAACACATTGCAGCGCTTGTCGAGAGGCCGGCGACGATCAAGGAGCGTGACTAGCGTTTCGATGAAGGATCGGTAGTTGTTCAGGACTCCAACCTTCTGCGGGTTCCCATCCACGCTCTGAATGGTGAACTGGCACACGGGCCTGATGCACTCGCGGTAGTAGTGCATGAACAGAAGTGCGTGGCGGTCCAAGTCCTTCTGCTGGTCGAAATGCGTCGCGAGGGTCTCGATTGTTTGGGCGTGCCCATCGGCGTCTTTGACTTTCAGCGCAAGCGTCGGGAACAGCCCAAAAGATGCGCCGGACCCAATAAGAAAGTTCAAATGGCTGTCGTAGACGTCCTCGACCTTGATAAGACTGCTCATGCCGCTCCCTGCCTAGAAGCTCAGCATTTTGGTCGGACTCCCTCAGCGCGACAATCAGGCGTTTGTGCTGATTTTGTACAGGTGGCCAGCGTTGCAGCAGCGTGGCCCCAAGCGTCCCAAGTGCCGCCGAAGCGTGTAAGAAGGTACTCAGCAGCGTCTGGGATAATCCGGCAAGCCCCTCCCTTACCGCCCGAACACCATGCCGACGACCATCAAGCAAGCCGACCTGATCGAATCGATCGCCGCCGCGCTGCAATACATCAGCTACTACCACCCGGCCGACTACATCGCCCATCTGGCCCGCGCCTACGAACGCGAGCAGAGTCCCGCGGCCAAGGACGCCATCGCGCAGATCCTGACCAACAGCAAGATGAGCGCGACCGGTCATCGCCCGATCTGCCAGGACACCGGCATCGTCAACGTGTTCCTGAAGATCGGCATGGACTGCCGCCTCGAGGGTTTCACCGGCAGCCTGGAAGACGCCGTCAACGAAGGCGTGCGCCGCGCCTACCTGCATCCCGACAACACCCTGCGCGCCTCGGTCGTGGCCGACCCGCACTTCGCGCGCAAGAACACCAATGACAACGCGCCGGCGGTGGTCAACGTCGAACTGGTCCCCGGCAACAAGGTGGACGTGACCGTGGCGGCCAAGGGCGGCGGCAGCGAGAACAAGAGCAAGATGATGATGCTCAACCCCAGCGACTCCATCGTCGACTGGGTGCTGAAGACCGTGCCCACCATGGGCGCCGGCTGGTGCCCGCCCGGCATGTTGGGCATCGGCATCGGCGGCACGGCGGAAAAGTCGGTGCTGCTGGCCAAGGAAGCGCTGATGGAAGACATCGACATGTACGAGCTGCAGGCCAAGGCGGCCGGTGGCGCGAAACTGTCGCAGGTCGAGGAGATGCGGCTGGAGCTGTACGAGAAGGTCAACGCGCTGGGCATCGGCGCGCAGGGCCTGGGCGGCCTGACCACCGTGCTGGACATCAAGATCAAGATGTTCCCCTGCCACGCCGCCGGCAAGCCGGTCGCGATGATCCCGAACTGCGCCGCCACGCGCCACGCCCACTTCACCATGGACGGCTCGGGCCCGGTCTACCTCGATCCGCCCAGCCTGGACCTGTGGCCGCAGGTGGCCTGGCAGGCCGACACGCAGAAGAGCAGGCGCGTCGACCTGAACACGCTGACCAAGGAAGAGATCGCCACCTGGAAGGCCGGCCAGACCCTGCTGCTGAACGGCAAGATGCTCACCGGCCGGGACGCGGCCCACAAGCGCATCCAGGACATGCTGGCCAAGGGCGAACCGCTGCCGGTGGACTTCACCAACCGCGTCATCTACTACGTGGGCCCGGTCGACCCCGTGCGCGACGAGGTGGTGGGGCCGGCCGGTCCGACGACCTCCACCCGCATGGACAAGTTCACCGACATGATGCTGGCGCAGACCGGCCTCATCGGCATGATCGGCAAGTCCGAGCGCGGCCCGGAGGCGATCGAATCGATCAAGAAGCACAAGGCGGCCTACCTGATGGCGGTGGGCGGCGCGGCCTACCTGGTGTCCAAGGCGATCAAGAAATCCAGGGTGCTGGGCTTCGGCGACCTCGGCATGGAAGCGATCTACGAATTCGACGTGGTCGACATGCCGGTGACGGTTGCGGTGGACGCCAACGGCACCAGCGTCCACACCACGGGGCCGGCGGAATGGTCGAAGAAGATCGCGACCGGCGAATTCAAGAAGATTCCTGTCAGCGCGGGTTGAACCCGTCCGGCGCGGCGCCGGCGCCGTCCCGGTAGAGTCGCGGCATGAACCGCGACCGACCCA
Organism: Ramlibacter sp. P4_H7; assembly: GCF_056400765.1. Lineage (NCBI taxonomy): Bacteria > Pseudomonadati > Pseudomonadota > Betaproteobacteria > Burkholderiales > Comamonadaceae > Ramlibacter > Ramlibacter sp. P4_H7. The sequence continues at coordinate 79,483 of NZ_JBFUKP010000019.1, forward strand.
TCGGTGTGTTCGACAGCGGCGTGGGCGGGCTCAGCATCCTGCGGGCCCTGCGCGCCGAACTGCCAAACGAAGACTTCGTCTACTTCTCGGATGCCGGCCATGCGCCGTATGGCGAGAAGGCGGAGCCCTTCGTGTCCGACCGCTCGCTCGCGATCGCGGTGGACCTGCTGGAACAGCACCGCATCAAGGGCCTGGTGGTCGCATGCAACACGGCAACCGCTGCCGCGGTGCATCTGCTGCGCGCGCAGCACACGCACCTGCCGGTCATTGGCGTCGAGCCGGCGCTCAAGCCGGCGGCCGCCATGACCCGCACCGGCCTGGTGGCGGTGCTCGCCACGCGAGGCACGCTGGGAAGCGCCAAGTTCAAGGCGCTCCAGGCGTCGTTGAAGGACGAGGCGCAGTTCGTCCTGGTGCCTTGCGACGGCCTGGCGGCTGCCATCGAGGCCGATGACCAGCCGCAGATCCGCGCCCTGTGCCAGCGCTACACCAGCGAGGTCGGCTGCTTCGGCACCGGCGCCGGGGAAATCGACACGCTGGTGCTCGGATGCACGCACTACCCGTTCGCGGCGGACCTGTTCCGGCAGTTGCTGGGGCCGGACATCCGGTTCGTGGAAACCGGCGAGCCGGTCGCGCGGCAGACGCGCCGGCTGCTCGAAGCGCAGGGCCTGCTCAAACCCGCGGGCGAAGGCCGCGTGCAATGGAAGACCACGGGATCACCCGAGGCGCTGCACCAGGCGGCTTCACGCTGGCTGGGGCTGTAGCGCAGCCGCGCGACCGCGCGGGACGTCCACTTTCGTCAGCAGCACCAGACCGATCACGAACAGGAAAGCGGTGGAGACGATCGCCAGGCGCTGGTTGCCGCCGGTGGCCCATGTGATCGCTCCGTAGGTCAGGGGGCCGATGATGCTCGACAGCCGCACCGCGAACGTCCACAGGCCGTAGAACTCGGCGAGCTGCCGCGGTGGCGCGAACATGCCCGCCATCGCGCGGCCGGCCGACTGGCTGGACCCCATGCACAGGCCGGCGATGGCCGCGGCCCACCAGAACTGGCCCTTGGTGGCCGACAGCGCGGCAATGATGCAGGTGGCGATCCAGCCGACCAGCGTGCTGCCCAGCGCGATCTTGTGGCCGATCCGGTCCTGCAGGTAGCCCCAGGCGAAGGCTCCGCCGGCGGCGGCGAGGTTCAGCACGAAGATCAGCACCATCGTTTCCTGCTGCTGGAAGCCGATCACGCTCTCGGCATAGATGGCGGCCAGGGTGATGGCGACGGCCACCCCACCCTGGTAGAACACGGCGCAGGCGAGCAGCCACATGAAGTCGCGGTAGCGCCGCGCCTGCGAGAAGGTGCGCTGGAGCTGCCGCAGCGAGGCCGCGAAGCCGCCTTGCTGCAGCGCCTGTGGGTCGGGCCGCGCGCGCTCGCGCAGCAGGCGGAAGGTGACCAGCGATGCCGCGCCGTAAAGCACCGCCGTGATCAGCATGGTGACGGGCACGAATTGCGCCGCCGGGATCTGGCGGCCCTGCGCCCAGATCACGTAGCCCAGACAGATGCCCAGGGCCAGCATGCCGCCGAAGTAGCCGAAGCCCCAGCCCCACCCGCTCACCTTCCCCAGCGAATTGGGGTGCGCGAGCTCCGGCAGGAACGCCGCGGTCAGCGACTCGCCATAGCTGTAGAAGACGTTCGACACGATGATCAACACCATGGCGGTCGCTACCGCACCTGGCCGCGCCAGCGCGAGCGCCGCGGTGCTGACGACGCAGCCCGCCGTGACGATCGCCAGCAGGCGCTTCTTGGCCGCGCGCAAGTCCGCGTAGGCGCCGAGGCTCGGCATGGTGAACATCACGATGGCGTACGAAATGCTGAGCGCCAGGGTCCAGGCGAAGGTGGCCCACTCCGCCTTCTGGGCAATGCCGCCGACGAAGTAGGCGGCAAAGACGGCCGTGATCACGACGGTCGTGTAGCCCGAGTTGGCGAAGTCGTACATCGCCCAGCCGAACACCTCGCGCCTGCGCACGCCAGGGTTCAGCGCATCCCGGGAGAACAGGGGCATGGTTCGTTCAGAGGGTGGAAAGCCGGGCCGGCCGGCGCAGTCCCACGCAGCGGCACTCCGCCGCCCTGGCGACCCCGCGGCGTCGGCTCAATGCAGGTGGCGCGGACGACGGCCGCCGCCGTGGCCGCTGCCGCCTCCGGAGCTGCCGCGCGGCGGCTTGCCCAGTTCGAGCGAGCTCACCAGCTTGTCGAAGCGCTCGGAGAAGAGCTTGTCGATCTCGCCGACGACGCCTTCGAGCTCCCCGGTGTCGAAATGGCGTTCCATCAGGTTCACAACGTCCTGCACCAGCAGGTCGCGCTGGACCTGCATGATCGCGGCGGGCGTCGGGCCGACGAACAGCATCAGGAAATCGTCCCGCGATTCCTCTTCCGGCGGCGCCTCCTCCTCATCGAACTCGGCGTCGTAGAAAGTCACCTCGATGGCGGCGCCCTCCTCGGCCAGTTCGTTGAGCGACATGCACATGTCATCGAGCTGCTGGCGGAAGTCGAGGTCGCCCGCGACCGTCCAGCACATCGTCAGGACGTGTTCCTGGGCGTCGAACTTGATGCCGGGCTCCTCTTCGTAGGCGCTCTCGGCGCCATCCGCCAGGGATTTCGCGCCGGCATAGGTCCACAGGGGTTTCAGGGCCTCCTGGAGCTGGGCGTAAGTCACCCCGCTGCGCAGTGGCACGTCGCCATGCACGTGGATCTCGAAGGGGGCGTCGTATTGGGACATGGTGCTCTCCGGCCCTATTGTGGACCGTTCCGGCCGGGTTGTAGTTCTGGGTTGGGACAGCGGGCTGGTGCCTCGAGCCGGAATCGAACCGGCACGCCGCCTTTCAGCGAGCGGCGGATTTTAAGTCCGCTGTGTCTACCAATTTCACCATCGAGGCGACGCGATGGACCGACTGTACGGCATCGCGACAAGCGGCCCCCGGATGCGAAAAAGGGAAGCACGGGGCTTCCCTTTTCGGCACCTGGAGCGGGAGACGAGGCTCGAACTCGCGACCTCAACCTTGGCAAGGTTGCGCTCTACCAACTGAGCTACTCCCGCAGCGACTTGGAGGCGCGAAGCGGAGTCGAACCGCTCTGGGCGGATTTGCAATCCGCTGCATAACCGCTTTGCTATCGCGCCGCTGTTCACAGAGAAAAAGGGAAGCATGTGCTTCCCTTTTTCGACGTTCTGGAGCGGGAAACGAGACTCGAACTCGCGACCTCAACCTTGGCAAGGTTGCGCTCTACCAACTGAGCTATTCCCGCGTCGAAGCCGTAAGTATAGCGGAGTTTTTTTGGCCTCCTGACGGGGACCTTAAGACTCCGCTACCCGTTCTCAGTGCTTGACGGCGAGGGGGGTGGCTCCCTCCACCACCGGCGCGGCGGCGGCCGGTTCGTCGTCGGTCAGCGCAGTCGGCTGGCGTTCCAGCGCCACCGCCAGCACCTGGTCGATCCACTTGACCGGCACGATCTCGAGATCGTTCTTCACGTTCTCGGGAATGTCCTGCAGGTCCTTGGTGTTCTCCTCCGGGATCAGCACCGTCTTGATGCCGCCGCGCAGCGCCGCCAGCAGCTTTTCCTTGAGGCCGCCGATCGCCGTGACCTCGCCGCGCAGCGTGATCTCGCCGGTCATCGCGACGTCCGCGCGCACGGGGATGCCCGTGAGAGCCGACACGATGGCCGTCGTCATTGCCGCGCCGGCGGAAGGGCCGTCCTTGGGCGTCGCACCGTCGGGCACGTGCACGTGGATGTCCTTCTTCTCGAACACGTCGTCCTTGATGCCCAGGCGGCGCGAGCGGCTGCGCACCACGGTGCGCGCAGCTTCCACCGACTCCTTCATCACGTCGCCCAGCGAACCGGTGCGCAGCACCTGGCCCTTGCCGGGCATCAGTGCCGCCTCGATGGTCAGCAGGTCGCCGCCGACTTCGGTCCAGGCGAGGCCGACCACCTGGCCGACCTGGTTCTGCGCTTCCGCACGCCCGTAGGTGAACTTGCGCACGCCCAGGAAGTCGTTGAGGTTGTCGGCGTTGACGATCACCTTCGGCGTCATCTTCTTCAGCTGCAGCCCCTTGATCACCTTGCGGCAGATCTTGGACAGCTCGCGTTCCAGCGAACGGACGCCGGCTTCCCGCGTGTAGTAGCGGACGATGTCGCGCACAGCCGATACGTCGACCAGCAGCTCTTCTTCCTTCACGCCGTTGTTCTTCATCTGCTTGGGCAGCAGGTAGCGCATGGCGATGTTGGTCTTCTCGTCCTCGGTGTAGCCCGAGAGGCGGATCACCTCCATCCGGTCCAGCAGCGCCGGCGGGATGTTCATCGAGTTCGAGGTGGCCACGAACATCACGTCCGACAGGTCGAAGTCGACCTCGACGTAGTGGTCGCTGAAGGTGTGGTTCTGCTCGGGATCCAGCACTTCCAGCAGCGCCGAGGCCGGATCGCCGCGGAAGTCCTGGCCCAGCTTGTCGATCTCGTCGAGCAGGAACAGCGGGTTGCGCGTGCCGACCTTGGACAGCGACTGCAGCACCTTGCCCGGCATGGCGCCGATGTAGGTGCGGCGGTGCCCGCGAATCTCGGCCTCGTCACGCATGCCGCCGAGCGCCTGGCGCACGTACTTGCGGCCGGTCGCCTTCGCGATCGACTGCCCCAGCGAGGTCTTGCCGACGCCCGGAGGGCCGACCAGGCACAGGATGGGCGCCTTCACCTTGTCGACGCGCTGCTGCACCGCGAGGTACTCGAGGATGCGGTCCTTGACCTTCTCGAGGCCCCAGTGGTCCTCGTTCAGCACCTGTTCGGCATAGGCCAGGTCGTGCTTGATCTTGGTCTTCTTGGCCCACGGCAGGCCCGTCAGCACTTCGATGTAGTTGCGCACCACCGTCGCCTCGGCCGACATGGGCGACATCAGCTTCAGCTTCTTCAGCTCGGCGTCCGCCTTCTTCTTGGCGTCCTTGGGCATCTTGGCGAGCTTGATCTTCTTTTCGATCTCCTCGATGTCGGCGCCCTCTTCGCCCTCGCCGAGCTCCTTCTGAATCGCCTTGACCTGCTCGTTGAGGTAGAAGTCGCGCTGGTTCTTTTCCATCTGGCGCTTCACGCGCCCGCGGATGCGCTTGTCCACGTTGAGGATCTCGACCTCGCGCTCGATCTGCTCGAACAGGTTCTCCAGGCGGGGCTTGACCTCGGCGAGGTCCAGCACGACCTGCTTGTTGTCCAGCTTGAGCGGCAGGTGCGCGGCGATCGTGTCGGCGAGGCGGCCCGGATCGTCGATGGAGGCGATCGAAGTCAGGATCTCCGGCGGGATCTTCTTGTTGAGCTTGACGTACTGGTCGAACTGCTGGAGCACGGCCCTGCGCAGCGCCTCGATCTCCGACGATTTGCCGTCCGACGACGGGCTTTCCACCGGTACGACGGTGGCGGTGAAGTGCTGGTTGCCGTCCACGATCTTGGAAACCTGCGCGCGCTGCTGGCCCTCGACCAGGACCTTCACGGTGCCGTCGGGCAGCTTCAGCATCTGCAGGATCGTGGAGATGCAGCCGACCTCGAACATGTCCGAGACGGAGGGCTCATCCTTCGCGGCGGCCTTCTGCGCCACCAGCATGATTCGGCGCTCGGCCTCCATGGCGGCTTCCAGCGCCTTGATGCTCTTGGGCCGGCCAACGAACAGGGGGATGACCATGTGGGGGAACACCACCACGTCCCGCAGGGGCAGGAGCGGCAGGTCCATCGGGTCAGAAGGCAGGGGGGTATGTCCGGACATGGTGATCCTTGGAATGAGACTCAGCCGAATATGGCTGGCAAAAGGACATTTTCAACCCGGCCGCTCCCCAGAAGGGCGGACGGGACCAAATGGCACAAAAAAAGAAGGGGGGACAGGAGGTGGGCCGTTGCAGCCTGGAGGGGGAAGGCCCTGTCCCGGATCATCAGGCCTTCTTCGCCGCCTCGCGGTAGACGAGCAGCGGTGGCTTGCTTTCCTCGATGGTGCTCTCCTCGACCACCACCTTTTCGACATTGCTGATGTTGGGCAGTTCGAACATCGTGTCGATCAGCGACTGTTCCAGGATCGAGCGCAGGCCGCGCGCGCCGGTCTTGCGGTTCAGCGCCTTGCGCGCGATCGCCTTCAGGGCATTCGGCCGGACCTCGAGGTCGACGCCTTCCATGGCGAGCAGCTTGGCGTACTGCTTGACCATCGCGTTCTTCGGCTCGGTCAGGATCTGCACCAGCGCATCTTCCGTCAGCTCGGCAAGGGTCGCGACCACCGGGAGGCGGCCGACCAGTTCGGGGATCAGGCCGAACTTGATCAGGTCTTCCGGCTCGACGTCGCGGAACATGTCCGACAGCGTGCGGTCCTTCTTGCTGCGAACGTTGGCGCCGAAGCCGATGCCGGACGCTTCGGTGCGCTGCTCGATCACCTTTTCCAGTCCCGCGAAGGCGCCGCCGCAGATGAACAGGATGTTGGTCGTGTCGATCTGCAGGAAGTCCTGGTTCGGGTGCTTGCGCCCGCCCTGGGGCGGCACGCTGGCCATGGTGCCTTCGATCAGCTTGAGCAGCGCCTGCTGCACGCCTTCACCGGATACGTCGCGCGTGATGGAGGGGTTGTCGGACTTGCGCGAGATCTTGTCGATCTCGTCGATGTACACGATGCCCCGCTGCGCGCGCTCGACTTCGTAATTGCAGTTCTGCAGCAGCTTCTGGATGATGTTCTCGACGTCCTCGCCGACGTAGCCGGCTTCGGTCAGCGTGGTGGCATCGGCCATCACGAAGGGAACGTCCAGCATGCGCGCCAGGGTCTGCGCCAGCAGGGTCTTGCCGGAACCGGTGGGGCCGATCAGGAGGATGTTGCTCTTGGTGAGCTCGACTTCGTCCTTCTTGGCCTTGTCCTTGTGGCGCAGGCGCTTGTAGTGGTTGTAGACCGCTACGGAGAGCGCGCGCTTGGCGGGCTCCTGGCCGATCACGTAGTTGTCGAGGTTGCCCTTGATCTCGGCAGGGGTCGGCAGGTCGCCGCGCGCCTCCCGCTGCTCGTCACCCGCGGGAAGTTCGTCGCGGATGATCTCGTTGCACAGGTCGATGCACTCGTCGCAGATGAAGACCGAAGGACCTGCGATGAGTTTCTTGACCTCGTGCTGGCTCTTCCCGCAGAACGAGCAGTAAAGCGTTTTCTCGCTGGAGGAGCCTTTTCGGTCGGCCATGGGTCCGTGCCTTCGTTACTTGAATCAATGATAACCATACAACAAACGGCGCCCCGGTTTCCCGGAGGCGCCGTTGCTGCACTGCAACCGCGTTGCGGGAATTTCTCAGGGCCTTTTTGCGATGACCTGGTCCACCAGGCCGTAGGCTTTCGCCTCTTCCGCCTCGAGGAAATAGTCGCGATCCGTGTCGCGCTCGATCTTCTCGAGCGGCTGGCCGGTGCGCTCCGCCAGGATCTTGTTCAGCGTGCCCTTGGTCCTCAGGATGTCGCGCGCATGGATCTCGATGTCCGTCGCCTGGCCCTGCATGCCGCCCAGGGGCTGGTGGATCATGATCTTGGAGTTGGGCAGCGCGAAGCGCTTGCCCTTCTCGCCGGCCGCAAGCAGGAAGGCGCCCATCGACGCCGCCATGCCCGTGCACAGGGTGGAGACCGACGGCTTGATGAAGTTCATCGTGTCGTAGATCGCCATGCCGGCGCTGACGCTGCCGCCCGGGGAGTTGATGTACAAGGAGATGTCCTTGTCCGGGTTCTCGGATTCCAGGAACAGCAGCTGCGCCACCACCAGGTTCGCCGTCTGGTCGTTCACCGGGCCGACCAGGAACACGACGCGCTCGCGCAGCAGGCGCGAATAGATGTCGTACGACCGCTCGCCGCGGCCGGACTGCTCGATGACCATGGGGATCAGGCCCAGGCCCTGGGTTTCAAGTGCGCTCATGGGGGAATGTGCTCCGTTGTCTTGGCTGTACTTTAGCCTGAATGGAATTGGGGCCGGGGAGGCCTTTGACAAGGCCTGCCCGGCCCTTGGCCGTATCAGGAGCGCGGTTTCTGCCGAAACCGTGGACGGTCTTCGACGCCGCGTCAGGCTTGCTGCTGGCCCATCAGCTCGTCGAATTCCACCTTCTTCTCGACGGTCTTTGCCTTCGACAGGATGAAGTCGGTGACGTTGTTCTCGATCACGATCGCTTCCACCTCGGCCAGGCGGCGGTTGTCGCCGTAGTACCAGCGCACCACGTCGGCAGGACGCTCGTAGCTCGCCGCCAGTTCCTCGATGTGCTGCTTGATCTGGTCGGGCTTCGCATCCAGGCTGTTGGCGCGCACCAGTTCGGCCACCACCAGGCCCAGGCGAACGCGGCGCTCGGCCTGCGGGCGCACGATGTCGTCAGGGATCGGCAGCTTCTCGACGTCCTTCAGGCCGCGCTGCTTGAGCTCGTTGCGCTGCGATTCGATGAGGCGGTCGATCTCGTTCTGCACGATCGATTTGGGCAGGTCGAGCTCGGACTTCGCGACCAGCGCGTCCATCGCGGCCTGCTTGTTGCGCGCCAGCAGGCGGAACTTGACTTCGCGCTCGAGGTTCTTGCGGATGTCGGCGCGTAGCGCGTCGACGGTGCCGTCCTGGATGCCGAGGGACTTGGCGAAGGCTTCGTTGACTTCCGGCAGGTTGGAGGACTCGAGCTTCTTGACGGTGACCATGAAGTCGGCCGTCTTTCCCGCCACGTCCTTGCCGTGGTAATCGGCCGGGAACGCCAGCGGGAAGGTCTTGCTCTCGCCCGCCTTCATGCCGCGCACCGCCTCGTCGAATTCCTTGAGCATCTGGCCTTCGCCGACCATGAACTGGAAGTCCTCGGCCTTGCCGCCCTCGAAGGTCTCGCCGTCGATCTTGCCTTCGAAGTCCACGCTCACGCGGTCACCCACCTGCACGGTGGCGTCCTGCGCGCGCTGGGCGAAGGTACGGCGCTGCTTGCGCAGGATGTCCAGCGTGCGGTCGATCGCGGCATCGCTCACCTCGGTGCTGATCTTCTCGACTTCGGCCTCCGCCAGGTCGGCGATCTTCACCTCGGGATACACCTCGAACACGGCGTCGAAGGCTAGTTCGCCCTCGGGCGCGCCTTCCTTCTCGGTGATCTTGGGCTGGCCGGCCACGCGCAGCTTGGCCTCGTTGGCGGTGGCGGCAAAGGCCTCGCCCACCTTGTCGTTCATCACTTCGTACTGAACGGAGTAGCCGTAGCGTTGCGCCACGACCGACAGCGGCACCTTGCCGGGTCGGAAGCCGTCCATCTTGACGGTGCGCGCCAGCTTCTTCAGGCGGGAATCGACTTCGGACTGGATGGCGTTGACGGGCAGCGTCAGCGTCATCTTGCGTTCCAGCTTGTCCAGGGTTTCTACGGTCACGGCCATGATCATCTCGGTTGGAAAAAACGCGTTCGTGGTGCGCGGGGTCGGACTCGAACCGACACGCCATTGCTGGCGTCAGGACCTAAACCTGGTGCGTCTACCAATTTCGCCACCCGCGCGGGTCACTGAAAGGGAAAAGCGGACGGCCAGGAAAACCCGACCGCCCGCTCGAATCCGGTCAACAGGCGATTTTAACCGTTACACGGGCACCGGCTCCGCGGCCAGCGGCGACGGCGAAGAATCCTCGCGCTTGACCCGGAACCACGCCGCGTACATGGCGGGCAGCGCCAGCAGCGTCAGCACGGTGGCGACGATCAGCCCGCCCATGATCGCGACGGCCATGGGACCCCAGAACACGGAGCGCGACAGGGGGATCATGGCCAGGACCGCCGCCGCCGCGGTCAGCACGATGGGACGCAGGCGGCGCACCGCGGCTTCGACGATCGCGTTCCAGGTGGGGACGCCCCGGGCACGGTCCTGCTCGATCTGATCGATCAGGATCACCGAGTTGCGCTGGATCATGCCCATCAGGGCGATCACGCCCAGCAGGGCCACGAAACCGAACGGCCGGTTCAGCAGCAGAAGGGCGCCCGCGACGCCGGCGATGCCCAGAGGGCCGGTGAGGAACACCAGCATCGCGCGCGAGAAACTCTGCAACTGCAGCATCAGCAACGTGAACGTGATGAAGAGCATCACCGGCACGCCGGCGGCGATGGAGGAAGAGCCCTTGCTGCTTTCCTCCACCGCACCCGCCACCTGGATGCGGTAACCCTGGGGCCAGCGGGCTTCCAGCGCCTTCAGCTTGGGCAGCAGTTCCTGTGTCACCGTTGCGCCCTGCAGGCCCTCCACGATGTCCGACTGCACCGTGATCGCGTAGTTGCGGCCCTCGCGCCACATCACGCCGGGCTCCCAGGTGAACACCGGCTTGGCGATCTGCGTCAGCGGGATCGCCTTGCCCGAGGTGGTCGGCAGATAGCCGTTGCCCAGGTCGCTGATCGCATTGCGCTCGTCCAGCGGCTGCCGCAGCACGATGTCGATCAGCTTGTCGCCTTCGCGGTATTGGCCCACGGACGTGCCGTTGAGCGTCGTGCGGCTGGCCTGCGCGATCGACTGGCTGGTCACGCCGAGCGCGCGCGCTTTCGCCTGGTCCACCTCCATCCGCAGCACCTTCACCGACTCGTTCCAGTTGTCGTTGACGCCGCGCGTGTTGGGGCTCTGGCGCATCGCCTCCTTCACTTCGTCCGCCCGCTCGCGCAGCACCTTGGGATCGGGCCCCATCACACGGAACTGCACGGGATAGGGAACCGGCGGGCCGTTGGGCAGCAGCTTGACGCGCGAGCGCACCTCAGGAAATTCCTTGGCCAGCAGCGCGGGCAACTGCTTGCGGACGGTCTCGCGGGTGGGCAGGTCCTTCGGCAGCACGATCAGCTGCGAGGCATTGCTCTGCGGGAAGATCTGGTCCAGCGGCAGGTAGAAGCGCGGCACGCCGGAACCGACCCAGGTCGTGACACTGGTGATGTCCGGCAGGCCCATGAGCCGCTTCTCCAGCCGCTTGGTGACGTCCTCGTTCGCCGCGAACGAAGTGCCCTCGGCGAACCAGATGTCCACCAGGATCTCTGGCCGGCTGGAGTCCGGGAAGAACTGCTGCTGCACCTTGCCCATGCCGACGATGCCCAGGGCGAAGGTCAGCAGCGTGGCACCGATGGTGAGCCAGCGGTGCTCCACGCACCAGTCCACGGTCGCCCGGAAGCGTCGATAGAACGGCGTGTCGAAATGCTCCTGGTGCCCGCTCGACACGGGCTTGGCCTTGAGCAGGTGGGTGCCCAGGTAAGGCACGAAGTAGACGGAGACGAGCCAGCTCAGCACCAGTGCGATCACCGTCACCGCGAAGATGGCGAAGGTGTACTCGCCCACCGTGGAACGCGCCATGCCGATCGGCAGGAAACCGGTGGCCGTGATCAGCGTCCCGGTCAGCATGGGCATGGCCGTCACTTCGTACGCGAAGGTGGCGGCGCGGACCTTGTCGTAGCCCTCCTCCATCTTCCGGACCATCATCTCCACGGCAATGATGGCGTCGTCCACCAGCAGGCCCAGCGCGATGATCAGGGAGCCGAGCGAGATCTTGTGCAGGCCGATGCCCCAGTAGAACATCGCCAGGAAGGTCACCGCGAGCACCAGGGGAATCGTGATGCCCACCACCAGGCCGGGACGCATGTCCACATACCAGCGCTTCCACAGCGGCAGCCCGGGCTCCGGCCGCTTGTGCAGCCCCAGGCTGATGAAGCTCACGGCGAGCACGATCGCCACCGCCTCGATCAGCACCCGCACGAACTCGTTGACCGACGTCGACACTGCCCGGGGCTGGTCCTGCACCTGCACCAGCCGGATGCCCGCGGGCAAGCCGTCGTCGATGCGGCTGGTCGCCGCCTTCAGCGACTGCCCCAGGCGGATGATGTCGCCGCCCTTGGCCATGGACACCCCCAGGGCGATCACTTCCTTGCCGCCGTGGCGCACCTTCACCTGGGGTGGATCGACGTAGCCGCGCTTGACCTCGGCGAGGTCGCCCAGGCGCAGCTGGTTGCCGGAAGCGCCGCGGATCGGCATCGCCTGCAACTGCTCCACCGCCTCGAACTGGCCGGCGACGCGCACCTGCACCACCTCCAACGGCGTCTGCACGGCGCCGGCCGCCTCCACCGCGTTCTGCTGTCCCAGCTGCTGCAGCACCTGATTGAGGTCCAGTCCCAGCTGTGCGAGACGCTTCTGCGAGATCTCGATGTACAGCTTTTCGTCCTGCACGCCGAACAGTTCGACCTTGGCCACGTCCGGCACGCGCAGCAGCTGCTGGCGCACGTCGTCGGCGAAGGTCTTCACCTCCGCGTACCCGTAACCCTGGTCCGCCTCCAGCGCGTAGATCACGCCGAAGACGTCGCCGTATTCGTCGTTGAAGAAGGGACCGACCACGCCCGCAGGCAAGGTGTTGCGGATGTCCCCGACCTTCTTGCGCACCGTGTACCAGACGTTGGGCACCTCCGCCGCGCGCGAGGAGTCCTTGATCTGCAGCACGATCAGCGTTTCGCCGGGCTTGGAGTAGCTGCGGATGATGTCCGCGTACGGCACTTCCTGCAGGGTGCGCTCGATCTTGTCGGTCACCTGCTCGGCCACCTGTTGCGCCGTGGCCCCCGGCCAGAACACGCGCAGGATCATGGCGCGGAACGTGAAGGGCGGATCTTCGTCCTGTCCCAGCTGGAAGTAGCTGGCCATGCCCAGCACCATCAGCACCACGATCAGGTAACGCGTGAGGGCCGGGTGTTCCAGCGCCCAGCGGGAGAGGTTGAAGCGCTGGCGCTCCTCGGGAGTCTCGCTCATGGCGGTGTCAGCGCGTGGTTGTGAGAGTGGCTGCCTGGGCCGCGCCCGCGACCGGCTTGCGCGCCTGGTCGGTGGCGAGGGCGGGGGTGTAAGAGGTCTTTTCCTGCCAGACCGACACCTTCTGCCCGGGCGCCAGCACGTGCACGCCGGCCGACACGATCACCATGCCCGGCTGCAGTCCGGCCGCGATCACCGCTTCGTTGCCATCGGCCGTGGCGAGTTGAACGGGTTGCGATCGCACGGTCATCGACGCCTTGTCGAGCACCCACACCGCACTGCCCTGGCCTTCCTGGCGCAAGGCGCTGATCGGGATCTTGATCACTTGCCCTCCGGCGACGGTGGGCAGCTGAGGCAGGACGGTCACGGTGGCCCCCAGCGGCGGCTGGGCCGAGGGTTCGAGCGACACCTTGACCGCGTAGGTGCGGGTGGCGGGATCCGCGCTGGCGGCGACCTCCCGGATCTGGCCGTTCATGAGGGCTTCGCTGCCCCACAGGCGCACCTGCACAGGAGTGCCGGCGCGCACGGCGACGACCTTGTCCTCCGGGACGGCGAACACGACGTCGCGCGGACCATCGGCGGCGATCCGGACGACGGGCGTGCCGGCGCTCACCACCTGGCCGGGTTCGGCCTCGACCGCCGTGACGACGCCGGAGACATCCGCCACCAGGTTCGTATAACGAGCCTGGTTGCCCTGCGACGCGAGCTGCGCCTGGGCCTGTTCCAGTTGCGCCTGCGCCGCCTTCAGCGCGGTGTCGCGCCGTTCCAGTTCAGCGCCGCTGATGAAGTTCTGCTCGCGCAGGGCCACGTAGCGCTTGTAATCCGCCGCCGCCAGGTCGCGGTTGGTGCTCGCCGCGGCGACCTGGGCGCGCGCAGCTTCGGCAGCAAGCCGGTAATCCTGGGGATCGAGCTGCGCCAGGACGGTGCCGGCTTTCACGTGCTGGCCCGCCTCCGCCGCGCGGTGGGTGATCTTTCCCCCCACGCGGAAACCCAGGCGCGAATCGACGCGGGCTCGGACTTCACCGGAGAACTCGTGTCGCGACTGCATGCCCGAAGCGGCCACGGTGATCACCTTCACCGCCCGGACGGGTTCGGGCGGCGCGTCATTGCGGGAGCAGCCCAGCAGCAAGGCGATCGGCAGCAGGGCCACGCTCCAGAGTGCCGGGCGGAAGGAATCGTTGGTCACCATAGGAAATCCGTGAACGGGTACGCCTTGAAGGAAGGAGATGGGTCGGCGGTAAGTTGTCACCGCTAATGACTGACCGGTTAGTAATCTAAAAAAGGCTGCAGAGCCTGTCAAGCGACAATCAGGACGTGATCTCCCGCCCTGACGACCGGCACCGCCCGGTCGAGCACTACGAAAATTTCCCCGTCGCCTCCTGGCTGTGCCCTTCCCGACTGCGGCGGCCGGTTGCCGCGCTGTATTGGTTTGCGCGTACGGCTGACGATATCGCGGATGAGGGAAATGCAACAGAGGGTAACCGTCTCGCGGACCTTCAGGCCTACAAGAACGACCTTTCCGCGTGCCTGGCAGGCAACAGGGGCTCGGGACGCTGGGAAGGCGTCTTTTCCGCGCTGGGAACCGCCCGTGTGGAGTTCGCGCTGCCTGGGCAGCCCCTGTTCGACCTGCTCGATGCTTTCCGCCAGGACGTGGAGAAGACCCGGGATCGCACCGGATATCGCAACCGTGAAGAGCTCCTGGATTACTGCCGTCGCTCCGCAAACCCGGTGGGACGACTCATGCTGCACCTTTACGGCGTGACCGGAACGCCTGCGCTGGCGCAAAGCGACGCCATCTGCAGTGCCCTGCAACTCGCCAACTTCTGGCAGGACCTGAGCGTCGACCTGCCGCGGGGGCGCTACTACCTGCCCGCGACCGACGCCCTGCTGCATGGCATCGATCCGGCCTTGCCGCAAACCTGGTCGTCGCACGCGAACTTGGCCGCGCTGGTGCGCGACCTGTGCGGGTGGACCCGCGAGCTGATGCTGTCGGGCGCGCCGCTCGTGCACGCGGTGCCGGGCCGGGCGGGCTGGGAGCTGCGCCTGGTGGTGCAAGGCGGCTTGCGCATCCTGCGCCGCATCGAGTCTTTGGGGTACCGAACCACGCAGCGCCGACCCACTCTGGGCCCAGCCGATGCCGTGCCCATGCTGTGGCACGCCCTGCGGATGTGAAAATCTTGCCCCTGACCCCTATGACGCCGGAACAGTACGTCCAGCAGAAGGCCGCAGCCTCGGGCAGCAGCTTCTATTACGCCTTCCTCTTTCTGCCGCCACCGCGCCGCGCTGCCATCACGGCCTTCTACGCCTTCTGCCGCGAGGTCGACGACGTGGTGGACGAAGTGCACGAGCCGAGCGTGGCGCAGGCCAAGCTCGCCTGGTGGCAATCCGAGGTCGCGCAGGCCTTTGCGGGAAAGCCGTCGCATCCGGTGATGCAGGCGCTGATGCCCAGCATCGAAGCCTTCGGGCTGGAGCAGGCGCAACTGCAGGCCGTGATCCGTGGCTGCCAGATGGACCTGGAGCAGACCCGCTACCTGGACTACACCGCACTTCAGCGCTACTGCCACCTCGTGGCCGGCGTGGTGGGCGAGGTCTCGGCGCGCATCTTCGGACAGACGCAGGCCGCCACCACCGACTACGCCCACAAGCTCGGGCACGCCTTCCAGCTCACGAACATCATCCGCGACGTCGGCGAAGACGCGATGCGCGGCCGGATCTACCTGCCCGTCAACGAGCTTCAGCAGTTCGACGTGAAGGCGCACGAGATCCTGCAACGCAAGCACTCCGAGCGCTTCGTGGCGCTGATGCGTTTCCAGGCGCAGCGCGCGCACGCGCTCTACGACGCGGCGCTCGCGCTGCTGCCGGCGGAAGACCGGCGTGCCCAGAAGCCGGGCCTGATGATGGCCAGCATCTACCGGACCCTCCTGCGCGAGATCGAAGCCGAGGACTTCCAGGTGCTCAAGCAGCGCATCAGCCTCACGCCCGTGCGCAAGCTGTGGCTGGCTTGGAAGGTGCAAGCGCTAGGACGCATGGGGTGACGCGGCGCGTCGCCATCATCGGCGCGGGATGGGCCGGGCTCGCCGCGGCCGTGGAAGCCGTCGAGGCCGGGCACGCCGTCACCGTCTACGAGGCCGCCCGCACGCTCGGCGGACGTGCGCGGACGCTCGAAGTGCCGCTTCCGCAGGGAGGCACCGCCACGCTGGACAATGGCCAGCACATCCTGATCGGGGCCTACGTCGAGACCTTCCGGCTCATGGAGCACGTGGGCGTCGCGACCGAAGCGGCGATGCTGCGGATGCCGCTGGTGCTGCGCGATCCGCAGGGTCGGGGCCTCGCCCTGCCCTCCTGGCCCGCGCCTTGGGATGCGGCCGCCGGCATCCTGGGCGCAAGCGGCTGGAACTGGCGCGACAAGCTGTCGCTGCTGCGCGCGGCGGCGGCCTGGCAACTGGCGGGCTTTCGCTGCGACGACGCCCTCAGCGTCGCCGAGCTCACGCGATCGCTCACGCCCCGGGTGCGCGCCCAGCTGATCGAACCGTTGTGCGTCTCGGCGCTCAACACCCCGGCCGAGCGCTCCAGCGCGACCGTATTCCTGCGCGTGCTGCGTGATGCGCTGTTCGGCCGCGGACACGGGGCCTGGGGGGGCTCCAACCTGCTGCTGCCGCGGCAGGAACTGGGTCGCATCTTCCCGGACGCGGCCGAAGCGTGGCTGCGCGCACGTGGCGCGCAACTTCGCATCGGCCAGCGCGCGCAAGCGCTGCGTCCCGATGGGAACGGCTGGCGGGTGGATGCCGATCAGCACGACGCCGTGGTGCTGGCCACGCCCGCGTCGGAGGCCGCGCGCTTGCTGCAGGACAGCGGGATAGTCGCCGGACGCTGGCTGGCCGACGCGCAGGCGCTCACCCACGAGGCGATCGCGACCCTCTACGTGACGGGCGGCCCGCGGCTGCCGTTGCCCATGCTGGCCCTGGCTTCCGGTCCCGGCGCGCCGGCGCAGTTCGTGTTCGACCGTTCGCAGCTCGGCGGTCCCGCCGGGCTGCTCGCCTTCGTCGTGAGCGCGAGCACGGCCGACAAGGCCGTCCTTGAGCAACAGGTGGTGGCACAGGCGAAGGCTGAAGGCTGGCAGGTGCAGCCGCTGCGCACGATCGTGGAAAAGCGCGCGACCTTCGCGTGCGTGCCGGGCCTGCGGCGGCCATCGATGGCGATCGCGCCGGGACTCTGGGCCTGCGGCGACTATGTCGAAGGCCCCTACCCCGCGACGCTGGAAGGGGCCGTGCGCTCCGGCGTGGCGGTGGCGCGCGCGCTGGCGACCTAGTTGTGAAGGTCCAATAGGTTGTATCTGTCCATCTGAGTTGAGTTTGAGAGACTGGGAATCGCCAAACCCCCCGTCTTACTCAAGGAACTCAACCAGATGAACATTCACAAGAATGCCAGACTGACGTTGGCCCGTCGTCTCGAAATGGTTCAAGCCATGACACTGCGCGGCCTGAGCGCCCCGGATGCCGCCGACCAGCAGGGCGTGACCGCGCCCACCGCGCGCAAATGGCT
>NZ_JBFUKP010000020.1:0-92814 GCF_056400765.1 Ramlibacter sp. P4_H7
CCCGAGTGCCGCGGCCGGCGCGCCGCGGGGACGCGCGGGGGGCGCGTCAGAGCGTGGCGGGCCGGGTGGCAGCGAAGTGGTCGCCGCCGTGGGCATGGCGCTTCTGGTCGGCATCGCGCAGGGCGAGCAGCTGTTCGAGGTCGGCGCGGACTTCGTCCGAGGTGCGCGGAAGGACCATGGGTCCCTCGATGATGTCCGCCGGCTTGGTGAGCGGCGCCCGGCCGGGTGCCTCCGGCGGCGGTGCAGCGGGTGCGGTCCACGATCCCGGATGGGGCAACGGCGGACACTCGCCGGTGTCGTCGAGCACGAACTGCCAGGAGAAACCGGTGAGCCAGTCGCGGGCCTGCGGATCGAGGATCAACAGGCGATGAGCGAACTCCTGTTCGATGGCGGGACCGTGCTCCAGCAGGCGCGGCTCCCGGCGACGCACCAGGAAGCGGACGTGCAGGCCCTCCTGGCGCTTGCTGCTGGTGGTGCGCAGCATGTCGGCAGACACCCAGCCTTGCGGGATCCCGTTGCGGGTGAGCAGTTCGCGCAGAACCAGGCGCAGCACGTCCTTGCGCACCGAAGTCACCGATTGCGGCGACAGCTGGGACGCTTCGAACTGGATGCTGTTCTGGGCGGGATGGGAATTGTGCGGCTTGGGCGGTGGCCCCGCCTTTCGTCCCAGCAGCAGATCGAGCATCCCCATGAGTGGCCCCTTGTTCCTGTTGTTGTCAGTCGCCCCGGACAGTTTCCCGGAGGCTCGACTGTTGAGCGGGTCTGAGTTTTACAGATTGATGCAATTAGGCAAGGGTGGGCGACGCGAGCGGTCAGCTTCGCCCAACAAACGGGCGCGCTACTTTGCGTCGGGCCCGTGCGCTACATTCGACCGTTTTTTGCCAGCAACGGAGACAGGATGAGCTTGGATTTCAGCGGGCGTGTGGCCATCGTCACAGGTGCCGGGGGTGGCCTGGGACGCCAGCATGCACTGGCCCTGGCCGCACGCGGGGCGAAGGTCATGGTCAATGACCTGGGGGGCGCCGTCGACGGGTCGGGCGGCTCGTCGTCGGCCGCGCAACGGGTGGTCGCCGAGATCCGGGCGACCGGCGGCGAGGCCATCGCCAACGGCGCGTCCGTCACCGACTTTCCTGCCGTCCAGGCGATGGTGCAGCAGGCAATGGATGCGTGGGGCCGCGTCGACGTGCTGGTCAGCAATGCCGGCATCCTGCGCGACAAGAGCTTCGGCAAGATGGACCTGGACGACTTCCGCCTCGTGCTGGACGTCCACCTGATGGGCGCGGTGCACTGCTGCAAGGCGCTGTGGACCGTGATGACGCAGCAGAAGTACGGCCGCATCGTGTTGACGACCTCGTCCTCGGGGCTGTACGGCAACTTCGGCCAGGCCAACTATGGTGCCGCGAAGATGGCGCTGGTCGGGCTGATGCAGACCCTCGCCATCGAGGGCATGAAGAACGACATCCGGGTGAACTGCCTCGCCCCCACCGCCGTGACCCGCATGACGGAAGCCTTGTTTCCGCCCGACATGCAGCAGGCCTTCGGCCCGGAGGCCGTGGTGCCCGCGATGCTGGTGCTGGCCGCCCAGGATGCCCCGACGCGCACCACGCTGTGCGCCGGCGCAGGTGGCTTCGAGGCCGCCCACGTCACGCTGACCCAAGGCGCTTTCGTGGGCATCACGCCGGACGCGCCCGAACTGTTGCAGGAGCGCCTCGACACGGTGCGTGACCGCACCGGCGAAGCGGTGCCGGCCAGCGGCGCGGACCAGGGCGCGAACGAAATGCGCCTGGCCCGGCAGCGCCGCTAGGCTCGCGTGGTTCGTCAGTAGCTGCCGAGGATCGCGTTCGCGATCAGGCCGGTCGTCAGCGCCACCAGCAGGAACTCGCCGTCGACGTTCACCCACTGCTGGCCATAGGGCGGCGCGTACAGGCCGTTGAATGCGCGCCAGTCGTTCACGTAGTAGGCGTGGCTGCGGTACTGGTGCGGCAGGTAGCCGCCGCGGTAGAAGCGCTGGCCATGACCGCCATGGATGGGCTGGCCATAGCCATGGTCGTAGCCCGGAGCCGCGTAGCGGGGCGCCTCGTACCCGTACCGCGGCTGCTGCATTCCCGTCCGGGATCCCTGGTGGAAGGCGCGATCGTCGCCTCGATCGAAACGGCGATCCTGCCGCTCATGTCGCTCCTGCCGCTGCTCCGCGCGAGGGCCTCGATCCCCACGGTCGTGCTCGCGCTCGCCCCATTCGCGGGCGGACGCCAGGCTGCTGAAGCCGAGGGTGCCGGCGAGGACCGCACAGACGATGGCTGATTTCTTCATGGGTACTGCTCCTGTTCGATCCGCCATGGTGCGTGCGCGTCTTGTCGCGCACGCGAAGAGCAATCGCCGTCCGCGCAAAGCCAGGTAAGGGGATGTGCCCCCGGCGACCCATTTGGCAGAGGCGGAAAAGGCATTCGCGTACCACAATGGTTTCATTCTTGGAGCTGCGAATGTCAACGAGCGTGCTCATCGTCGAGGATGAACCCGAGTTCATGCGCCGGTTCACCAACGCCGTCCTGTCCGATTCCGCACTGGCCCTGGCCGGCAGCGCCGCCACGGCACGCACCGCGATCGCGATGATCGATGCGCAGCCGCCCGACGTCATCCTGCTCGACCTGGGGCTGCCCGACCTCGATGGCGTCGAAGTCATTCGCCACGTGATGCGGCGCGGCTGCGGCAGCGACGTGCTGGTGGTGACGATGTTCGACGACGACCAGCATGTGCTCGATTCCATCGAGGCCGGCGCCGCGGGCTACCTGTTGAAGGATGCCCTGCCCGAAGGCATCGTCGCCAGCGTTCGCGACCTGCGCGGTGGCGGCTCGCCCATCAGCCCCGGCATCGCACGCCGCATCCTCGCTCGCTTCCGCCTCGCGATGGGGCCGGTGCGCGTGGGGCCGGCGCCGACGGCCAAGGGGGGATCGCCGCTCACGGAGCGGGAGACCGAACTGCTGCGCCTGACCGCGAAGGGCCTGAGCTTCGACACCATCAGCGAACTCATGGGCATCTCGCCGCACACGGTGGTGGCCCACGTGCGCAAGATCTATCGCAAGCTCGCCGTGCATTCCCGTGGCGAAGCCGTCTACGAGGCCACCCAGCTGGGCCTGCTGTGATGCGTGCGCGGCCGATCGGCCTCACCTGGCTGCTGGCGCTGGCCTGCTGGCTGTGCCTGGCATCCGCGGCGCAGGCGGTGGTGCAGGAGCCGCCGGGCGCACTCATGGTGAGCGAGGCGTCCCGCACGCCGCCCGATGCGACCGCGGCCTGGAAGGCTGTCACGCTGCCGGACCTCTGGCGCAAGTCGCGCCCCAAGGTCGTGCCGACCGCCAGCTGGTACCGCGTTGGCTTCGACCACGCGCCGGGCGACTCCCAGCCCTGGGGTGTCCTGTTCCCTTACCTGTACGAAGGCGGGCAGGTCTGGCTGAACGGCGCGCTGCTTGCCACCATCCAGGAGAGCACGGCGCAGTCGCATGTGCGCTGGGCACGACCGCACCTCGTGTCGCTTCCCCCCGCGCTGCTGCGTCCCGGTGACAACGAACTGCTGGTGCGGGTCCAGCCTGCGCCCGACGGTTCTCTGCGCTTTCCCCGCGTGCGCGTCGGCCCCATGCCGGAACTCGCCCCGCTCCACGACGCGCATTTCTTCTGGGCCAGCGTCACGCCGCAGATCACGGCCGTCGTCTGCCTGCTGGTTTCGCTCTCGGTCCTGTACATCTGGTGGCGCCAGCGCGGCGAGGTGATGTACGGCCTGTTCGGCCTGGCGGTGGCGCTGTGGGGGATCCGCACGCTCACCTTCGTCGTCGAAGTGGTGCCCACGTCCGCGTGGCCCTTCTGGCGACTGCTCGTGCACTCGGCCACCGGCGGCTTCATCGTCGCGATGACGGTGCTGGCATGGAGGCTGGCGGGCATCCACAAGCCCTGGTTCGAGCGCGCGCTCTTCGGCTACTGGCTGCTGGGACCGCTCTGGATGCTGGCGCAGGGCGTGGCCGCCGAACCGCTCGTGAACCGGTGGTGGATCGGCGGCTTCCTGCCCATCGGCGCCACCATCGTCGCGGTGTCGGTGTGGTCGCTGGTGCGCCGGCCCACGCTCGAATCGGCCGCGTTGCCGGTGACCATGGCGATCGCCGCGCTGGCCGGCATGCACGACTATTTGATCCGCTGGGAACTCGATCCGCCCATCCCGTGGCTCGAAGCCTGGTTCGCCCAACGGTTCCAGCTGCTGCACCTGGGCGCCAGCCTGGTGCTGCTGGCGATCGGCTGGCTGCTCACCCGCCGCTTCATCGGCGCGCTGCGCTCGATGGAAGACGTCAACCAGACCCTGGAGGCGCGCGTGGCCGACCGCGAAAAGGAACTCGCCGCCAACTACGTGCGCCTGTTCGCCCTCGAGCGCGAGAACGCCGCCGGCCAGGAACGCCAGCGCATCATGCGCGACATCCACGACGGTCTCGGCTCGCGCCTGTTCGTCTCGCTGTCGCGGGTGGAGCGCGGGGAGATCACGTCGGACGAGATCGCCGATTCGCTGCGCGGCTGCATCTCGGAGATGCGGCTCGCCCTGGACACGCTGACGCCCTGCGAGCAGGACTTCCGCTCCACCCTGGGCAACTTCCTGTTCCGCTGGCGCAGCCAGCTGCTCGCGTGCGGCGTCCAGGCCCGCTGGGACATCGACGTGCCCGACGAGGCCCTGCAGCTATCGCCGCATGCCTCGCTGCAGCTGTTGCGCGTGGCCCAGGAGGCGCTGACCAACGTGGTCAAGCACGCCGGCGCCTCGATCGTCGATGTCCAGCTGCGGCTGGTCGACGGCAAGCTGGAGCTGGAGGTGCGCGACAACGGCATCGGTGCGGCGGGCGTGTCGCCGGAGTCGAGCGGCCGCGGGCTCACCAACATGCGCACGCGCGCCACGCAGCTGGGCGGAAACGTCGACGTGCACGGCGGCTCCGGGGGGACGCGCGTCACCGTGCGCGTGCCCTTGCAGGCGGTGTGCGCCTGACCTCTCCCGGATGGATTCGCGCCGACGGGGGATGCGCAGGCGCATGCATGCTATGTCCCAAACGCGGATCGTCTCCTACAGTGATGGCAAGCCGCTCCGGCCCCCATCGCCACCTGGAGGAAGCCATGAAAAGAAAGATCCGTCGCAAGGCCGGACTCGCCTCTGCCGGCTCCTGGCTCATCCCCGTCGCCTTCACGGCCGCCGCCGTCGTGTCCATCGCCCGCTTCAACGGCGGCCTGCCCGCGTACGCTGCATTCGCCCCCGTGCTGTTGCAGACCAGTTCGCAGCCGGCCTCCTTGCCGGACAATCCGGCGCCGGAGCGCAAGCCACATGGCCAAGCCTTCTGAGCACGCGTGCCTGCTATGGAGGGTCTGAGGGACGGGGATCCGAAGGGTTTGTTGCGCACGAGTGCCGGTAGCGTGGTGGGTCCCCACTGCGGGCACCCCGTCGTGCGCTGGCACGGGCCCTGTCACGACGCGGACTGACCCGGCGGGCCCACCCAGGCCTGCGCGAGATCGCCCACGAACTGCTCGAACGCTTCGGGCAATTGCTGCGGAGGCAGGTGCAACAGGGCTGACGGGTGCAGCGTCACGAGGACGCGCAGGCCATCCGGGCGCTCGAACCACTCCCCGCGTTCCGACGTCACGGCCACCGGCCGACCCAGCAAGGACCGCGCAGCGGTCGCGCCCAGTGCGACCAGCACGCGTGGTTGCACCAAGGCGATTTCCTCGTCCAGCCAATGCCGGCAGGCCAGGGCCTCCACCTGGCCCGGGGTCTTGTGGATGCGTCGCCTTCCGCGCAGCTCGAAGCGGAAATGGCGCACCGAGTTGGTGAGGTACACGGTGTCGCGCGCGACTGCGAGTTGCCGCAGCGCGCGGTCGAGCAGTTGGCCCGCGGGCCCGACGAAGGGCTGGCCTCGCAGGTCTTCCTGGTCCCCGGGCTGCTCGCCGACCAGCATGACCTGCGGCCGCAACGGGCCTTGTCCGGGTACGGCTTGCGTGGCCTGCGCGGCCAGGGGGCATTCGCGGCAGGCTTGCACTCGCGTGTTCAGTGCCTGCAGCGTGTCGGCTCCTCGCGCCAACGACGGAACAGGAAGCACCGGAATGCGCCGGGCCGGCCGCGTGGCGGGCTGCTCGATCATGCGGCCGCTGCGCTCCATCGCCTGCGCCGCCAGCGGTGCGATCAGCGGTGCTTCGGGCAGGTTGCGCCAGTACCGGCGCGGCATCTCCTTCACCGTCATGGCCAGGTTCAGGCGGGCCGGGTTGAAGATGCTCTGGTAGTAAGTCAGCCACAAGGCTTCGCCGGCATCGGCGGGCGGTGCATCGGCACGACTGGCGCCGCCTCGGAAATGCAACTGCCGACCGTCCCACTCCACGCACCGCCGGGGACCGAGGATGGCCCAGCGCAGGTTCGCGAAGCGGCGACTGAACCACGGGGCGTTCGCGTCCACGATGTGGTGCTCCGGCTCGAACCAGGCGACGTGCAGGGGCGGTCCCGCGTCCTCCTGCACCTGGCGGAAGCGCACGAAGGCACGCATCTTGTGCATCTCGCGCTGCACGGCGCGCGCCATCTGCCGTGCCGCCAGCATGTCGGCGTCGAGCGGGTCGTGGCGCAACAGGGGTTCGCGCTGCAGGCGCCAAAGCAGGCGGTAGAGCAGGGCGAAACGCGCGGCATCACTGTGCAGGATCACGCTGTCGCACAGCGCCAGCAAGCCCGCGGGCACGGTGATTTCCGCGGGAAGATGCGGCGCCATCCGGGGCGCTTCCATGGAATCTTCGAATAGGTCGGGATCGCCGTCGCCCGCGCACCAGGTCACCTCGGCCGGCGGAACCTGCAGCGCGAGCAGCGCACGAGCCTCGCGGCGAAATCCCGCGAGGTCGGTTTCGTCGGCCAGCCGCACGCGCATGGTCAGAACAGCGCGGCCTGCTGCGGCGTGGGTCGAACATCGACGTCGGACCGAGCCGAGGACCGCCGCGGACGGTGGTCCGCCAGCAGTACGAAGGGCAGCACCTTCTGTACCGGCACGCGCAGGCGGCGCAGATCTTCGCAGCGAATGCGCCGGGCGCGGCGTGCCAGCAGCAGCCGGTCCACCGCCTTCACCCCGAGGCCCGGCACGCGCAGCATCAGCTCGCGCGGCGCGTGGTTCAGGTCGACGGGAAAGCGCTCGGGATGCGCCAGGGCCCAGGCCAGCTTGGGGTCTACCTCCAGCCGGAGCATGCCGCCCGCGCGGGGGGAGGCGATCTCCTGCGCATCGAAGCCGTAGAAGCGCATCAGCCAGTCAGCCTGGTACAGCCGGTGCTCGCGCACGAGCGGCGGCGCCTTCAGCGGCAGCGCCGACGCGGCATCGGGGATCGGGCTGAACGCGGAGTAGTAGACGCGCTTGAGCCGGTAGGCGCCGTAGAGCTGCGCGCTGGTGGCGAGGATCGTTGCGTCGTCGGTGCCGTCCGCCCCCACGATCATCTGCGTGCTCTGGCCCGCGGCGGCAAACGAGGGCGGTTTCGCGCGTGCGGCTGGCGCGCCGGGCAGCGAGCGCAGCGGCTGCCGCGCGTTGTCCGTCCGTTCCGCTTTCGCGTCGTCGATGTGCACGCGCAGGCGTGCCATGGAGCGCCGGATGGCGGCCACATCCTTCTCCGGCGCCAGGGCGGCGAGCCCGCGTTCCGTGGGCAATTCGATGTTGATCGACAACCGATCGGCGTAGCGGCCGGCCTGCTGCAGCAGCTCGGGAGCGGCGTCCGGGATGGTCTTCAGGTGGATGTAGCCGCGGAAGTCGTGCTCGTCGCGCAGGCGCCGCGCGACCTCCACCACCTGTTCCATCGTGTAGTCCGGGCTGCGGATGATCCCGCTGGACAGGAACAGGCCTTCGATGCAGTTGCGCCGGTAGAAGTCGAGCGTGAGCTGCACGACCTCGTCGATGGTGAAGCGGGCGCGGGGCACGTTGCTGCTGACGCGGTTGACGCAGTACAGGCAGTCGTACTGGCACCAGTTGGTGAGCAGGATCTTGAGCAGCGAGATGCAGCGGCCGTCGGGCGCATAGCTGTGGCAGATGCCCACGCCCTCGTTCGAACCGAGGCCGCGGCCCTGCGTGGAATCGCGCCGGTCGCCGCCACTGGACGCACAGGAGGCGTCGTACTTGGCGGCGTCGGCGAGGATGGCGAGCTTGCTTCGGAGATCCACTGGATAATCGTACAGTGTTCCTCGCCGGGCCAGGCCCGGAGCCCCGCATTGCGCGGGGCTGCCGCCAACAATTTCCTTATTGGGCGTTCACGGGCTGGCCGGCCAGCTGGCGGGATGCGTCCGTGGCCGGCTTGCGCGCAGCCAGGTAGGCGGAGCCGCTGTCCTCGGCCGTCATGGCGGCCACCGCGTTGTGGCTGGCGAGGTATTCGGCCTGCACTTCCGCGCGGCTGCGCTCGCCCTTGAACGACTTCAGCGGGTTGTACGACGTGGACCAGGGGTTCACGCCGGCCTGGCGGTACTCGGCCAGCTGGGCTTCCACCTGGGCGCGGGTCTGCGTGCCGGCGACGCTGTTGGCGAACTGACCGGACAGGTCGGCGTCATCGGCGTGGGCGGCGACCGCGGCGAAGGACAGGGCGGCGAGGGCGATACGGGCGGTTTTCATGGTGTGCTTTCCTTTGGGTTTGCGTTGTCGATGGAGGGACTGTATTCCTCGCATTCGAAGCAAAAAAGCGCGCCAAAGACAAACAGACATTTCAATCAACGCAATAATCACCCCATGGACCGACTTCAATCGATGCGGGTGTTCCAGGAGGTGGTCGATCAAGGTGGCTTCGCAGCCGCTGCACGCAAGCTCGACCTGACGCCTGCCGCGGTGACCCGCCTGGTCAGCGACCTGGAAAAGCACTTGGGCGTGCGGCTGCTGCAGCGAACGACGCGGAGGCTGTCGCTCACGCCCGCTGGCGAGGCCTACCTGAACCGCCTGCGCACCATCCTGAGCGACATCGACGAAGCCGATGCCCTGGCGAACGCGCAAAGCCGCGAGATGAGCGGCACCGTGCGCATCCTTGCGCAGCCGGTGGTGGCGACGCACATCATCGCGCCCTGCGTTGCCGAATTCCAGCGGCAGTACCCGGAGGTCACGCTGGACCTTTTCGTGCACGACTTCGCCGACCCGGAGGTGGAGGACTACGACCTGACCATCGTCACCGGCCACGTGCCCCTGCTGTCCAGCGCGATCGTGCGCACCATCGTCGAAAGCCAGGCGGTGTTCTGTGCGTCGCCGGACTACCTGGCGCGCTTCGGCGAACCCGCCACGCCCGGGGAGCTGGCGGGGCATCGCTGCCTGCGGCTGCGCACGCCGGCGGTGCGGGCGCGCGTGCTGACGCTGATCGATCCCACCCAGGGGGATCGCCAGCTGGACGTCGAGGTCACGCCGGTGATGACCGCGAACCATACCGACACGTTGATGCGCGCAACGATCGCCGGCGCCGGCATCAGCAGCCAGCCGGCGGACCTGGTCGCTCCCCTGCTCAAGAGCGGCGAATTGCGGCGGGTGCTTGCGCCGTGGATCACCAACCGGTTGCGGCTGGTGGCCGCGCTGCCCAGTCGCCAGTTCATGCCCGCGCGCACGCGTGCTTTCCTGGACCACCTGGTGGACCACACGCGGCGATCGCTGTCCGGCCTGGGCGTCGCGTCCTAGCCCTGCATGGGCACCACGCGCAGCCCGACCCAGGCCGCGCCGATCACGGCGTTGACGGGTACCGCCAACGCGCCGGGCACGTAGAAGACCACCGACAGGCCGGGCGCCTGCAGCAGCGATTCCGCCACCACGCCGAGGCTGAAGAAAAACAGGCCGCACCACACCCAGCGCCGCATGTAGGTGGGCAGCCAGCGTGCCTGGTCGCGGTTGTGCCGCCATGCGGCCGCGCGCTCGATCAGGTTGCCTCGGTTGACATCCTTGAACAGCCAGCCGAAGAAGAAATAGCGATACAGCAGTGTGCTGAAGGACATATGCGGACTCATTTCCGGCAGGCCTTCGCGCGTCTCGCGCACCGGCCGCGTCGCCTGCCATGTTCAATCCTTGTAGCGCCAAGGGCCGTGCGTGTCCATGCTGCTTTCGTGTAGGAACACGGAAAGCGCTGCACCGGTTTGCCGGCGCTTGCCTGGAAGCACCCAACTGGTGCGAAACGAACGCCCTCAGCGTCTACGTCGAGGGCCAGCTAGCACCGTCGGCTACGCTGCGCAGCGACGCGCTGGCGTGACGGCGCCGTGGAATGGCGCGTGGCGATGGTTCAGAGCCTGAGGCCCAGCGCCAGCAGGCCCGCGACGACCAGCGCAAGACCGCCTTGCTCCACCGGGGCGAGCTTCTCGCGCAGCAGCCGGCGCGACACGAGATAGCTGAACACCACTTCGATCATGCCGAGCGTGCGGACGTTCGCCGCCGTGGTGAGCGCGAAGGCCGTGAACCAGCCGATGGAGGCGAGTGCGCCCATCGCGCCGGCGAGGGTGGACACGCGCCACGCGGTCGCTGTCGCGCGCAGCGCATCGCGCGCCCGCCACGCCAGCCAGCCACCGAGCAGCACGGTCTGGATGCTCTGCGCCAGCAGCACGCCCCACGCGCCCGCCAGCCAGGCGGAGCTCTCCGGCAGTTGCAAGGCGGCGCCACGGTAGCCCACGGCCGACAGCGCAAAGCCCGCGCCGGACGCGAGCCCGTACCACGCAGCCCCGGAGGTCCATGCACGGCCTTCGACGGTGGCGCCCTTTTGCGGCAGCGACAGCATCACCACGCCGGCCGTGGCGAGTGTGATGGCGACCAGCGTGACGATGCCGGGAAGCTCGCGCAGGAACAGCGATCCGAACAGCGCGACCTGCAGCGCATCCGTCTTCGAGTACGCCACGCCGACCACGAAATTGCGCTGCTTCATGGCGGCGAGCAGGAAGGCGGTCGCCGCCAGCTGGCCCAGCGCGCCGAGCAGCAGCCAGCCGAAGTAGCCACCGCCGAACGCGGGCACCGGTGCCGCCGTGGCGGGCAGGTGATGGAGCAGCAGCACCCAGGCGGCGGCGAAGGGAATTCCGTAGAGGAAGCGGGCAAGCGTGGCGCCGAGGGTGCCTGCCTGGGCGACCAGCGAACGCTGCGCCGCATTGCGCGCGGTCTGCGCGAGCGCCGCCCACAGGACGATCGGAACCCACAGCCAGGCCGCGGTGCTCAAGGGTTGCAGCTGCCGCCGGCGGCACGCGTGAAGGATTGGCCCCGGGCGAGCGCCAGCAGGCCGGTCGCGTCGACGACACGCAGCTCATTGCCCTGGGCCAGCAGTTCCATGGTTTCGTTGCGCAGCGGATCGGTCTTGACCAAAGAGCCCTCGACCCGCCCCGTGAGCTCGCGAACGCGCGCCTTGCGCGTGAGCCGGCCTTGCACGTTCTGCAACTGCTGCACGATCTCCAGCGTGAATTCATGCAACAGGCCGGCGCCGCACCACAGCCCGCCAACGTTGGCGGTGGTGTCCTGCCGCAGCGTCACCTGCTCGGACGCCGAAGGGGAAGCCGCGCGCAAAGCCAGCGGCATGCTCGAAAGCGCAACCAGCGAGGCGAGCGCCGCGCAACGGGCAAGGAACTGCATGCGCCAAAGATAGCATCCGTTGGCGTGCGGCGTGCGGCGTGCGGCGTGCGGCGCGCGGCGCGCGGGACGGAACGAGGCTGGCTCAGCGCCGCCGCGAGAGAGCAGGCGTGCGAGTGCGCGCCGGCCGGCCCAGGTAAAGCGTCTCGGACCAGGTGGCCACCCACTGCGGCCGGTAGGCGACCAGCAGGCTCACGAGCGCGCAGCTCCACGAGGCCTCTCCCATCGCGAGGAGGCCCATCGCCACTCGCTGCAGGCTGGCAAGGGGTGCCTGGAATCCTTGGCCCAGCCAGGCGGCCAGCAGGCTGCACAGGCCCAGCGCGACCATGGGTGCGAAGAAGGCACGTCCCAGCAGGTAGGCGACGGGGTTCGGCGCGAACGCCTTGCGCACGCCGTGCCCCAGCACCAGCATCAAGGTCGCTGGCAGCACGCCCGACCACACCGTGACCGACAGTGCCTGCCACCAGGGATGTCCGAGGGTGACCATGGTGCTGAGTCCCGCCACGGTCAGCAGGGGGATGGCGAGCGGCCAGCCGAGGAGCAGCACCACCAGCGGCGCGGCCGACCAATGCAGTGGCAGCGCCAGCGCGGCGGGGCCGGGCCATGACCAGAGCCAGGGCACCACGGTCAACGCCGCCAGGAAAGGTGTCGCGAGCCGGACCTGCCCCTGCCACGGCTGCAGCAGCCGCCAGGGCCGCACCGCCAGCGCGCAGGCCCAGGCCAGCAGCAGGAGCAAGGCTTCGACGGCGACGCGCGAGACCATGTCCTACTTCCCGTCGAGCCGGATCTTGCCTTCCCGGCAATAGCGCTCGTATTCGTCGCGCGTGATGGCGGCGGCGCCGGTGTTGCCCTCGTCGTCGGTCCACGACAGCGTGACACTGTCGTCGGCCACGTCGATGCCGACGTCGCCGTCGGGAACCGGCATCAGCACGCCGTCGCCAGCACGGAAGCAGACTTCTCCCCGGATCATGGCGTGCTGGGTCATGGCGGCTCCTGGTTGCGTGGGTCTTCAGTGTCCCGTCGGGTGCCACGGCCGGCCTGTCAGCGGACAACCCGTGTGTTTGCCGGAGGGGCGCCGCAGCGCACAATGCACGCATGAGGAGAACGTTGAGGGACGCGGGGGCGGTGTTGGCCCTGGCGCTGCTCACCGGCGCATTGCTGGTGTTTGAGTTGCTGTACTTGCGCGAGGCGTCCCTGCGCAGCGGCGAGGAACTCACCGATTCACTGTCGCGCGTGATCTCGGAGCAGACGGCGCGCACGCTGCAGTCCGTGGACCAGACGCTGCAGCTGTCGATCCTGCGGCTGGACGCGCTGCGATCGGCGCGCACGCTCGACGAGCCGTCCGCCCGGGCCGCACTGCGCGCCGAGCTCAAGGGACTGCCTTTCCTGCGCGCGCTGTGGGTGATGGACGCCGGGGGCCGCATCATCCTGGATTCGGACGAAGGCAACATCGGTGCCGCCATGGGCGATCGCCCCTATTTCCAGGCGTTTCAGGGCAAGCCGGACACCGAGTTCTTCATCGGCCCGGTGCTGCGCAGCCGCACCACCGGCACGTGGATGATGAGCGTCGCGCGGCCCATCCGCAATGCGGACGGCAGCCTGCGCGGCGTGGTGGCGGGGGCCGTCGAGCCTCCGTATTTCGAGCAGCTCTGGCGCGGCATCGATCTGGGCAGCACCGGTGCCGTCGTCCTGTACAGCCGCAAGGGACAGCTGCTCGCACGCAGCCCGGCCGACGAGTCGCTGCTGGGCAAGGATTTTTCCGCCCTGCCGCTGTTCACCCAATACCTGCGCAACGCACCGCAGGGCACCTTCATTCGCGAAAGCGGCATCGACGGCGTGATGCGGGTGGTGGCGTACCGGCAGTTGCCCGCGTATCCCGACCTGGTGGTGGCGGTGGGCTCCGGCTACAGCGAAATCCTGGCGCCGTGGCGCCGCTTTGCCGCGCTGACGGGCTCCGTGTGGCTCGCCGCGGTCGCCGTCGCCTTCATTCTCACGGCCCAGGTGCGCCGGCATGCGCGCAGTCGCCAGCAGACCGAGGACCGCTTCCGGCAGCTCGCGCAGGCCATGCCGCAGATCGTCTTCATGTCGGACCACCGGGGCTCGGTGACCTTCGTCAGCCAGCGCTGGGTGGAAGTGACGGGTCATCCGATCGAGGACGCGCTGGGCGCGCGCTGGCAGCGGATGGTCCATCCGGCCGACGTGCAGGCCATGGTGGCGCACGTGGCCGAGGGCCTGAGCACCGGAAAGGAACTGCAGCACGAGCACCGCCTGCGCTATCGCGACGGCGGCTACCGCTGGCAGCTGCTGCGCGCCGTGCCCGTGCGTGAGCGCAAGGACACCGTCGCCTGGTTCGGGACTGCCACCGATATCGACGAAATCAAGCAGGCGGAGGTGCGGCTGAAGGCGCAGGCCGAACAGCTGCACATGGCCGGCCGCCTCACGCGCATGGGGCACTGGCGCGCGGACCTCGCGAGCCAGCGCCTCACGCTGTCGGCCGAGGCCGCCGCGGTGCTGGACATGTCGCCGGATGCCGAGCCGACGCTGCAGGAGCTCTTCGCGATGATCGCTCCGCCCTCGCTGCCCGCTTCACTGCGGGCCCTGAGCGCATGCATCGAACGCGGCGAGCCTTTCGACCTGGAGACGGAGTTGGTCACCGCGGCGGGTCGGAACGTGTGGTTGCGGATGGTCGGCGAGGCCGTGATGGACCCCGCCACCGGCAAGGCCGTGGCGATCCAGGGCGGGCAGCAGGACATCACGTTGCGCATGCTGATGATGGAGGAGATCCGCCGGCTCAATGCCAGCCTGGAGGAACGCATCGCCGAGCGGACCGCCCAGCTCACCCGGCAGGAGGCGCTCTTTCGCACGCTGGCGGAACAGGCGCCGCTCCCTTTCTGGACCGTGGACCCCTCCGGACGCGTCACCTTCCTGAGCCGCGCCTGGTACGAACTCGCCGGCGGCGCGCCGCCGAAGTGGCACGGCGACGAGTGGCTGAAGGCCGTGCATCCGGACGACGTGGCGGCGCTGCATGAAGCTTGGCGCCGCTGCGCGCCGACGGGCGAACCGTACGAAGGCACCCGCCGCATCCGTGCCAGGGACGGCACGTACCACACCACCAGCTTCCGCGCTGTGCCCGTGCGCGACGAGCGCGGCGACATCCTGTTCTGGGTGGGCGTGGACGCGGACATCACCGATCTCGTGGGAAACCAGGAAGCCTTGCGCCTGGCCAACGAGCAGCTGGAATCCTTTTCGTATTCCGTGTCGCACGACCTGCAGTCGCCCCTGCAGCGCGTGAGCTCGTACGCGCGCCTGCTCCAGCAGGAGCTTGCCGCGATCCCGGAGGGACGTGCCCACCACTACCTGGCGCGCATCCAGGCCAATGCCGGCGACATGGCGCAGCTCATCGAGGGCTTGCTGGCGCTGGCCCACGTGTCGGAAGTCGAACTGATCCGGGCCGTCGTGAACCTGAGCGACATGGCCACCGAGATCCTGCAGGGGCTGCAGTCGAACCATCCGGCGCGCCGCGTGGCCTGGCGCGTCGAGCCCGGCCTCGCGGTGATGGGCGACACCCGCCTGATGCGCTCGGTGATGGAGAACCTGCTGGGCAACGCATGGAAGTTCAGCAGCCGCAGCGACGCGGCGGAGATCGTCGTCGGCGGCTCGCGCCAGCGCGGCGAGTACTACGTGCGCGACAACGGCTGCGGCTTCGACATGGCTTACGCCGACCGGCTGTTCGGCACGTTCCAGCGCCTGCATGGCGTCGATGAATTCCCCGGGACCGGCATCGGGCTCGCCACGGTCGCGCGCGCGATCGTGCGGCAGGGCGGGCGGGTCTGGGCGCAATCCTCACCGGGGCAGGGCGCCACCTTTTTCTTCACGCTGCCGCCGGCGGAGGGGGCTGCCTGACGGCGGTCAGCGCGTCCCTGCGCGGGGGCGCGTACCAACGGGGCGAGGATGTTGGCGCGCGGCGGGCGCGCGGGGGTTCAGCGGCGCGCGTCGCGCGGCAGGGTGGACTCGAGCGACTGGAACGCCGAGTCGATGGGATGGCGGCGCGGCTTGCCGGCCGTGTTCTCCTTGCCCATCATCAAGCGCACGATCTTGCCCGCGCGGCCCACCAGGAAGTGCGCCAGCGACAGCAGGAGGATGGCGCCGTTGAAAGGGATGTAGGTCAGCATCCCGTTGCCGTGCACGTAGCCCGGGTTGCTGTCCAGGTAGAAGCGCGTGTCCTGACGCTTGCTGGCCATCCAGCGGGCGCGCTCCTCGTGGGTCTCCAGGGTGATCCAGTTCACGCGCCGCAACAGCGGATTGGCCGCATCCACGCGTTCGAGATGGAAGGTCTGCGCCAGCGCTTCCATGCGCTTCATCACGTTCGCCGGAATGTCCTGTTGCCTGGCATTCGGCCAGATCACGGGGGCGTAGTGCGCGAGGAAGGTGTAGCTGCTCGGATGGGTGAGGGCCGCGAAGATGCAGAAGCGGCGCCAAGGGTGGCGCAGCCATACGCGCAGCAGCCGCAGCACGCCGTAGATCATGGTGACGTCGCGGCCGCGGTAGGCGGGCAGGGTCCCGGCTTCCATGCGGATGACGGTGGACAGCCGCCCTTCCAGCAACTGGCGAAACGCGTGGATCGAGGTGTAGCCCACCAGCTTGCCGGCGGCGTTGTACTTCACGTAGATCCACGTCCGCCAGGCGTCGCGCTCGACCACATAGGAGCGGAACTCCTCGAAGCTCAGCCCGATGAAGATCTGCGAATGCACCGCGAACAGGTCCTGCGCCAGCACTTCGCGGGCGGAGGCGCGCATGGAGTGGACGGCGTGGCAGCGGATGCGGGAAAGATTGCTCATAAGCCCTAAGCAGTTCACCTAGTATGGCAGAGCATTACAAATTGCAACAGTGCCTTGGATGGGTGGCGCCAGAAACTCGGAACTTGGGGCGCGCGCCCGAGGGAAACCATCCCCAGGTGAGCATTTTTCGACTCATTTCCATTTGTAAAAACACCACGTTCCCTTGCCGGCAATCGCAGCCCGCGCGGCGCTCAATCGGCCTGCCTGAACAGGGCCGCGCGCGAAAGGGGACAGCACCGCCTAGAGGCGTCCGTGTCGATTCCTGTGGCGCCCGGTCGTCGTGCAGGCAGGCGCGGGTTCCGCGTCCACCCAGGAGACGTTCCATGCCCATCCTCGACAGCTATCTCTTCTTCAACGGGCGCTGCGCCGAGGCGATGCGCCATTACGAGCGGACGCTCGGCGGCAAACTCGAAGCCCTCATGACCTATGCCGATTCGCCGGAGCCCGGGCAATGCCCGGCGGGCGCCGGGAATCTCGTGATGCACGCCCGCCTGCTCATCGACGGCCGCGCCCTCATGGCTTCGGACACCCCGCCGGGAATGCCGTCGAACCCGATGGGCGGCTTCAGCCTGTCGCTCCAGTACCCCACCCCTCAGGAAGCACGCCGGATCTTCGACGCGCTGGCGCAGGGCGGCGAGGTGCGCATGCCGATGCAAAAGACGTTCTGGGCCGAGGCCTTCGGCATGCTGGTCGACCGCTTCGGCACGCCCTGGATGGTGGGCGGCGGCATGAGCACCGGCGGCTGACGCCGCCTGTTGGTTGGCCGCATCGCGGAAACCTCTTGTAGTAGGTGCCGCGGCCCGCACGCGCCTAGCATCGCCGCCAGAAGGATGGAGGCTTGCATGGCAGGAAAGACGCGATGGGAACGGGCGGGGATGGCGGCAGCCTGGCTGCTGCTGGCCGCCGTGCCCACGCATGCGCAGGACGCGGTGACGGTGGCGCCGCCCGCGCCCGTGACGCCACCCACGTACAAGTGCGTGTCCAAGGGCAAGGTGGTCTACACGCAGGTCCCGTGTGCCGGCGGCCAGCAGATCAGCGCTTCGGGCGCGCACAAGACCGACAAGTACCAGCCGCCGCCGCAGGACCGCGCCAAGGCTGCGCGCCGGGGGCAGCTGACGCCGGAGGCGCGCGAGGAATGCACCGGCCTGGAAGGGCGCATCAAGGAGCAGGACGCCGAGTTCAAGGCCAAGGGCCCCGGGGCGACGGTGCAGGACGAGACTCCGCTGGTCAAATCCAAGCTGAGGTACCACGAACTGAAGTGCTGAAACCGGCGGGGCCGGCGCGCGGCCTTGCCATGACCGGGCGCAAGCTTCCCGCATCCCGTTCCCGGGCGAAACCCCAGCAGGCGAGGGTCTGGATCGAGGTGTTAAGCTGGATGGTTCCGATCCACTGACCACCCGAGAGACAAGCCCATGCCCGGATTGCTGCCCAACGTCGACCCCGACGGCCTGCTCGAATTTTCCGTCGTCTACACGGATCGCGCGCTCAACCACATGTCGCGCAGCTTCCAGGGTGTGATGAAGGACATCTCCGCGATCCTGAAGGACGTCTACAAGGCGCACTCGACAGTCCTGGTCCCCGGCAGCGGCACCTTCGGCATGGAATCCGTGGCGCGCCAGTTCGGCAACGGCAAGGACGTGCTGGTGCTGCGCAATGGCTGGTTCAGCTACCGCTGGACCCAGATCTTCGAGATGGGCCGGATCCCCGCCACCGAGACCGTGCTCAAGGCCCGCAAGACCGGCAGCGGCCCGACCGCGTCCTGGATCCCGGCGCCGATCGCCGAAGTGACGGCCACCATCCGCGAGAAGAAGCCCGCCGTGGTGTTTGCTCCGCACGTGGAAACGGCCGCCGGCCTGATCCTGCCCGACGACTACCTGCGTGCCGTGTCCGACGCCATCCATGAGGTCGGCGGCCTGTTCGTGCTGGACTGCATCGCCAGCGGTGCGATGTGGGTCGACATGAAGGCCACCGGCGTCGACGTGCTGATCTCCGCGCCGCAGAAGGGCTGGAGCAGCTCGCCGTGCTGCGCGATGGTGTGCCTGAGCGAGCGCGCCCGCAAGGCCATCGACGGCACCACCAGCAGCAGCTTCGCGATGGCCCTGAAGAAGTGGCTGCAGATCATGGAGGCGTACGAAGGCGGCGCCCACATGTACCACGCAACCATGCCGACCGATGCGCTCACACGCCTGCGCTCGACCATGCAGGAAACGCAGGCCTACGGCTTCGCCAAGGTGAAGGCCGAGCAGGAAGACCTGGGCCGCAAGGTGCGCGCGCTGTTCGAAAGCCGCGGCTTCCCCAGCGTGGCCGCCGACGGCTTCAAGGCGCCGGGCGTGGTGGTGAGCTTCACGACCGACCCGGAGATCCAGTCGGGCAAGAAATTCCTGAACGAAGGCTTGCAGACGGCGGCCGGCGTGCCCCTGCAGTGCGACGAAGGCAGCGACTTCAAGACCTTCCGCCTCGGCCTGTTCGGCCTGGACAAGTGGCACCACGCGGACCGCACGGTCAAGCAGCTGGCCGACGCGCTCGACCGCATCGGCGTGGTCGCGCAGAAGAAGGCGGCCTGAGGCTTTCCACCCCGTCCCGCCTTCCGGTTCCGTTCCCCGTGGGGAGGACAGCTCAGGTCCTGAGCTTCCTCCCCACGTGTCCTTCCACGGCGTCGATCTTGCTGACCAGCCGCGACTCCGTCCCCGCGCGGTAGTCCATCTTCAGGTTCATGCCGATGCGCTTGCAGTCGGCCTGCAGTGCCCGGAAGCACTCGCTGACCACTGCCATGACCTCGTCCCAGTCGCCCTCGAGAATGGTGCCCATCGCGGTGAGCTGGTAGCTCACGCCGCTGCGGTCGATGATGTCCAGGATGCGCGCGACGTGCCGGCTGAGGCTCTCGCCCTCGCCAGTGGGCGACATCGCGAATTCGAGCAGGACCATGGGAGCTCCGTCGGTGCGTGTGACAGGCGGAGCGTACCCAATTCCGCGCGAATGCGGCGCTTCAGCGCCTGAGCATGCGGGCGAGCATCCAGCCCACGAACAGGCCGGCGCCGATCGCCAGCAAGGGCGTGCGGGCGGTCTGCCGCTCCACCTTCCGCTCCAGCTTGTCGACGATGCCGTGCGGCTGGGGTCGTGCCGGCGGCTGTGCATCCGCCGCAGCGGGCATGGCCAAGGCAGCGGCCACCGGCAGGTAGCCGTCCGCATAGACGCGGACCTCCTCATCGAACACCACGATGTCGATCGGCTGGTCGTCGCCGAGGTTCATGTCGGGCCCGACGTCCGGCATGTGCGTGTCGCCAGTGAGCTTGAGCCGGTTCTTGGGGTGGGGCATGGTTTCCGTCCTTCGCTGTGGGTGGGTCCGGACCCAATCTAGACAAGCCTCGCGCCGCCCAGCGTAGGAGCGGGACTTCGCGCGGGCCAAGGGCCGTCCTAAGGCGGGTTTCGCCGTTGCACCAGATGCGGGATCGCCGGCGGAGTCCGCATGCCGCATCGCCGCCAGGCCAGCGCTGAAACGGCAACGCGCCATCGGGTGGCGCGTTGCGGAAGAGGATCAGCGGCCTGGCGGCCGCCCCTGGGGCGGAAGCTCAGGGCTTCTTGATCTTGCCCTTGGGAATGACCGCCGTGGTCGGCGGCATCGGCCGGTCGGACGTGCCTTCCTTGGGCGGGGAGGTGTCCTTCTTCGGTTTCTTGGCCATCTTGTTGCTGCGTTGCTCGCCTTTGGGCATGGTGGTCTCCTGTTGTGCCGAGCTTCCAATGTAGCAGCGCCGAGCTACGGCGCCACCTGCAGCACGCGACCTTTCGCGATGGCGATGGTGCCGGCCAACACATGGAACTCGGTCCCCGGCGTCAGGCGGCGCAGCGCGACCGCCGGGTGCAGCAACTGGAGTCGCGCCATGCCGCCTTCGTGCTGGACGACGGACTCCGCGAGCGGCCGATCCAGCCGCGCCGTGAAGCCATGCCGGCCGACCAGGAGCGTGCAGCGGCGCTCGCCGCCATCGAGGGCGGCGCGTTGCGCGATCGGCAACTCCACCGCTTCGAGCTGCACTTGCAATTGCGGATCGAAGGCCGCGTCCGGCGCGAAGTCCGTCGCCGGCGGAACGCTGCGCGGTATCTTCTTGACGAAATAGGCGATCAGGTTGCCCACCGCGGGCAGCCAGAGCACCAGCAGCAAGGTGCCGATGTCACGCAGCGTCGAAGGGTTGGGGGCCAGCCAGCGGACGACGCCGCCGGACGCCGCCAGCGTGAGCAGGGCGATCATCGCGAGTCGGCGGCGTGCAGGGGTCGCGATGAGGGCCATGGGGCATTGTGCGCGCGGGGGGCCGCGTCGATCTCAGGTGGGCGCATCGGAGTGCTGTGCTGTTTCAGCGCTGCGCCGCAGTGTTCTTTTCCGAACTACTTACCCCAGCTGTCCTTCAATCCCGTCACCCGATTGAAAACCGGCTTCCCGGCCGCCGCGTCGTGATCCTTGCGATCCGCCACGAAGTACCCGTGCCGCTCGAACTGGAACTTCTCGTCGCCGTGCGCCTTGCCCAGTGACGGCTCCACGTACGCGGTCACCACCTTCAGGCTGTCCGGGTTGATCTCTTCCAGGAAGTCCTTCTCGCCCGTGCCGGGTTGCGGCACCGAGAAGAGCCGGTCGTACAGCCGCACTTGCGCCTTCACGCCATCGGCCACGCCGACCCAGGTGATGTTGCCTTTCACCTTCACGGCGTCCGCACCGGGCGTGCCGCTCCTGGTGTCGGGCACCAGCCTGGCCTGCACTTCGGTGACCTGCCCGGATGCATCTTTTGTCGCGCCAGTGCACTCGACGACATAGCCGTACTTCATGCGCACCTTGTTGCCCGGGAACAGCCGGAAGAAGCCCTTGGGCGGCGTCTCCTCGTAGTCGCTGCGCTCGATCCACAGTTCCCTGCCGAACATGAAGTCGCGCTTGCCGCGCTCGGGTGCATGCGGATGCACGGGGGCAGAGCAGGGCTCCAGGTGGCCGGCGCCCATCAGCTCGTCCCAGTTGGTGACCACCATCTTCACGGGGTCCAGCACGGCCATCGCGCGCGCGGCCTTGGGGTCCAGGTCGTCGCGCAGGGCGATCTCCAGCGTGCTGTAGTCGATCCAGCTGTCGGCCTTGCTCACGCCGATGCGGTCGGCAAACAACTGCAGCGCTTCGGGCGTGTAGCCGCGGCGGCGCAGGCCGACGATGGTGGGCAGACGCGGGTCGTCCCAGCCGCTCACGTGCTTTTCGTCCACCAGTTGCTTGAGCTTGCGCTTGCTGGTGACCACGTAGGTGAGGTTCAGGCGTGCGAATTCGTACTGGCGTGGATGCGGCGTATTGACCAGGCCACCTTCGGCCAGGCGGTCCAGCAGCCAGTCGTAGAAGGGCCGCTGGTCCTCGAACTCCAGCGTGCAGATGCTGTGGGTGATGTTCTCCAGCGCGTCCTCGATCGGGTGCGCGAAGGTGTACATGGGGTAGATGCACCACTTGTTGCCCGTGTTGTGGTGCTCGGCATGCTTGATGCGGTACAGCGCCGGATCGCGCAGGTTGATGTTGGGGCTGGCCATGTCGATCCTGGCGCGCAGCACCGCCTTGCCATCCTCCAGCTTGCCGTCGCGCATGTCGCGAAAGCGCTGCAGGTTCTCGTCGATGCTGCGGCTGCGAAAGGGGCTGTCGACACCGGGCTTGCTGAAGTCGCCGCGGTGGATGCGCATCTCTTCCGGCGTCTGCTCGTCGACGTAGGCGAAACCGGCCTCGATCAGGTACTCCGCCGCGCGGTACATGAAGTCGAAGTAGTCGCTCGCCTGGTACAGGTGGTGCGTGCCGCCGGCGTCCCACGTGTAGCCCAGCCACTGCACGGCGTCCTTGATGCCGTCGACATATTCCTGTTCTTCCTTCTCCGGGTTGGTGTCGTCAAAGCGCAGGTGGCACACACCCTGGTAGTCGCGCGCCAGCCCGAAGTTCAGGCAGATGCTCTTGGCATGGCCGACGTGGAGGTAGCCGTTGGGTTCGGGCGGGAAGCGGGTGCGGATCCTGGCGGGATCAAGTGGCCCGGCCTGGTGCAGCGCGGCGTCAGCGGGATGACCCGCCCAGTGCCGCTGTGCGTACGTGCCCTGGTCCAGGTCGCGCTCGATCACCTGGCGCAAGAAGTTACTGGGCCGGGTCGCAGCGGAATCTTTATCGGTCGGGGAAGCCATATCCCGACGATTTTGTCATGCCTTGTTGCACTGCACCTTTTTGCGGGACGACGTGACGAAGTGACGGGTTGCGGGGACGGCCGGCGCCACGGGTTACGTCCAGCAACGCATTTGACGAGCCGGCCGCAAGTGTGCATCGATCCGGGACGTTAAATCAGGGCGCAGGACAAGTCGTCCCTGAGCAGTCAAAAAACAGGAACACCATGAAACTGAACCCCGTTCGCATCCTGGCCGCCACCTGCGTCGTGGCGCTCGCCGCCGTCGGCACCGCCGCGCAGGCACGCGACAACGTCTACTGGTCGCTGGGCGTGCAGGCCGCACCCGGCGTGTCGATCGGCGTCGGCAACACGCGCCCGGTCTACGTCGCGCCGGCTCCCGTCTATGTGGCGCCGGCTCCGGTGTACGTGGCGCCGCCGGTGTATGTGGCGCCCGCGCCGGTGTACTACGGGTACGGCCCGGCGCCGGTCTACTACAGCAATGGTTATTACGCCCACCCAGGCAAGCACAAGGGTTGGCACAACAAGCACAACCACCGTCACTGGGATTGAGTTCCGGCGCCGGTTGTCGCCCACCACAACCAGGGATCTCCAAGCGATTGGCCCCGGGCCCACAAGCCGGGGCCTTCTTTTTGGGTCCCTTGGCTCGTGGCCGCATCGCGCCGTCCCGCGTCGATTCGTGATCCGTGAAACCGCCTTGCCTCAGCGGTCCTGTCCGTTCTCCTGCTCGGGCGTCGGAAAAGGGGTGGGCAGCAGGGCCTTCAATTGCAGCTGGTCGCGCAAGTGCGGCCGCACGCTGTCGGCGCCGTGGCCGCTGTGTCCGCGCGCCGTGGCCCGTTCGACGAACCCTCGTTGCTTGCCCGTCCCGCCGCCTCGTCGTCCCGCCATCACCGGACGCCTGCGGTCCGGGTCGCCGCCGTTTTCGGGCTTTCCGTCTTTCATGTCGCTGTTTCCTCTGGTTGGAAACAGAGTAAGGGCCGTGAAACGCTTTACATGAAGGTGATGCCCAACGGTGATCGTCGGACGTCGACCGCCTGTCCGTAGGCGTTGGAGCTATGGTGCACTGTGCACACCGTTTGCGCGCGGGCAAAAAAGAACCCCCAGGGATGAGCCTGGGGGTAACAATGCCAGTCGCGGGACGGAGGGCCGGACCAGCTCACCCCGGAGGAGGAGGGGACTCAGAGGAGTCGGGGTGACCGGGACGCAAAGCGTTTGTGGGTTGTAGGAGGTTCAACGCCTTGCGTGCAATTCGATGTCTGCTAGTAGAAGCGTCGAAGGCGTTCGGAACTGTAGGACGTCGCCCACAGGAATTGCCAGACGATCCCCCTAGTTCCCATCACTTCGCGTTCCCCCAGCGGAATCGCTTGCTCATCGGCCTTGATTCGTACTGCAGTCGCGCTGGACTTACATGGGCTTGAACAGGTGCGCGTACAGGCGGCTGACCGGCAGGCGCTCCTTGCGCCCGCGCAGCGCCAGGTGCAGCTTGCCGGCCTCGTCGCGGTGCACGCTGTCGACGGCGGTCGCCCGCACCACCGTACCGCGGTGCACCTGCCAGAACAGCTGAGGCTCGAGCTGGGGCAGCAAGTCCTTCAGCGGGGTGCGGATCAGCACCTCGCCATCGGCGCACACCACGCGCACGTACTTGTCGGCGGCCTCGAAATACAGCACGTCCTCCACCGGGATCAGGCGGATGCTGGTGCCCACGCTGGCCTGGACCACCTTCAGCGCCGGCTGGGCCGCGGGCGCGGCCGCCTGCAACAGGTGGCGCAGCTGGCCCAGCGTGGCGTCGAGGTCCCCGCCACGTGCGGACCGCTGGGCCAGCACGGCGCGCAGCTTGTCGACGGTTTTTTGCAGGCGCGCGGGCTGCACGGGCTTCAGCACGTAATCGATGGCCTGGGCCTCGAACGCCTGCAGCGCGTACTGGTCATACGCGGTGACGAACACCAATGCGGGGAAGGGCGTGTCCTCCGGCCATTCGTCAGCCAATTCAGCCGCGGCTTCCAGGCCGCCCAGCCCGGGCATCCGGATGTCGAAGAACAGCACGTCGGGACGGTGCTGCAGGGCGGCCGCCACGGCTGCGGCACCGTCGCCCACGCTCGCCGCGATGCGCAGTTCCGGCCAGGCCCGCGCCAGTTCCGCCTGCAGGGCCTGGGCCAGCAGGGGTTCGTCTTCGGCGATGAGGGCGGTGGGACTCATGCGATGGGAAGATGGATGCGGGCGTGGGCGCCGCCGGCGTCGCGCCGGAACTCCAGCGCGGCACGGTCCGCATACAGCGAGTGCAGCCGCTCGCGGATCTGCGTCAGGCCGAATCCGTTCCCGTTCGATGCACCGCTGGCCTCGCCGACGCCGGTGTCGTCCACCTCGATCAGCAAGCGGTCGCCGTCACGGCGCGCACGGACCACGACCAGGCCGCCTTCCACCTTGGGCTCCAGGCCGTGCTGGATGCTGTTTTCCACCAGCGGCTGCAGCAGCAGCGCGGGCACCGGCACGCCGGCGGCATCGTCGGGCAGTTCCAGCGTGTACGCCAGTCGTGGGCCCATGCGGATCTTCATCAGCTCCAGGTAGTCGCCGAGGCGCTCGAACTCGGCGCGCAGCGGGTGCGTGGTCGCGCGCGACGCATCGAGCGTGGAGCGCAGGTACGCGATCATGTGGTCCAGC
This sequence comes from Ramlibacter sp. P4_H7, assembly GCF_056400765.1. Classification (NCBI taxonomy): domain Bacteria; kingdom Pseudomonadati; phylum Pseudomonadota; class Betaproteobacteria; order Burkholderiales; family Comamonadaceae; genus Ramlibacter; species Ramlibacter sp. P4_H7. Next base: position 25,240 of record NZ_JBFUKP010000020.1, read on the forward strand.
ATCTGCTGCGCACGCGCGGGGTCCACGGCGATCAGGGCCCGCAGGTTCGCCAGCGTGTTGAACAGCATGTGCGGTTCCAGCTGGGTCTCCAGCACCTTCAGGCGCGCCTCCTCGGCGTGCTTCTGCGCCTCGCGCATCTTGCGCAGCAGGTACTCGCTCTTGTTGCGGGCATGGAACCAGTAGCTGCCCGCGATGCCAGCCAGCAGCGTGATCAGGATGCTGCTGCGCAGGTCGGCCGCGCTGTTCACCACGCGGCCGGGGAACAGCCCGAAGGTCTGGCAGATCAGGTCGCCCAGGCTCTTGCCGACCACGAATCCGGTGACGATGCCGCCCACCACCAACAGCAGGCCGTGCCAGCCCTGCGGCCAGCCCGTCTCCGCGGAGGAGGGAATGAGGTGGCGGCCCAGGTCGACGACGGCCCAGATGGTGGTGCCGATCAGCAGCGAATACAGCAGCGAGGGCAGGAAGGTATGGCGCGGGCCGAAGGCCTGCTCGATGGTGGCCACCAGCCCGCAGAAGAACAGCGTCTGCAGCAGGTGCCGCAGCTTGGCGGACCAGTCGATGGCTACCACGGGTCGCGCAGGCCCTGCTCGGTGGCCAGGCGCTCGCGCTCGCGCCGTTCCAGCTGGCGGCGCAGGGGACTGCCGCCACCGAGCACGAACACGGCCAAGCCGTGCATCGCCAGCCCGATGCCCCAGCCCAGGGCCGGGAACACCGACCACGTCCTGTGGCCGAAAGCCGCCTGCGCGGCGACGAGCAGCAGCGTGTTGACCACAGCGTACACGCCGGCGTGGACGAACCAGCCCATCTTCGCGGCGGCGCGCTTGCGGGCGAGGCGGTCGATCTGCTCGGGAGAAAGGGGCGACATGGCGTGATCCATTCTAGGACTCCGGTTGAGGGGGTTCAGGCGGCCAGGGCGTGTTGCGGGGGCAGCGCGAGCCGCCAGAGACGCGCAGCCCGCCCGAGGAAGATGCCGCTCAGCGCGCCGTAGAGGGTCGCTACCGGCAGCACGAAGCTGGTGTCCATCACGAGCGAGGGGTGCAGCGCCAGGCGCACCGCCACCGTGTAGCGCACGAAGAAGATGCCCACCATCAGCACCAGCGGCAGCCAGCTGCCCGGCAGGCGGTAGCTGCGCGTGGCGGCGTCGAAGCGCGCGGCGCTCTGGCCGGGGGCGAGCAGGGCGGTCATCGCGGCGGCGGCCATGGCCCACAGCCACAGCGCCTCGGGCAGGACCGGCGAGCGGCCGAAGGCGGAGATCGCCGACGCCAGCGAGAACAGCAGCATGGTGAAGGGCAGGACCGAGATGCGCGTCAGGCTCGCGGTGCGTTCACGCAGCTGCGACAGCCCCGCCGTCACCAGGCTGGCGAGCAGCATCCAGGCCCACGGCGGGGTGTTGCGCACGATGGGCAGCAGCCCGGAGGCGTAGCCCCACAGCTGCTGGCCGAGGTAGCGCTGCGGCAGCAGCGTGAACGCACCGGCGACGATGCAGCCGGCGAGGTACAGGATCTGCATGGTCCGGCGGTGGCCGGCGATGTTGCCATTGGCCAGGTGCCGGAACGACAGGAACAGCATGACCAGCACCACCGGCACCAGCAGGTGGATGGGCGTGTAGCCGGCGAGGTTGGGCAGGCTGTGGTCGTGAATGAACAGCGCCGAGATGGCGGTCACCAGCATCAGCGTCACCCAGGCATGGCCGAAGGCACGGTGCAGCCGGGGGCGCTGCGTGCGGCCGCGCCGGGCCCAGAGAGCGACGGGGCCGGTGGCGACCGCCAGCAGGGCGGCGGTCATGTGGACGGCGATCACGGGGTTCATCTGCATGGCGGTCTCCTGGTCGGATGGCCGCACTGTCCGCCGCGCCGCGGGCCGGGGCGAGCCGGTTGCGACGAAACAGCGGCCCGGGGGAGCGAAATGCAGCGGGCCCGGAGCCAATGGGAAGCGCCTGCGGCATGTCATGGGCAGGCAAGGGAAGCTGCGCGACCTGGGTGGACTTGGCAGGTCAGCGTGACGGTCGGGTCCGGCCTCCTGGCAGAAGGTGTTGCCGGCTTCGAGGGTGCGTTCTTCGGTCGCTACCCCGCGCGGCGCGGGTGCTGCGCATCCAGGCGGAGCGCGACGCCTGGTGCGTCAGCCCACGCCCGGTAGCGCGTCAGCCCCACACGCGGCGGTATTTTTCCGCCAGCTGCTGCTGGCGCACCATGATCTTGGGCACGTCGGGATGCATCGGGCTGATCTCTTTCATTGCCCAACGGTAGAAGGCCTGGGCGCACACCACGTGGAGCAGGTTCAGGATTTTCATAGGGGCCCATGGTCGGGGCGATCCGATCGCCGCCCTGTAGGCACCGTGCGCAACGGCCGCCGGAGCATGGCGACAGCGCGTGTCGGACAAAACGATGGCTGAGCCATCCGGGCAAGCGCTGAGCCAGCCGGCGGCCCGTCATAATCCGCGCTTTCGTTTCGGGAGCGCGCGTGGACACCGTTCTGCTGGTCAAGGCCGCCATCATGGGCATCGTCGAGGGCCTGACCGAGTTCCTGCCGATCTCCAGCACCGGCCACCTCATCCTTGCCGGCCACCTGCTGGGCCTGCAGGGCGAACGCGACAAGGTGTTCGAGATCGCCATCCAGACCGGCGCCATCTTCGCGGTGATCATCGTGTACTGGCAGAAGATCCGCAGCACGCTGGTGGCGCTGCCGAGCCAGGCCGAGGCGCAGCGGTTCTCGCTCAACGTGCTGGTGGCCTTCATCCCCGCCGTCGTGCTCGGCCTCACCCTCGGCAAGCTCATCAAGGAGCACCTGTTCACGCCGGGCGTCGTTGCGACCACATTCATCCTCGGCGGTTTCATCATCCTGTGGGCCGAAGGGCGCCGGCACCCGGTCGTGCGCATTCACGAGGTCGAGCAGATGCGCTGGACCGATGCGCTGAAGCTCGGACTGGTGCAGTGCCTGGCGCTGGTGCCGGGCACCAGCCGCAGCGGCGCGACCATCATCGGCGGCATGCTGCTGGGCCTGTCGCGCAAGGCGGCGACCGACTTCTCGTTCTACCTGGCGATCCCGACGCTGATCGGCGCCGGCGTGTACAGCCTGTACAAGGAGCGGGCCTCGCTGGGAACGGAAGACATCCCGATGTTCCTGGTCGGACTGGTGTTCTCGTTCGTGAGCGCGTGGCTGTGCGTGCGCTGGCTGCTTCGCTACATCTCCACGCACGACTTCAAGCCGTTCGCGTGGTACCGCATCGCCTTCGGGATCGTGGTGCTGCTTACTTCCTGGACCGGCTGGATCCAGTGGACCGCAGCGGCCGCCTGATCGCGCGCGCGATGCCGTAGGGCCGCCAGCGGCCTTCGGGCTGGGCGAGTCGGTCGGCGACGATGCGCAGCACTTCCGGATGGGAGGGCATGCCCAGGTGGCTCGCGTTCACCGCGACGTTCTCCATCTGCGGCCCCTCGCTTTCCAGGCAGCCGCGCCAGGCCACCAGTCCGTCGGACTCGCTGTAGATCGATGTGGTGGGGACGGGCGGGCGCTGCGCCACGCGCTCCAGCAGCTCCGGCGTGAGCTGCTCGGTGTTGCCACCGAGCATGCGGAAGATGGTGCCGGCGTGGTTGCCGCCGGACATGGACTTGTGCGGCGTCGCCAGCGTGATCACCTGGCGCACCAGCTCCGGGCAGGCCTTGGCGATCTCCCGAGCATAGATGCCTCCGAGGCTCCAGCCGACCAGGCTCACGCGGCGGCCGTGCCGGGCATGCAGGGCGTGCACCCGCTCGGCGAGCATGTCCAGGAATTCGTCGAAATGACCTTCCGGCCCGGTGTTGACGCCCAGTTCCCAGTCGTGCACGTCCAGCTCGCAGCTCTTCAGGTGGCTGCGCAGCTGGGACGTGGTGAGGGCGCCGGCGCCGAGTCCGGGGTAGACGATGACGGGGTGGCCATCGCCGCGCACGGGAGTCAGGGAGCCGACCTTGGCGGCGAAGGTATCGAGAAGGGCGCGCAGCGGTTCGGTGGCCAGCAGGGCGAGAGAGGGGGCTTCGAAGGCCACGGCTTGGGAAGAAGGCATGGCCCCATGTTGAGCCGCGCGGCCACGATCCATGTGGGCGCGGCCAGCACAGCCGCGTAGGACAGCCGCGCCTTCAGAGGGCCAGCAGCGCCGCCTCGATCGCCGCCGCGGTGGCCAGCGGCCGTTCCATCGGGAACAGGTGCGAGCCCTCCATCATCGCGATGCGGCCTTGGGTGACGCGCTCGGTCATGCCCATGCCCACCTGCCGGATCTCCTCGGACTGCAGGCCGCCGATGAAGGCGACGGGGCCGCGCAGCGGATGCCGCTTGAACAGCGCATCCATGTGGTCGGGCAAGGTGTTGTAGATCGCCGTTTCGATGTCGCGGTCGAAGCTCAGCACGCGCTGCCCGTCCTCGTCGTGTGTACCGTGCGCGATGTAATCGGCCAGCATCTGCGGCTCCCAGCGGGCGAAGGCCTTCTTGTGGCGGAAGTGTTCCAGCGCAGCTTCCTTCGAAGGCCAGCGGTTCTTGCGCTTGCGGCTGACCGCGCCGGGCGAGATCGATCCCACCAGCTGCGTTCGCTTGGCGGCGCGCAGCGCGTGCGCCTTCCAGCCGCCCAGGAGCGGCGAGTCCAGCAGAAGCACCCCGCGCGCCAGCTGCGGATGGCGTGCCGCGCACATCGCACTGAGGAAGCCGCCCAGCGAATGGCCCACCAGGAAGGCGGGTTCGCCGGCCTTGTCCACCTCGCGTGCGGCGAGGTCGTGCAGCTGCTGCACCAGCCCCGGCCAGTTGTTGCTGACCGGGTACTGCGCATCGTGGCCGAACTTGTCCACGGCCTTGACGGTGAAGCCGCGTGCGCGCAGGTGCCTGAACAGGACGCCGTAGGTGCCGGCGGGAAAGCTGTTGGCGTGGGAGAAGATGACGAGGGACATGGCGGTGGGGGCGGGTAGGCTGGCGGTGAGCGCGAAGCGCCGAACCCCAGCGCGCGCATCGCTGGGTTTCGCCTGCGGGCTCACCCCAGCCTACGGGCTCACCTTGCCGTCAGATCAGTTTTTCTTCCGGGCGCGTGATCTTCTTGAGCGGCTTGCTGCGCCCGCCTACGTCGGTGCGTAGCGGGATGTCGGTGTGCGTCTGGTCCCAGACCGGATCGTCGAGGCTGTCGAACACCTCGCGCAGCTTCTGGCCCCAGCCGTTGTGCAGCATGCGGAAGTACGGGTTCTGCATGTCGATGCAGACGATCTTGTCGGTTTCGAAGCGGTTGGCCTCGTACACCACCAGGTCCAGCGGCGGGCCGACGGACAGGTTGGACTTCATGGTGGAGTCCATGGACACCAGCGCGCACTTGGCGGCTTCGTCCAGGTCGGTTTCCGGCGTCAGCACGCGGTCCAGCACGGGCTTGCCGTACTTGTACTCGCCCACCTGGAAGTAGGGCGTCTCGGCGGTGGCCTCGATGAAGTTGCCGGCCGAATAGACCTGGAACAGGCGCATGCCTTCGCCGCGGATCTGGCCGCCGAAGATCAGGTTGACGTTGAACTCCACGCCGGCCTGCTGCAGCGCCTTGGCGTCGCGGTCGTAGACGTGGCGCACGGTCTGGCCCAGCACGCGGCAGGCGTCGAACATGCTGGTGGCGTTCCAGATGGTGATGGGATCGGCCGTCTCGTGCTCCTTCAGGTGCTCCACCTGCAGGATCTCGCGCACGGACTGCGAGATGCTCAGGTTGCCGGCGGACAGCAGCACCATGAAGCGGTCGCCCGGCTTCTCGTACACGATCATCTTGCGGTAGGTGCTGATGTTGTCCACCCCCGCGTTGGTGCGCGAGTCGGACAGGAACACCAGTCCCGCATTGAGCTTGATGCCGACGCAATAGGTCATGTGAGCAGTTTCTTGAGCGTGTACAGGGCGTCGAGCGCGTCGCGCGGCGTCAGGGCGTCCGGGTCCAGGGCGGCCAGGGTCGCCTCCAGCCGGGTGGGCGCTGCGGCATCAGCCGCGGGCGGCGGTGCAAACAAGTCTACCTGCTCGCGGCTTTCCTCCTGGTGCTTCTCCAGCGCCGCCAGCGCATGGCGGGCGTGGTTGACCACGCCGGCGGGCATGCCGGCCAGGCGGGCGACCTGGATGCCGTAGCTGCGGCTGGCGGGCCCGGGCTGGATCTCGTGCAGGAACACGATGTCGGCGCCCGACTCGGTCGCGCCCACGTGCACGTTGACCGCGCAGTGGTGCTTCGCCGGGAATTCGGTCAGCTCGAAATAGTGGGTGGCGAACAGGGTGAAGGCCTGGGTCCTGTCGTGCAGGTGCGCGGCGATGCCGGAAGCCAGCGCGAGGCCGTCGAAGGTCGAGGTGCCGCGGCCGATCTCGTCCATCAGCACCAGGCTCTGCGCGGTGGCGCCGTGCAGGATCTGCGCCGCCTCGGTCATCTCCAGCATGAAGGTGGACTGGGCGTTGGCCAGGTCGTCGGCCGCGCCGATCCGGGTATGGATCGCATCCATGGGTCCCAGCCGACAGGCCTGCGCCGGCACGTAGGAGCCCATCGAGGCGAGCAGGCAGACCAGGGCCACCTGGCGCATGTAGGTGGACTTGCCGCCCATGTTGGGGCCGGTGATCACCTGCATGCGCTGCTTCGGGCCCAGGCGCGTGTCGTTGGGGATGAACTGGCCGCCGGTCGTCTCCGCCAGCCGGGCTTCGACCACCGGGTGGCGGCCCTGCGCGATCTCGATGCCCGGCTCCTTCATGAACTGCGGGCGGCACCAGTGCAGCGTCAGCGAACGTTCCGCCAGCGCGCACAGCGCGTCCAGCGAAGCGAGCGAGCGCGCGAGGCGGGTGAGGCAGGGCACGTGCTCCTGCAGCGCGTCCAGCAGCTGCTCGTACAGCCACTTCTCGCGCGCCAGCGCGCGCTCCTGCGCGGACAGCGCCTTGTCCTCGAAGGCTTTCAGCTCCGGGGTGATGAAGCGCTCCGCGTTCTTCAGCGTCTGGCGGCGGCGGAAATCGTCCGGCACCTTGTCCAGCTGGCCCTGCGTCACCTCGATGTAGAAGCCGTGCACCTTGTTGTACTGCACGCGCAGGTTGGCGATGCCGCTGCGCGCGCGTTCGCGCGTTTCCAGCTCCAGCAGGAAGCCGTCGCAGTTGTCCTGGATCGCGCGCAGCTCGTCGAGGTCGGCGTCGTGCCCGGTGGCGATCACGCCGCCGTCGCGCACCAGCGCCGCCGGGTCCTCGCGCAGCGTGGCGGCCAGGCGCTCGGCGCAGCCGGAGGGCGGCTGCAGGTCGTGCGCCGCATTCGCCAGCAGTCCCGGCAGCCCGTGGATCAGGGCGGCAAGCTGCTGCGCCTTCGCCAGCGCCACGCGCAGCCCGACCAGCTCGCGCGGGCGCACCTGCCGCAGCGCGATGCGGGCGGTGATGCGCTCGACGTCGCTCACGCCCTTGAGTTCCGCGCGCAGCTTCTGCCACAGCGTCTCGCGCAGCCCGCCGATCGCGTCCAGCCGCTGCTGTGCCACCGTGCGGTCGCGCAGCGGCTCCAGCAGCCAGGACCTGAGCATGCGGCTTCCCATTCCCGTCATGCAGGTGTCCAGCAGCGAGAACAGGGTGGGACTGTCCTCGCCGCGCAGGGTCTGCACCAGTTCCAGGTTGCGCCGGGTGGCGGGCGGCAGCTCGATGCGCTCGCCGTCGCGCACCACCTGCAGCTGCTGCACATGCGACAGGGCCCGTCCCTGCGTGTGCTCCGCATAGGCGAGCAGCGCCGCCGCGGCGGCATGGGCGTGCGGCAGTTCCTCCGCGCCCCAGGCGGACAGGCTGGCTGCCTTCAGCTGCTCCAGCAGCTTGCGCTCGCCCAGGCCGCTGTCGAACTGGAAGCCCGGGCGCTGCGTCACGGGCATGCTGGCGCGCAGGCCCTGCAGCCGCTGCGCGAACGCCGGCGTGATGTCGGCGCTGTGCAGCACCTCGCTGGGCGCCACGCGGGCGACCCAGTCGGCGAGCGCGTCGCCGTCGCATTCCGCCAGCTGCAGCGACCCTTGGGTGACCGCCAGCCAGGCGAGGCCGACCCGGTGCTTGGCGCCCTGGTGCACGGCCAGCAGCACGGCCTCCGACTTGTCGTTCAGCAGCTCGCTGTCGGTCAGCGTACCGGGCGTGACCACGCGGAGCACCTTGCGTTCGACCGGACCCTTGGCGGCGCCGACCTCGCCCACCTGCTCGCAGATCGCCACCGATTCGCCGCACTTGATCAGGCGGGCCAGGTAGCTTTCCATCGAGTGGAAGGGAACGCCGGCCATGACCACCGGCTCGCCGGCGGACATGCCGCGCCGGGTGAGCGTGATGTCCAGCAGCCGCGCGGCCTTCTCGGCGTCGTCGTAGAACAGCTCGTAGAAATCGCCCATGCGGTAGAACACGAGCGTGCCGGGGTACTCGGCCTTGATGGCCAGGTACTGCACCATCATTGGCGTGTGCTTGCCCAGGTCGGGAGGGGAGGGTACGGCGGGGGACGACATGCAGGGCGGATTATCCGGTGCCTCACGAAGGCCCCCGCGATCGGAGACAATCCCGGCGCGATCAGAACAACGGCAGTTCCCTGTGTCTTCTTCTTCCGGCGACTCGGTCGCCCTGAACTCCCCCGCCCCCGCACGCCGCCTGCGCGGCTGGCTCGCCCGGCTTCTTCCAGGTCCCGTCGGCATCGACGGCTGGGAAACCTGGCGGGTCGTGGCCCGCGCGGCCGCCGGCATCCTGTTCGCCGGCGTGTTCACGCGGCTGCTGGCCGGCCCCGGCCCGACGGCGGCGTGGCTGGTGGCGCCGCTGGGTGCCACGGCCGTCCTGGTGTTCGGGCTGCCCGCCAGCCCGCTGGCCCAGCCCTGGGCCGTCGTGGCCGGCAACACGCTGTCCGCGCTGGTGGGCATCGCGTGCGCGGGCCTGATTCCCGACCCCGCCATCGCCGGCGGTGTCGCGGTCGCCGTGGCCCTGCTGCTGATGGTGCAGGCGCGCTGCCTGCACCCGCCGGGCGGCGCCGCCGCCTTGCTGATGGTGATCACGCACACCACGCAGTTCCACTTCGCGCTGTTCCCGGTGCTGCTGAATTCGCTGCTGCTGGTGCTGATGGGCGTCCTGTACAACGGGCTCACCGGCCGCGCCTACCCGCGCGCGCAGCTGCCGGCCCCGGAGGCCGGCCTGCAACCGGTGCACGGGCGCGGCTTCAGCGCCGCGGACCTGGATGCGGCGCTGGCGCACTACAACCAGGTCGTGGACATCAGCCGCGCCGACCTCCATTCGCTGCTGGAGCACGCGGAGATGGCGGCCTACCAGCGCAAGCTGGGCGCGCTGCGCTGCGGTGACGTCATGACCCGTTCGCCGGTCTCGGTGCAGTTCGGCACGCCGCTGGCGGAGGCCTGGGACCTGATGCGGGCGCGGCGGGTGAAGGCGCTGCCGGTGGTGGACCGCGCACAGCGCATCACCGGCATCGTCACCACCGCGGATTACATGCGCATCGCCGAGCCGGACCGCCATGAAGGCGTGGGCGGGCGGTTGCGCGACCTCCTGCGGGCCAGCGGCGTCACCCATTCGGACCGCCCGGAGGTGGTGGGCCAGATCATGGCGCGCCAGGTGCGCGTGGCCAGCCAGGACCGGCTGCTGGCCGACCTGGTTCCGGTGTTCGCGGACGACGGACACCACCATATCCCGGTGATCGACGGCGAGCAGCGGCTCGCCGGGATGATCACGCAGACGGACCTGGTGCGGGCGCTGTACCGATCGCCAGCGGCCTAGCGTCGGGGAAGCGGGCCTGGTACAGCGCCACGGCCTGCTCCAGGTTGTGCAGCATGCGCTCGGTGCCGAGTTGCTGGCCCAGCGGCGAGCTGCGCACCATGGCCAGCGGGCCCGGGTTGAGGCCGACCAGCCAGACTTCCACGCCCGCGTTGCGCAGGCGTTGTTCGGCCTCGCCCCACATCTTGATCGCGGTGTATTCCAGGTCGAACACGCCGCGCAGGTGCAGTGCCACCACGCGGGGCCGCTCGGATGCGATCAGCTCGGTGATCTTCTCGCCGACGCGCGCGGCATTGGCGAAGAAGATGCGCCCTTCCGGCCGCAGCAGCAGCAGGCCGGGATAGCGCAGGTCCCCCAGGTTGTCCTCCGAACGGGGCCGGAACACATTGGTGCCCGGCTTGCGGAACAGCATGTGGACGGCCGGGTCCGAGACCTGGTAGGCCAGCGCCGCCAGCGACACGATCATCGCCACCAGGATGCCTTGCAAGGTGCCCAGCAGCACCACGCCGGCCAGCGCGGCGAGCGCCCAGACGAACTCCGTGCGGCGCACGCGGTGGATCGCACGGAACTCCGCGGGCTTGATCAGTCCCACGGAATAGACGATCACCACCGAGGCCAGCGTGGCCTGCGGCATCGCGCCGATGAAGGGGCCCAGCAGCAGCAGGGCGGCCAGCGCGAAGGCCGCCGTCACCACGCCCGCAAGCTGCGAGCGCGCGCCGGACAGCCGGTTGACGGCGGTCTGCGAAGTGCCGCCGCCGGCGGGCATGGCTCCCATGAACGCGCCGGCCGCATTGGCGGCGCCGGTGGCGATCAGTTCCCGGTTCGGCACCGGCCGGGGCTCCTCGCTGCGTGCGAAGGCCCGCGCCGCGGCCGTGGTTTCCGCGAAACTCATGAGCGCGATGCCTGCGGCCGCCGGCCACAAGGTTTGCAACAGGTGCCAGTCGGGCAGCACCGGAGAGGGCAGCCCGGTCGGCACCTTGCCCACCGCTTCGATGCCCAGCCGGCCCAGGTCCAGCCACTTCATCGCCAGGACACCGAGCACCACCGCCACCAGCGGTGCGGGGGCGCGCGGCACGAAGCGCTCGAACCCCACCAGGATCGCCACCATGGCCAGCGCCATCAGCACCGTCGGCCCGTGCACCTCCGGCAGGCCTTGCAGGATGGCGCCCACGTTGTGCACGAAGCTGCCCTTGTGGAAGTGCAGTCCCAGCAACTTGGGCAACTGGTCCACCACGATCACGGTGGCGATGCCGGCCTTGAAGCCGACCAGCACCGGTTCGGAAATGAAGTCGGCGACGAACCCCAGGCGCAACATGCCTGCGGCCAGCAGCATGGCGCCGACCAGCAGCGACAGGGTGGCCAGGGCGGTGACCTGGCCGGCCGGATCGAGCGCCGGAGTGATCTGCGCCAGGGCCGCGCCGGTGAGGATCGCGATCGTGGTCGTGGTGCTCACGCTGAGCGGCCGCGAGGTGCCCAGCAGGGCGTAGACGGCCATGGGCACCAGGCAGGTGTAGAGCCCCACCTGCACCGGCAGGCCGGCGATCGTCGCATAGCCGAGTCCCTTGGGGATCACCACGGCCGCGGCGGTCGCGCCGGCGACGAGGTCGGGCGCCAGCCACTGCGGCTGGTACCTGCGCGCCCACTCCAGGACCCACGGGCTGCTGCGTCCGGAATCGATCAGCGCCGCCAGGTCGCGTTCCGATGCCGCCACTGCTCAGAACCTTTCCGCGATGCGCCGGTACGGGTAGTCCGGCTCCTTGTAGTCGCCGGACTTGCCGCGCTTGGGCAGCACGATCTTCTCGCGCTTGACCTGCTCGTAGGGGATGCGCGAGAGCAGGTCGCTGATGAGGTTCAGGCGCCCGCGCCGCTTGTCGTCGGTGTGCGCGACGAACCACGGTGCGAAGTCCTTGTCGGTCGCCTTGAACATCTCGTCGCGGGCACGCGAGTAGTCGAACCAGCGGCTGTAGGACTTCAGGTCCATGGGCGAAAGCTTCCAGACCTTGCGGCCGTCGTCGATGCGGTCCTGCAGGCGCCGGGTCTGTTCCTCGGCGCTGACTTCCAGCCAGTACTTGATCAGCTTGATGCCGGAATGGACGATCGCCTCCTCGATCAGCGGAGCGCCCTGCAGGAAGCGCTGCGCTTCCTCGTCGCTGCAGAAGCCCATCACGCGCTCGACGCCGGCGCGGTTGTACCAGCTGCGGTCGAAGATCACGACCTCGCCGGCCGCGGGCAGGTGGCGCACGTAGCGCTGCATGTACATCTGGCTCTTTTCGCGCTCGCTGGGCGCGGGCAGGGCCACCACGCGGAACACCCGCGGGCTCACCCGCTCGGTGATCGCCTTGATGGTGCCGCCCTTGCCGGCGCCGTCGCGGCCTTCGAACAGGATGCACACCTTGGCCCCGGTGCGCTGCACCCACTCCTGCAGCTTCACCAGCTCGACGTGCAGCTTGCGCAGTTCCTGTTCGTACTCGCGGTTGCCGAGCTTCGCGGGCGCCACCACGCCGCCGTCGGCGGGCACGTCCTTGTGCGCCTTGCCGTCCTTCGTTTTTTCCTTTGCCATGACGTGTGCTCCTCAGTTGGAGCCACTTTCGTCCGCGGAGGCGGTCCTGCCAATGGGACCTTCGGTCTACCCGGCCCCCGCCGAGGGATGCCCTCAGGCCGCCGGGGTCGCCGCGGGCTGCGCAGGCTGCGGTTCCGGGCGCAGCGCCGGCAGCGACTGCGCATGCTCGCGCACCAGGAAGGCGACCAGTTCTTCGCGCACGCGGCAGCGCAGGTCGAAGGCGCTGCCGGCATTGCGCGCGGACACCAGCACGCGGATCTGCAGGGTGTTCTCCGTCGCGTCGGTCACCTGCACCGAGCACACGCGCCGGTCCCACTCGGGGGCCGCCTCGACGATGCGCCGCGCCTCGGCACGGATCGGCTCCACCGGGGTCGCGCGATCGACGGGTATGAACACCGTTCCCATGACCTCCGATCCGGTGCGCGTCCAGTTCTCGAACGGGTTTTCGATGAACCACTGCAGCGGCACGATCAGCCTCCGCTCGTCCCACAGCTTGAGGACCACGTAGGTGCCGGTGATCTCCTCGACCCGCCCGAACTCGCCCTTGACGACCAGCACGTCGTCGATGCGCAGCGGCTGCGCCAGCGCCAGCTGCAGTCCGGCGATGAGGTTGCTGAACACGGGCCGGGCGGCGATGCCCGCCACCAGGCCCAGCACGCCGGCCGACGCGAGCAGGCTGGCGCCCACCTGGCGCATGCCGGGGAAGGTCATGAGCATCATGGCCGCGCCGCCGATGACCAGCAGCACCATGGCGCTGCGCGCGAGCACCCGGGTCTGCGTTTCGATGCGCCGGGCGTGCAGGTTGTCTTCGCTGTCGGTCGGATTCTTGCGGATCACGCCGTCGGCCAAGCCGCCGATGGTGCCGGTCGCCAGCCAGGTGAGCGCCGCGATCAGCAGCAGGCCGTTGGCGTGGCGCACCGACCCGATCCCGGCGAGCGCGTCGGGCAGCACCTGCCAGGCCACCTGCATCGCCAGCAGCGGCGCCGCCAGGCTGGAGGGGCGCCGGGTGCGCGCCATCATGGCGTCGAGGACGACCGAGTGGTGCGTCACGCGCGCGAGCACCACGCGCGCCAGCCCGTGCAGCAGCACGGCGCCCAGCGCCGCCACCAGGGCGATCGCCAGCGCCCAGCTCCAGCGCGGGTCGGCGTGGAGCGAGTCCAGCAGCGGCATCAGGCGTCGGACGCCGGGCCCTCTTCGATCTGGGTGCCGGGTTCCATGGTGGGCTCCACCAGCGTGGGCGTGTTCTGGCGCAGGTCGGCCTTCTCGCCGGCGCTGGCGAACTTGCTGTACTTGCCGAGGATCTGGACCAGCTGCCCGTAGATCTTCGGGTTGCCGGCGACGCACTCCCGCTGCTCCAGGAAGTCGGATTCGCCCGTGAAGTTGCCGATCAGCCCGCCGGCTTCGGTGATGAGCAGCGAGCCCGCGGCGACGTCCCAGGGGGACAGGCCGGTCTCGAAGAAGCCCTCGGTGAAGCCGGCCGCCACGTAGGCGAGGTCCAGCGCGGCGGCACCGGGACGGCGCAGGCCGGCCGTGCGCTTCATGACGTCGGCCATCATGCGCAGATACACGTTGAAGTTGTCGCCCGGGCGGAACGGGAAGCCGGTGGAGATCAGCGACTCCTTCAGCTGGATGCGCTTGCTCACCCGGATGCGGCGGTCGTTGACGTACGCGCCGCGGCCGCGCGTGGCGGTGAAGAGGTCGTTGCGGGTGGGGTCGTAGACCACGGCCTGCTCGACGCGTCCCTTCACGAGCAGCGCGATGCTGACGCAGTAGACGGGGAAGCCGTGGATGAAGTTGGTCGTGCCGTCCAGGGGGTCGATGAGCCAGACGTGGTCGGCGCCGGCGCGGCCATGTTCGCGGCCCGATTCCTCGGCCCAGATGCCGTGGTCGGGATAGGCGGTGAGCAGCGTCTCGATGACGATGCGCTCGGCGGCGTGGTCGACCTCGGTGACGAAGTCGTTGGTCTGCTTCTGCGAGATGCGCACGGCCTCGACGTCGAGCGCGGCCCGGTTGATGATCGCGCCGGCGGCGCGGGCGGCCTTGACGGCCACGTTGAGCATGGGGTGCTGGTTGGACGACATGTTGTTCAAGAGCTTCGCCCGGGGGGCGGGATGCATGCCGGCGATGCGGATGCCACGTTAGCCGCGATTTTACCGGGCGGGGGCCGACCCCGCCCCCGGGGGGGTGACGTTCGTCGTCCTACGTCGGACTGCGTACGGGACAATCGCGCCATGCGCACCCGTTTCGTCCTGATCCAGCCCAGCCACGCCGGCAACGTCGGCGCGGCCGCCCGCGCCCTGAAGGTGATGGGCTTCGACGACCTGGTGCTGGTGCAGCCGCGCTGGGACGACGTGCTCGCGCGCGAGGAGACGATCGAGCGCGCCAGCGGCGCGGTCGACGTGCTGCGGCAGGCGCGCGCCGTGGCCACGCTGGACGAGGCGCTGGAAGGCATGACCCACGTGTGCGCCACCGTCATGACGCCGCGCGACTTCGGGCCGCCCACGGTCGCGCCGCGCGAGCACTTCGCCGAGGTCGCCCGGGCCGGCCACCACGTGGCCTTCCTCTTCGGCTCGGAGCGCTATGGCATGCGCAACGAGGACGTGTACCGCTGCCATGCGGCCCTGCGCATCCCGGTGGCGCCGGACTACGGCTCGCTGAACCTGGCGTCGGCCATCCAGGTGATCGCCTACGAATGGCGCCAGGCGCTGGGCGGCTACGAGCTGCCGCCGGCGGCCGGTCCCCGGGCGGCCGACGCCGCCGCCGTGGCCGGCATGCTGCAGCACTGGGAACAGGCGCTGGTCGAGATCGGCTTCCTCGACCCGGCCGCGCCCAAGAAGCTGATGCCGCGCCTGAACCAGCTGTTCAACCGGGCGCAACCCACCCCCGAGGAAATCCACATCCTGCGAGGTGTCGCCAAGGCCATGGCGGAAGCGGCAAAAAAGGGCAGGCCTTAGACTTGGCGGGACAGAAGCAAAGAACCCCCATGTTCCGCCGCCTGCGTTCCGACATCCAGTGCATCCTCGACCGCGACCCTGCCGCGCGCAGCAAGTGGGAGGTGCTCACGTGTTATCCGGGGCTGCATGCCCTGGTGCTGCACCGCGGCGCGCACTGGCTGTGGCGGCGCGACCTGCGCTGGCTGGCGCGCTTCACCTCGCACTTCTCCCGCTGGCTGACCGGCATCGAGATCCATCCGGGCGCCACGATCGGCGATGACGTCTTCATCGACCACGGCATGGGGGTCGTGATCGGCGAGACGGCGGAAGTGGGCGACGGCTGCACCATCTACCAGGGCGTGACGCTGGGCGGCACCTCGCTGTACAAGGGCACCAAGCGCCACCCGACGCTGGGCCGCAACGTGGTCGTGAGCGCCGGCGCCAAGGTGCTGGGCGGCTTCACCGTGGGCGACAACGCCAAGATCGGCAGCAACGCCGTGGTGATCAAGCCGGTGCCCGAGGGCGCCACCGCCGTCGGCATCCCGGCACGCATCATCCAGGCCGACGACACCGCCCGCCGCGAGGAGGTCGCGGCCAAGATGGGCTTCTCCGCCTACGGCATCACCCAGAGCGACGACCCGCTGTCGCAGGCGATGAAGGGCCTGATCGACAACGCGTCCTCGCAGGAGCACCAGATCGCCCTGCTGTGGCATGCGATCGAACAGCTGTCCGCGCAGCGGCGGGACGCGTCGTGCGTGCCATCGGACGCGAAGACCAAGGAAGACTTCGAGGCGGACAAGCTGACGCAGCTGGTGGGCAAGTAGGCGGGGCGGCGTCCGAGGCTGGCGCAGCCTGCAGGCTGGCACGGTCCGTAGGCTGGCGCGGTCCGTAGGCTGGCGGTGAGCGCGCAGCCGAACCCCAGCGCCTTGCGCACCGCTGGGGTTCCTTTCGTCACCCCAGCCTACCCCCAACCCCAGCCGTCCCCCAACCCCAGCCGTCCCCCAACCCCAGCCTACTTGCGGATCGCGCTCTTCGGCCGGAACCCCTTGCAGACCTCGTCGTTCGTTTCCAGGTAAGGCCCGCCGATCAGGTCCACGCAGTAGGGCACCGCGGCGAAGATCCCCGGCACCACCTGCCTGCCTTCTTCCTTCAGTCCTTCCAGCGTCTCCTGGATCGACTTGGGCTGGCCGGGCAGGTTGATCACCAGGCTTTGCTTGCGCACCACCGCCACCTGGCGCGACAGGATGGCCGTGGGCACGAAGCGCAGGCTGATCTGCCGCATCTGCTCGCCGAAGCCCGGCATTTCCTTGTCCGCCACCGCGAGCGTCGCTTCCGGCGTCACGTCGCGCGGCGCGGGGCCGGTGCCCCCGGTGGTGAGCACCAGCGAGCAGCCGGCATCCACCAGTTCGATGAGCGTCGCGCTGATGCGCTCCTTTTCGTCGGGAATCAGGCGTTCGGCGAAGGTGATCGGGTTCTTCAGCGCGCGACCCAGCCAGTCCTTCAGCGCGGGCAGGCCCTTGTCTTCGTAGACGCCGCTGGAGGCGCGGTCGCTGACCGAGACGATGCCGATGGTGACGGGGTCGTGCTCACTCATGTTCTTCCTCGTCCAGCGTGTCGCGCACCAGCTGGAAAATCTCGCGGAAGGCGCGGCCGCGGCGCGGCGCCTGGCCCTTGGAGACCTCGTCCTGCGTCGGCGCGCCGTCCTTGCGCGCCTGGCGCACCAGGGCGCGCAGCTGCTGCGAATCGGTTGCAGGGTGCGCGGCGATCCACGACTGCACGGCGTCGTCGCTGGCGATCAGGTCATCGCGCCACTTCTCCGCGGCGTGCAGCGCCAGCGTCTGCTGCGCGGAGCCGCTGCGCTGTACGTCCAGCGCGTCGCGGATCGCCTGCAGCGTGTCGGGGTCCAGCTGGCGCATCAGCTTGCCCACGTACTGCGACTGGCGGCGGCGCCCTTCGAAGTTCGTGATGCGCCTGAGTTCGTCCAGCCCGGTCTGCAGCGATTCGGGCAGGGCCAGCCGCTCGAACAGGTCGGACCGCAGGGTCAGCAGGGCCTCGCCCAACTTCTGCAGTTCGGCGCTTTCCTTCTTCAGCTCCGTGCGGCTGGGTTCGCCGCCGGTCTGCTCGGCGCGCAGTTCGAGGTCCAGTTCGCTGCCTTCGGCGACGAAGTGGCCTTTGACGAAATAGCCTTTTTTGGGTTTGCGGGACATGGGGGGAAGGTAAGGGAAGGGCCGGCTGCGCGACCGTCCGACGCTGCGATGCACAAGTATCATAGCCCGCCATGAACAAAACACCCGCGCAGGACGGATCCGGCTTCAGCTACGGCCGCGCCGACTTCGAAGAACTGGTCGATTTCGCCCTGGCGCACGCCAGGAAACTCGGCGCCACCGATGCGGGAGCGGAGGCGTCCGAAGGCTGCGGCCTGAGCGTGTCCGTGCGCAAGGGCGAACTCGAGACGGTGGAGCGCAACCGCGACAAGTCGCTGGGCATCACCGTGTACATGGGCAGCCAGCGCGGCAACGCGAGCACCTCCGACTTTTCGCGCCCGGCGATCGAGCGCACGGTGCAGGCCGCCTACGACATCGCGCGCTTCACCGCGCAGGACCCGGTGGCCGGCCTGCCCGACCCCGAGGATGTCGCGCCGCTGGAATCGCAGCGCGACCTGGAGCTGTTCCACCCCTGGAACGTCACGAGCGAGGAAGCCGCGCAACTGGCGCTGCGCTGCGAGCGCGCCGCCTTCGACACCGATGCGCGCATCGACAACAGCGAAGGTGCCGGCGTCTCGGCGCAGCAAAGCCATTTCTTCAGCGCCCACACGCACGGCTTTCGCGGCGGCTACGCCAGTTCGCGCCATTCGATCTCGGTCGCTCCCATCGCCGGCCGCGGCGACGAGATGCAGCGCGACGCCTGGTACAGCTCGATGCGCTCGGCCGGCGAACTCGCTTCGCCCGAGGCGGTGGGCCGCTACGCCGCCGAGCGCGCGCTGTCCCGCCTGAAGTCGCGCAAGATCAGCACGCGCGAGTGCCCGGTGCTGTTCGAGTCGCCGCTGGCCGCCGGCCTGCTGGGGGGCTACGTGCAGGCCACCAGCGGCGGGTCGCTGTACCGCAAGAGCACCTTCCTGCTGGACTCGCTGGGCAAGCAGGTCTTCGCCGACCACATCGACGTGGTCGAGGACCCGTTCCTGCCGCGCGGCAAGGGCAGCGCCCCCTTCGACGAGGAAGGGGTGCGCACGCGCGCCCGCAAGGTGGTCGACCAGGGCCGCGTCGAAGGCTACTTCCTCAGCAGCTATTCGGCCCGCAAGCTGGGCATGAAGACCACCGGCAATGCGGGCGGCTCGCACAACCTGACGCTGGCCTCGCGCCGCACCGAGCCGGGCGACGACCTGGTGGAGATGCTCCGCAAGCTGGGCACCGGCCTGTTCGTGATCGAGCTGATGGGGCAGGGCGTGAACTACGTGACCGGCGACTACTCGCGCGGCGCGAGCGGCTTCTGGGTGGAGAACGGCGAGATCGCCTACCCGGTGCAGGAGATCACCATCGCCGGCAACCTCAAGAACATGCTGATGGGCATCGAGGCGGTGGGCGCCGACGTCTACAACTACGGCGCCAAGACCGTGGGCTCGATCCTGATCAACCGGATGAAGGTCGCCGGCAGCTGACCTCGGTTTTCTCCCTCCCCTTCGGGGGAGGGTCAGGGTGGGGGCCCTCCCGGCACTCGGCCAGGCCCCAGCGCCCCCATCCCAGCCTTCCCCCAGCGGGGGAAGGACAAGTCCCTCAGCCCGCCAGGGCCGCTTTCACGGCCGCGCTGACCTGACCCATGTCCGCCTTGCCGGCCAGGCGCTGCTTGACGGCGCCCATCACCTTGCCCATGTCGCCGGGGCCCTTGGCGCCCAGCTCGGCCACGATGGCCTTCACCTCGGCGGCGACCTCGTCGGCCGACAGCCGCGCGGGCAGGTAGGCCTGCAGCACGGCGGCTTCGGCCTGTTCCTTGGCGACCAGGTCCTGGCGATTGGCCTTCTGGAAGGCCTCGATGCTGTCCTTGCGCTGCTTGAGCAGCTTGTCGACGATGCCGACCACGGCGGCGTCGTCCAGCTCCACGCGCTCGTCCACTTCCTTCTGCTTGATGGCGGCGGTGAGCATGCGGATGGCGCCCAGGCGCTCGCTGTCCTTGGCGCGCATGGCGGCCTTCATGTCCTCGGTGATGCGTTCCTTGAGCGTGGCCATGGTGGGTTCCTTGTCGGGTGCATGAAAAAAGCCCGCGCGGGCGTCCCCGGGCGGGCTTTCGGTACTGTCAGCCGGGGCTCAGTACAGCTTCTTGGGCAGCTGCATGCTGCGAACGCGCTTGAAGTGGCGCTTGACGGCGGCGGCCTTCTTGCGCTTGCGCTCGGCAGTGGGCTTCTCGTAGAACTCGCGGGCGCGCAGTTCGGTCAGCAGACCCAGCTTCTCGATGGTGCGCTTGAAGCGGCGCAGCGCCACGTCAAACGGCTCGTTTTCCTTGACACGAATGGTCGTCATGACTTCCAGAATGTTCAGTGTGGCGGATGAAGATCGAGGACATCCGCCGGGGGTCCCCACCCTTCGACCTCGGGGGCGAATCCGAGTTCTGTTCGATCAGGCCGGTGGGGGTTTGCCAGCAAAGCCCGAGATTATAGCCGCATGTGGACAGCCGGCAACCGGCCTGCTCGTCCGTGAGCCGCGGGCGGGGGCTTCCCGGCCTGCAGGTCAGCGCCCGGCCAGCGCCTGCCCGCAGGCGTACCCGCTGGCCCAGGCCCACTGGAAGTTGTAGCCGCCCAGCCAGCCGGTGACGTCCACCGCCTCGCCGATGAAGTACAGGCCGGGCTGGCGGGTGGCTTCCAGCGTCTGCGAGGACAGCTCCCGGGTGTCCACCCCGCCGGCGGTCACTTCGGCCTTGCGATAGCCCTCGGTGCCGGTGGGCACCAGCTCCCAGGCCGAGAGGCGCTGGGCCAGCTGCTGCAGGGACTTGTCGCCGGCCTCGTTCACCGGCCGCTGCCAGGCCGGGTCCTGCTGCACCCAGGCGTCGGCCAGCCGCGCCGGCACCCACTGGGCCAGTTCGTTGGCGATCAGCTTGCGCGAGCCGCGCGCCTTGGCCGCCAGCAGTTCCACCGCCAGGTCGTGGCCGGGTGCCAGGTCGATGCGGATCGGCGTTCCTTCCTTCCAGTAGCTGGAGACCTGCAGCACCGCCGGGCCGCTCAGGCCGCGGTGGGTGAACAGCAGGTCCTCGTCGAACGCGATGCGCTCCTTCTTCGTCCCGGTCTCGATGCGCACCGGCAGCGCCAGGCCCGCGAGCTGCGCGAAGGGCGCCCAGGCCTCGCCGTCGAACGTGAGCGGCACCAGGGCCGGGCGCGGCGGCACGAGCTTCAGGCCGAACTGCTGCGCGATGCGGTAACCGAAGTCGCTGGCGCCGATCTTGGGGATCGAAAGCCCGCCGGTGGCGATCACCACGGAGCGCGCCTGCACGGTGCCGCGGCTGGTCCGCACCTCGTAGAGGTCACCCGCTCTCGCGATGCCGGACACGCTGCACGGCTGCCAGTGCGTCACGCCGCCGGCCGCGCATTCGGCCAGCAGCATGCGGATGAAGTCGTCGGAGGAGCGGTCGCCGAACAGCTGCCCCTTGTGCTTCTCGTGGAAAGGAATGCCGTGCTTCTGGGCCAGCGCGATGAAGTCCTGCGGCGTGTAGCGCGCCAGCGCGGACCGGCAGAAATGGGGGTTGTCCCCCAGGAAGTGCTTCTGCGGCGCCCGCGCATCGAGGTCGCGGTTGGTGAAGTTGCAGCGGCCGCCGCCGGAGATGCGGATCTTCTCGGCGACCTTTTCCGCGTGGTCGACCAGCAGGACCTTGACGCCCAGCTGGCCGGCGACACCGGCGCAGAACAGGCCCGCGGCGCCGGCGCCGATGACGATGGCGTCGAAGGTCGTGGGGGGCGCGTCGGGCATGGACGCGCATTATGGGTGCGGCGGCTACGCGACCCGCTGGCGGTCCACCGCCTGGCCGGCCACGGCGACGCCGCGCACCACGTCGCCCACCACGATCACCGAGGGGCTCGCGAGCGACTCGCGCGCCACGGTGGCGGCCAGTTCGCCCAGCGTCGTGACGGCATGGCGCTGGTCCGGCTGCGAGGCGCGCTGCACGATCGCCACCGGCGTGTCCGCGGGCAGCCCGCTCAGCAGCTCCGCCTGGATGCGGGCCGCGCTGCTCACGCCCATGTAGATCACCAGGGTCAGGCGCGCATCGCGGGCGGCGGCCGCCAGAGATTTCCAGTCCAGGGACTCGGCACCTTTCTGGGCGTGGCCGGTCAGGAAGATCACGCCGTGCGCATGGTTTCGGTGCGTCAGCGGAACGCCCAGCGACGTGGCCGCGGCCAGGCCCGCCGTGATGCCGTTGATGACCTCGACCTGCACGCCGGCGGCGCGCAGGTGTTCCACCTCCTCGCCGCCGCGGCCGAAGATGAAGGGGTCGCCGCCCTTGAGGCGCACGACGTTCTCGCCCTCGCGCGCGGCCATCACCATCAGCTTCTCGATGAAGGCCTGCGGCGTGCTCTTGCAGCCGCCGCGCTTGCCGACGTAGACGATGCGCGTGGATTTCGGCGCGTGGCCGACGACCTCGTCGCTCACGAGGTCGTCGACCAGCAGCACGGTGGCGGACTGGATGGCCTTGAGGGCCTTCAGGGTCAGCAGATCCGGGTCACCGGGCCCGGCGCCGACGAGGGTGACTTTGCCTGTGTTCATGCCGAGGCCAATCGCAAGATGTGTTCCACCTGGAGACCCATGGATTCGGGGATGGGCTTACGCCCCTGCAGCACGTCGCGGATGTAAGTGGCGGTCGTCTCCGGGTCCACTTCCTTGGGCAAGTCCGGCAGGTCGGTCAGCGTGCCCTTGCGCCCTTCCTGCAGCGGCACCCGCGTGCCGCGCACGAAGCCATCCATCTGCGGCAGGCGGCGCGCATCCGCCACCACTTCGCCCTCGGTGCCGCGCAGCAGCAGCGCGGTGGCGCCGATCATCTCGAACACCTCGCCCATGGACACGGCGTATTCCGGATGCGTGTAGCTGCTGACGATCACGGCCGGACCGTCCACGGGATTCATCAGCTTCACCAGGCTGTGCGCGCTGTTGCGCAGGCCGATCAGGCGGCGCGCGTCCAGCAGGCGCTTGAGCCCGGGGCTCAGCACCTCGGTGGGGACGAAGGCCACCTGGCCATCGCGCAGCACCGGTGCGTGGTCGGACGCCTGGATGTCCAGCGCGTGCAGCACGTCGCGCACGAACACGCGGCTCGATTCGGTGGACGTGCCGTGGATCAGCACCGGGACGCCCTGGCGCGCGACCAGGCCCGCCAGCAGCGGCGTCAGCACCGGCAGCCGACGCGCGCCGTTGTAGCTCGGCAGCACGACCACCGGCCGGCCGCTGTCGGCATGCACCCGTCGCAGCCGCGCGTGGGTGGCGTCGAGGAATCCGCACATCTCCTCGGGCGTCTCCCCCTTCACGCGCATCGCGATGCAGAAGGCGCCGACCTCGAGATCGCTGACCTCGCCGTCCAGGATCTGGCCGAACAGGTCGCTGGCCCGGGCGCGGTCCAGCGGCCGCGCGCCCTGCTTGCCGCGGCCAATTTCCTTGAGGTATTGACTGATGCCCACGCCCAATTGTCCCAGAGGCCTGATGACCCCTGGCTATAAGCTGAATCAGGCGACGGGCGATCAGGCCGCCGCAGCGAGCGGCACGATCGCGCGCACCATGCGCTTGAGCTCCGGCACGCAGGAGCCGCAGTTGGTGCCGCAACGCAGCTTGGCCTGGAGCGAGCCGAGCCGCTCTTCCGGCGTGCCGGTGCGACTGGCGAGATGGCCTTCGATGGCCTGCGTTTCCACGCCGAAGCAGCTGCAGACCTGCTTGCCCTTTTGCGGCACGGCCACCGGTGCCTTGGCGCCGGGTGCGAGCAGCAGCCGCCCGTAGGCCTGCGCGGGCAGGTCCTGCAGCAGCAAGGCCTTGAGCCAGGCTTCGGCGCTGGTGTCGCCCGCCAGCAGCAGGCCATCGAGCTTCATGTCGGCGCCGTCGCGCCGCACGCGCAGGCTGCGGCGCTGGCCCTTGCGTTTGTCCGCATAGCGCAGCGTTTCGGCGCCCGCCAGCGCGAACAGTGCTTCCAGCCGTTGCAGCACCTCGTCCGGGGGCGGCTCGTGGGCCGCGGCGCGGAACAGCACGCCGCTGCGCTCCTGCGTGGCCGCCTGCGCCAGTGGTGCATTGTTGGAGAAGGGCACGCAGGACGCGAAGGGAAAGAGCGCCATCAGCGCCTGCAACTGTTCGCGCACCTCGAACGCATCGCCCGCGGGCAGCCATGCCGCGGCCAGCAGGGTCCACGGCAGTTCCGCCTTCAGGATCTTCACCGCCGCGTGCTTCAGCTCGGGTTGCTTCGAAGTGGCGCAGTAGGCCGAGGTGGTGAGGGCGTTGACGCCCAGCAGGCGTTCTCCCGTGCTGGACAGGCCGCTGAGGAAATCGGCGCCCCAGTGCATCGCGACGAAGGCCTGGCTCAGGCCCAGTTCGGTGCTGGCCTGCACCGGCAGGACGATGGAGCCGCGCCGCGAGGTGACGTGCACCAGGTCGCCTTCCTTCAGCTGGCGGCGCGCGATGTCCTGTGGATGCATCTGCACCGCCGGTTCCGGAACGTGGCCGAACAGGCGGCCGAGCGTGCCGGTGCGGCTCATGCCGTGCCACTGGTCGCGCAGCCGCCCGGTGGTGAGGGAGAAGGGATAGCGCGACTCGCGCGGCTCGGCAAGCGGCTGGTACTTCACGGCGGCGAAGCGCGCCTTGCCGTCGGCGGTGGGGAACACGCCGTCTTCGTACAGCCGTTCGCGGCCCCGGGTGGCCCCTTCGGGGAAGGGCCATTGCTGCGGCGACTGCTCCAGCAGCGAATAGCTGAGGCCGGTGATGTCGAGGTCGCGCCCGCGGGTGGACTCGCGGTGTTCGAGCCAGATGGATTCGGGAGTGGCGTAGGGGAAGAGGGTGGTCGCGCGGCCGAGCCGCGATTCCAACCGGCGCCCGAACTCCACCGCGATCTGCCAGTCGTGGCGCGTGCCGCCGGGCGCGGCCACCGAGGGGCGCACGCGGCTGATGCGGCGTTCGCTGTTGGTGACGGTGCCGTCCTTCTCGCCCCAGGTGGTGGCGGGCAGCAGCAAATCCCCGTAGCTGCAGGTCTCGGTCGTGGCGAAGGCTTCCTGCACCACGACGAACTCGGCGCGCTGCAAGGCGCGGCGCACCGTCGCCAGGTCGGGCATCGATTGCGCGGGATTGGTGCAGGCGATCCAGAGCGCCTTGATCTCGCCGTCGGCCGCGGCCTGGAACATCTCCACGGCGGTCTTGCCGGGTTTCTCGGGGACCGAGGGCACGCCCCACAAGGCGGCCACTTCGGCGCGGTGCTGCGGGTTGGCGAGGTCTCGGTGTGCCGAGAGCAGGTTGGCCAGCCCGCCGACTTCGCGTCCGCCCATGGCATTGGGCTGCCCGGTGAGCGAGAACGGGCCCGCGCCTGGCCGGCCGATCTGCGCGGTGGCCAGGTGCATGTTGACCAGCGCCGCGTTCTTGGCGGTGCCGCTGCTGGACTGGTTGAGGCCCTGGCAGTACAGGCTCAGCGTCGCGGGCGAGGTGGCAAACCAGCGCGCCGCCGTCAACAGGTCTTCCTTGCGGATGCCGCAGGTCTGCGCCACCAGGTCGGGCGTGCACTCGCGCACCACGTCCTTCAGCGCGTCGAAGCCGCCCGTGTGCTGCGCGATGTACGTGGGCTGCGTCCAGCCTTCCCACAGCATGATGTGCAGCAGGCCGTGGAACAGCATCACGTCGGTACCGGGCTGGATCGGCAGGTAGAGGTCCGCGAGTTCGGCGGTGTCGGTGCGGCGCGGGTCGCAGAAGACGATCTTCAGCTGCGGATTGCGGGCCTTCGCCTCCTCGATCCGGCGGAACAGGATCGGGTGCGCATAGGCCGTGTTGCTGCCGACGATGAAGATGCAGCCGGCGTGGTTCACGTCGTCGTAGCAGTTGGGCGGCGCATCGGCGCCCAGCGTCATCTTGTAGCCGGCCACCGCGCTGCTCATGCAAAGCCGCGAGTTGGTGTCGACGTTGTTGGTGCCGATGAGGCCCTTCGCCAGCTTGTTGAAGACGTAGTAGTCCTCGGTGAGAAGCTGGCCGGAGATGTAGAAGCCCACGGCATCCGGCCCGTGCGCGCGGATCACCTGCGCAAAGCGGTCGGCCGCGATTTCCAGCGCGGCGTGCCAGTCCACCCGCAGCGGCCGCTCGCCCCGCTGCTCGCGAAGCATGGGATGCAGCAGGCGGGTGTGCTGCGTCACCGGCGCCGACGCCGTCAGGTGCAGCGTCGACCCCTTGGTGCACAGCCGCCCGAAGTTGGCCGGATGCTCGGGGTCGCCGCGCACGCCCGTGATCTGGTCGCCCTGCGACGCGATGATCACGCCGCAGCCCACGCCACAGTAAGGGCAGGTGGAGCGGGTCTCCGTCTCCTTCAAGGTCATGTCAGGAGTGCGGCGCCTGCACGTCGAAAGTGGCGTCGCCCAGGGCGCCCGTGCCGGCGCAGGGCCCGGCCTTGGGCGGCTGCACGTCGAGCGCCAGCGTGGCCAGTTCCACCGGGTCCAGCAGCACGTTGCCGCCGTCGACGCGGCAGGAGAAGCGCTGGGTGCAGCCCTCGTCCGGCGCCTTGGCGCAGCCGTCGTCCAGGCCGATGGTCCAGTTGTGCAGCGGGCAGGCCACGCTGGTGCCGAACACGATGCCCTGCGACAGCGGCCCGCCCTTGTGCGGGCAGCGGTCGAGGAGGGCGAACACCTGGTCCTGGTCGTTGCGGAACACCGCCACGTCCATGCCGCGCTCGCGCGCCACGCGCCGGGATCCCAGCACCGGGATGTCTTCCACGCGGCAGATCACCTGCCAGTCGTTCGCCTTCATGCCGCCTGTCCTTCCGCAGTGAGTTTTTCGAACTGGCGCGTGTCGACCTGCGCCTTGTGCTGCTCGAACCAGGGGTCGGGTTCGCCGTCCAGGGCGAACTGCAGCCGCTCCCACAGCACCTTGCGGCCGGCATGGTCGTCGAGGATCTTCTTCTTGACGTAGTCCAGGCCGACGCGGTTGATGTAGTGCACCGTGCGCTCCAGGTACCAGCCTTCCTCGCGGTACAGCTGCAGGAAGGCGCCGCTGTACTCCAGCACTTCGTCGGAGGTCTTCACCTTGCAGAAGAACTGGCCGGCCTCGGTCTTGATGCCGCCGTTGCCGCCGACGTAGATCTCCCAGCCGGAATCCACGCCGATCACGCCCACGTCCTTGATGCCGGACTCCGCGCAGTTGCGCGGGCACCCGGACACGGCCAGCTTGACCTTGTGCGGGGCGTACATGCGCCACAGCGCGCGTTCCAGGTCCTTGCCCATCTGGGTGGAGTCCTGGGTGCCGAAGCGGCACCATTCGCTGCCCACGCAGGTCTTCACCGTGCGCAGCGCCTTCGCGTAGGCGTGGCCGGAGGGCATGCCGATGTCCTTCCAGACGTTCTGCAGGTCCTCCTTCTTCACGCCCAGCAGGTCGATGCGCTGGCCGCCGGTGACCTTGACGGTGGGGATCTTGTACTTGTCCACCACGTCGGCGATGCGGCGCAGTTCGGACGCGGTGGTCTCGCCGCCCCACATGCGCGGGATCACGGAGTAGGTGCCGTCCTTCTGGATGTTCGCATGGCTGCGCTCGTTGATGTAGCGCGACTGCGGATCGTCCTTCGCCTCCTTGGGCCAGGTGGAGATCAGGTAGTAGTTCAGCGCCGGGCGGCACGAGGAGCAGCCGTTGGGCGTGCGCCATTCCATGAACTGCATGGTGGCGGCGATCGTGATGAGCTTGTTGGCCTTGATCGCGTCGCGCACTTCCTGGTGGCTGTGGTCGGTGCAGCCGCACAGTGCCTTCTTCTTGGGCGCGGAGGAATAGTCGCCGCCGGCGGTGAACATGATGATCTGTTCSACCAGCCCGGTGCAGGAGCCGCAGGAGGCGCTGGCCTTGGTGTGCTTGCGCACGTCGTCCAGGGTGAACAGGCCCTTTTCCTTGATGGCCTTGCAGATCGTGCCCTTGTTGACGCCGTTGCAGCCGCAGACCTCGTCGGCGTCGGCCATCGCCGCGGCCTTGTTCTGGCCCTGGTGGCCGGCATCGCCCAGGTTGGACTCGCCGAACATCAGCTTGTCGCGGATGTCGCCGATCTTGCGGCCCTCGCGCAGCAGCTTGAAGTAGTAGCTGCCGTCCACGGTGTCGCCGTACAGGCAGGCGCCCACCAGCTTGTCGTCCTTGATCACCAGCTTCTTGTAGACGCCGCCGAAGGGATCGCTCATCACGATCTCTTCCGTGCCTTCGCCGCCCATGAACTCGCCGGCGGAGAACAGGTCGATGCCGGTCACCTTCAGCTTGGTGGAGGTGAGCGAGCCGGTGTAGCGGCCGATGCCGAACTGCGCCAGGTGGTTGGCCGCCACCTTGGCCTGCTCGAACAGCGGCGCGACCAGGCCGTAGGCGATGCCACGGTGGGCCGCGCACTCGCCCACGGAATAGATGCGGGCGTCGGTCACGGTCTGCATGGTGTCGTTCACCACGATGCCGCGGCTGCAGTGCAGCCGGGCCTTCTCGGCCAGCTCGGTGTTCGGGCGGATGCCGACGGCCATCACGACCAGGTCGGCCTCCAGCTCGGTGCCGTCCTTGAACCTGATCGCCTTGACGCGGCCATCTTCGCCGCCGACCAGTTCCTGGGTCTGGGCGCCGATCAGGAACTTCAGGCCGCGCTCTTCCAGCGACTTCTGCAGCAGCTTGCCCGCCACGTCATCGAGCTGGCGCTCCATCAGCCAGGGCATCACGTGCACCACGCTGACGTCCATGCCGCGCTTCATCAGGCCGTTGGCCGCTTCCAGGCCCAGCAGGCCGCCGCCGATCACGACCGCCTTGCGGAACTTCTGCGCGGCCTCGATCATCGTGTTGGTGTCGGCGATGTCGCGGTAGGCGATCACGCCCTGCAGGTCCTTGCCCGGCACCGGCAGGATGAAGGGGTTGGAGCCGGTGCACAGCAGCAGCCGGTCGTACTCTTCCTCGGTGCCGTCGTCGGCGCGCACCACCCGCTTCACGCGGTCGATCTGCACCACCTTCTTGCCGGCGTGCAGCCGGATGCCGTTCTGCTCGTACCACTCCCAGGAGTTCAGCACGATCTCGTCCAGCGTCTGCTCGCCGGCCAGCACCGGCGACAGCAGGATGCGGTTGTAGTTCGGGTGCGGCTCGGCGCCGAACACCGTCACGTCGTACAGCTCCGGCTGGATCTTGAGGAGTTCCTCGAGGGTGCGCACACCGGCCATGCCGTTGCCGACCATCACGAGTTTCATCTTCTTCATCGTTTACTCCTGCGAAAGATGGGAAAGGGGTTGCGGGTGCGCGCGGCCGGAGGGCCAGCCCGCGGCGCCGGTGGCCGTGTGCACGCGGGCGCGGCCGCCGTGGCCCACCCAGGAGCGCGTCCAGCGGCGCTGCACCGCGCGCAGCAGCCCGACCACCAGCAGCGCCAGCGCGGCGAACACGAGGAAGCCCCAGGCGTAGGTGCCCAGGTACTGGCGGGACAGACCCATGGTGCTGGGCACCAGGCCACCGCCCAGGGCGCCGATCTCGCCGATCATGGAACCGGCCACCGCCGTGGACGCGGGCCAGCGCAGCGGCACCAGCTGGAACAGGGCGCCGTTGCCCGCGCCCAGCGCAGCGAAGCACAGCATCATCAGCAGCGTGGTGAGCAGCAGCGAGTGGCCGGCAAAGCCGACCAGCACGAGCGATCCGGTCACCACCGCGAGCACCAGGGTGAGGGTGTTGATGCCGCCCCAGCGGTCGGCCAGCCCGCCGCCGACCACCCGCAGCGCGGCGCCCATGAAGGCCGCCAGCATGGTGAGCTGGCCCGCCTCCACCTTGCTCACGCCGAACTGTTCGAAGTAATAGGAAGGCAGGAAGCTGGTGAGGCCGATGAAGCCGCCGAAGGTGATGGCGTAGATCACGCTGAACACCCAGCCGTCGCCTTCGAACAGGCAGGCCACGTGCTCGCGCAGGCTGGCCTTGGTGTTGACGTCGGCCGGTTCGCGGGCGAAGGCGACCATCACCGCCATCGGCACGAGGATGGCGACGGCCGCCACGCCGTACACGGCCTGCCAGCCCAGCCACTGCGCCAGCGGGGGCGCCAGCAGCACCGAGACCGCCGTGCCGACGTTGCCGGCGCCGACGATGCCCATGGCCAGTCCCTTGTGGCGGGCCGGGAAGGAGCCGGAGCCCAGCGACAGCGCGACGCCGAAGCTGGCGCCGGCGATGCCTAGCAGCACGCCCATGGCCAGCAGGTCGTCGAAGCCGTGCACGAAGAACAGGCCGTACACCATCGCGATGCCGATCAGCCCCATCTCCACCAGCGTGGCGCTCTTGCGGCCGATGTACTGCGCCAGCACGCCCAGCGGGAAGCGCATCAGCGCACCGGCGACGATGGGGATGGACAGCATCAGGCCCTGCTGGGCGGCGGTGAGCTGGTAGCTCTCGCGGATGAAGGGCGCCATGGCGCCGTTGAGCACCCAGATGGCGCAGGAGAAGGCGAAGTAGAGGAACGCCGCGAACAGCGTGGGCGAGTGGCCGGACTTCAGGAAGTAGTGGAACGCGCGCATGGTGTGTGTCTGGTCCGGGGGCGGGCCTGCGGCCTGCCCCGAATTGGGAGTACAAACAGCACACAGCGTCGTGCGCATGGCCGGCGGTACGGTGCACGGCCCGGGTGCGTCGTCACACCCGTTGGCTCTTTCCTTGCAGGGACCGTGCCAGCGGCGCGCATGGGGCTTGCACTATGCTTGCGCGCTCCCTACCGACCCACCGTGACCACCGTCCTGCTCCTCGCCACGCCCGATCCCGGTGCACCCGCGCTCGCCGCGCACTTCAACGCGGCCGGATTCACCGTCTGCGGCGAGGGTGATTGCGCGCACCTGGTGCGCGACACGCTGCGCCTGGGCCCGGACGTGCTCGTTTGCTGGGCACCCCGCCCAACGCCGGACCTGTTGCAGTCGGTTGCCACGCTGCAAGCCCAGCAGCCGGTGCCCGTGCTGGTCTTCACCCAGGACCCCGATGCGGAAGCACTGCAGCGTGCACTGGATGCGGGCGTGCACGCCTGGGTGGTGCAGGGCTATGCGCCGCAGCGGCTGCGGCCGCTGGTGCAGCTGGCGCAGGCGCGCGAGCAGCACGAGCGGAAACTGCGTGCCAGCATCGCCGAACTGGGCGAGAAGCTGGACGAGCGCAAGTGGGTGGACCGCGCCAAGGGCATCCTGATGCAGGCGCAGCAGGTGAGCGAGGAAGACGCCTTCCAGCTGCTGCGCACCGCCTCCATGCAGGGCAACCGCAAGGTGGGGCAGGTGTCGCGCCAGGTGATCGACGCCGCGCGCACCGCCGAGGCGATCAACCGCGCGGGCCAGCAGCGCATGCTGTCGCAACGGCTGGTGAAGCTGTATGCGCTGGCCTGCAGCCGCACCGACGGCGCGGCCGCGGCGCTGCTGATGAAGGAGTCGGTCCAGCGGGTGGAGGACAACCTCGCCGCGCTGGAGGAAGCGCTCTCGGCGGCCACCTACGGGGACCTGCTCTCGGCCGCGCGCGCGGGCTGGAGGGAGGTGCGCCAGCTGCTGGACGCGCCGCCGCGCGCCGTGGAGCTGGGCCGGCTGGACGCGCAGGCCGATGCGATGGTGGCGCAGGCCAACGCGCTGGTGCTGGCGCTGGAGGCGTCGGGACTGGCGGCGCAGGTGCAGGTGATGAACGTGGCCGGCCGCCAGCGCATGCTGTCGCAGCGCATGGCCAAGCTGGCGCTGCTGCAGGCCCTGGCCACCGACCGCAAGGCCGCCGAGGCCTTGCTGGCGCAGACCGCGGCTGAGTTCGAGCAGGGCCTGGCGGCATTGGCGCAGGCGCCGCTGTCCAGCCCGCAGATCCGCTCGCTGCTGGAGCGCGGCGATGCCGCGTGGCGCGAGCTGCGCGCCGCCGTGCCCGAGGCGGCCCAACCCGGTGCGCGCATGAAGGTCGCGGCGGCGAGCGAGGAACTGCTGGAGCTGTTCGACCGCCTGACCGAGGCCTACCAGCACAGCATCGAGGTGCTGATTGGCACTTGAAAAAGTGCTGCGCACTTTTTCAAGTGGCTGATCAGTGTGAAGGTGCCCGGCAAAGCCGGTTCACCTTCACAAGGGGGACTGCGCTGCATGCTATTCCGCGCAGTCCTCAAAAACGCGCTCTCCCGTTCTCGTTCTGTTTCCCGGAGCTGTCACGTAGACCGCGCGGAATGGCATGCAGCGCGGTCTTCCTTGGAGAGAGGATCCGGCTTGGCCGGTCCTCTCTCCACCGATCAAGCAACCCGGAAAGATCGCTTGCGATTTTTCCGGGTCAACACTTGGCCATGTCGATGCACACCACCGCCGGCTGGTGGTTCCACTTCAGGGTGATCGCATAGGGGTGCTTGCGCACGCGCGCCTGGATGCCGCCGCTGCCGTGCAGCTTCACCGGCACCGAGATCTGCAGCGCCGCGCCCAGGCTCTTGCGAGCGTTGCCGCCCAGCGTGTTGGCGATCTCGCCGACCGCGTCCAGCAGGTTGGCCTGCGACAGGTCGGTCTCGCCCTGCAGCAGCAGCAGCTCCCTGAGCAACTGCCCGGGCATGGACACCAGCACGTGGCCGTTGAAGGACCCCGAGAAGCTGACGATGCCGTTGTAGTCGTGGCCCTGCAGCTCGCCGGTGGCGAGGAAGGCGGAAGTGATCTGGGGTTCCTGGCGGGTGACCACGCGGAAGTACTCGCGCACGGATTCCACGAACATCTTGAGCTCGTCGGCGGTGAGGGCGTCCATCGGCTTACTTTCCTTCCACGACGTCCAGCAGCGCGATCTTGAGCTCGTCGTCGCTGAAGGGCTTGGCCACGAAGCCGCGGGCGCCCAGGCGCAGCGCCTCGATGGCGGTCGACTTGTCGGACAGCGCGCTGACCACCAGGATGCGGGTGCGCGGCAGCATGCGCAGCATTTCCTGGATGCATTCGATGCCGTCCATCTCGGGCATGGTCAGGTCCATGGTCACCACCTCCGGCTGGGTCGCCCGCGCCACGCGCAGCGCCTCGGCGCCGTTGCGGGCCAGCCCCACCAGCGCGATGCCGGACAGCCCGCCGCCCTGCACCACCCGCGAGATGCGCGAGCGGATCATGTTGGAGTCGTCGACGATCAGCAGTCGCATGGTCAGTCTCCTCACGCCGCAAAGCGGACCCTGAATTCGGTGAACTCCCCGGGCGTGGAGGCGAGGGTGAGGCGGCCGCCCAGCTTCTGCACGTTGGCCTGCACCAGGTCCAGGCCGATGCCGCGCCCCGCGTGCAGAGAGACGCCGTTCGCCGTGGAGAAGCCGGGCTTGAAGATGTGGGCGACCAGCTGGCGGTCGTCGAAGCTTTCCAGCTGCTGCGCCGTGTACCAGCCCAGCTCCAGCAGCTTGCGCTTCACGCGCGGCGCGGACAGGCCCGCGCCGTCGTCGCGCACGGTCAGCACCCATTCCATGTCCGCGCGCACCAGCCGCACGCTCACGCTCCCCGTTTCCGCCTTGCCGTTGTCGTTGCGGGTGACGGGCGCCTCCAGGCCGTGGGTGACGGCGTTGCGCAGCAGCTGCACGGCGGTCTCGCGCACCAGGTCGGCCTGGCCGGGCGGCAGGTCCGCCAGCGCGCCCATGGCGACCTCCGGCAGCACCTTCTTGCCGCAGTCGCGCGCTACCTCGCCGGCGAGGCCGGCCAGCAGGGTGTTGATCGAGCCGGCGGGGTCGGCCTGCGCCGACGCGGCGCGCCCCATTCCGGCCAGGTTCTTCAACGCGCCGACCTTGGCCAGCAGTTCCTCCAGCGGCAGCGGCAGCGCCAGCAGGGCCTGCCCCACGTCGCCGGCGCCGCCGCCCTGGCGGATGCGGTCCAGCGTGTCCTCGAAGGCGTGCGCCTGGCTGGCCAGCGTCTCCAGGCCCAGCACCGCCGCGTCGCCCTTCAACGCATGCACGCGCCGCCGCGCCTCGTCCACGCGCTGGAGCACGGCCGCCTCGCCCTGCGCGCTGGACGTGCTGCGCAGCAGGTCGTTCACTTCCAGCAGGTGCTGTTCGGCGCGGGTCACGAACTGGCGCAGCAGCGCCGGGTCCGCGTCCACCGCCCGCAGCAGCATCTCGAATTCCTTCTGCGAGCGCAGCCGCTCCGACTGCAGCTTGTGCTCCAGCTCGATGCGGGCCGACACGTCCTGCACCGTCACCAGCAGGTGCCGCACCGCGCCGTCCTCCACCACCCGGTTGAAGTGGAAGGACAGGTGCCGGATCTGCTCCTGCCCCAGCCGGTTCTTCACCAGCGCTTCCACCTCGGACAGCGGGTTGATGCCCTGCACCAGCGCTTCCTTCACGTGCGGCGCGAACAGCAGCTGCACGTAGGCGCGGGCATCGGACAGTGCCTTGTCGGTCAGCAGCGGCTCCAGCAGCGCCAAGAAGTCCTGGCCGGGCGCGAGGTTGCGCCCGAACAGCGCATGCGCCGAGCGGGACAGCTGCGAGCCGAGCCGGAAGTCCGGCGTGATCAGGAACAGGCCCTCGCGCACCGACTGCAGGATTTCGCGGTTCTCGTCGTTGGCGGCCTCGATGGCCGCGTCGGACGTCTGCAGGCGGCGCAGGAACTTCAGCAGGATGAAGGCGAAGTTCAGCAGCGCCAGCACGATGCCGCCGGTCTGCACCATGCGCAGCGTGCTGGCCCGCGAGGCGCCGATCGCCTGCGTCTCGGTCACGAAGTCGTTGGCGACGTTGAGCAGCTGGATGTTGTTCGCCTGGCTGTAGGCGAGCGCGGCCGCCAGGTCCTCGGGTGCGAAGCCGTCGACCATCAGCGGCTGCAGCTTGCGGTGGTACGGGCCCCAGATCGCGTCCACCTGCGCTTCCAGCGCGCGTCCGCGTTCGGAGGTGACGGCGTCCAGGAACACCGGCTTGCCGTCGCCGCCGGGGATGGTGTCGCCCTTGCGGAAGGCGGCCTGCGAGAGGTCGAAGATCTTGGTGCCCGCGCGCAGCTCCGCCAGCGTTTCGGGCCGGTGGGGCCGGCCGGCGGCGCGCGCCGCGTCCAGTTCCAGCAGGGTGCGGGCGATGCGCTGCGAGACGTAGCGCTGGCGGCCGGCCAGGTTGATGGCCACGGTGTCCTGGTCGATCTTGAACGAGGTGTAGAAGTTCAGGACCAGGACGCCGAGATCGAACAGCAGGAAGAACGCGACCGCGATGATGATCTCGCGGTACTTGCCGAAGGTGAAGCCCGCGCCCGCCTTCGCGCGGCGGACGCGCGGTGCGGAGGCGGACGGGGGGGCGTCAGCGGTGAGGACGGCGGCCATGGGGTTCCCAACGTTTCTTGTTCTGCCGGCCCGCGCTTCAGGCGGCGACCTTGTCCTTGCGGCCGAAGCTGCCGGGGGTGCGCGCGGAGATGGGCTCCACCTTGCGCTGCTTCTCGTACAGGAAGGACAGGATCTCCTGGCGGCAGTGGTTGTAGGTGTGGTCCTCGGCCAGCGCGATGCGGTTGCGCGGGCGCTCGAGCGGGACGTCCATCACCTGGCCGATGGTGGCTGCGGGGCCGTTGGTCATCATCACCACGCGGTCCGACATCAGCACCGCCTCGTCGACGTCGTGCGTGATCATCATCACCGTGTTGCCCAGCTCGGACTGGATGCGGATCACCTCGTCCTGCAGGTGGGCGCGCGTGAGCGCATCGAGCGCGCCGAACGGCTCGTCCAGCAGCAGCACCTTGGGCTCCATCGCCAGCGCCCGGGCGATGCCCACGCGCTGCTTCATGCCGCCGGAGATCTGCGAGGGCAGGCGGTCCAGCGCATGCGACATGTTCACCATCGCCAGGTTGTGCAGGATCCACTCCCGTCGCTCGCCGGAGGAACGCGAGTCGCGGAAGATCTTGTCCACCGCGATCTCCACGTTCTGGTAGACGGTGAGCCAGGGCAGCAGCGAATGGTTCTGGAACACCACGGCGCGGTCCGGGCCGGGCGAGTTCACCTCGCGCCCGTCGACGATCACGCCGCCCGACGTGGCCTCCAGCAGGCCGGCCACGATGTTCAGCACGGTGGACTTGCCGCAGCCCGAGTGGCCGATCAGCGAGATGTACTCGCCGCGCTGCACTTCCAGGTCGATGCCCTTCAGCACGGGGTTGCCGCCGTTCGGGCCGGGGAAGGTCATGTCGACCCGCGAGAGGGTGAGGTAGGCGTTGCTCATGGTGCAGTCCTCAGGATGCGCTGGTGCCGCGGGTCACTTTGCGGCCGATGAAGGCGACGATGCGATCCAGCGTGAAGCCGACCAGGCCCACGTAGACGAGCGCCAGGATGATGTCGCTGATGCGCGAGGAGTTCCACGCGTCCCAGATGAAGAAGCCGATGCCCACGCCGCCGATCAGCATCTCGGCGGCGATGATCGCCAGCCACGACAGCCCGACGCCGATGCGCAGCCCCGAGAAGATGAAGGGCGCGGCGGCCGGCAGCATGATCTTGGCGAAGTACTCGATGCCGTTCAGGCGGATCACCTTCGCGACGTTGCGGTAGTCCTCGGGGATGTTGCGGATGCCGATCGAGGTGTTGATGATGATTGGCCAGATCGACGTGATGAAGATGACGAAGATCGCCGAGGGGGCGCCGTCGCGGAAACCGGCCAGAGAAATCGGCAGCCAGGCCAGAGGCGGCACCGTGCGCAGCACCTGGAACAGCGGATCCAGCCCGCGCAGCGCCCAAGTGGACTGGCCCACCAGCACGCCCAGGCTCACGCCGACGATCACGGCCAGCGAGTAGCCGTAGGCCACGCGCTTGAGGCTGGCCAGCAGCTGCCAGGCGATGCCCACGTCGTTGCCGCCGCGGTCGTACCAGGGATGCACGATCAGCTCCCAGGTGTCCTGCACCACCTTGCTCGGCGCGGGCAGGGCGGCGCCCGGACGCGAGCCCAGCACCTGCCAGATCAGCACCAGGAAGCCGATGATCACCAGCGGCGGCAGCACGTAGGTCATGAAGCCGCGCACGGCGTCACGGGCCCAGGCCTGCAGGAAGTGGGGCGCGGCCACGCGCGTCACGGGGATGGGTTCCACGATGTCGGATGTGCTCATGCGGTGGCTCCTCAGGCGCTCTTGATGTTCTTGATCTCGAGCGAGTCGAGGTACTTCTTCGGGTTGGCGGGGTCGAACACCTTGCCGTCGAAGAATTTCTCGACACCGCGCGAGGTGGACGCCGGGATGTCCTTGGCGGCGACGCCCAGCTCCTTGGCAGCGGCGCGCCACAGGTCCTCGCGGTTCACCTTGGCGATCAGCGCCTTGGTGTCCAGGTTGGGCGGCAGGTAGCCCCAGCGCTGGTTCTCGGTGAGGAACCACAGGTCGTGCGACTGGAAGGGGTACGAGGCCTGGTCCTTCCAGTAGCGCATCTGGAACTTGCTGTTGGCCTCGACGCGGCCGGTGCCGTAGTCGAAGTCGCCCTTCATGCGGTCGACGATGTCTTCCACCGGGGCGCTGATCCAGCGGCGGCGCGAGCAGATCTCGGCGACCTCGGCCCGGTTCTTCGGGTCCTCGCAGTACATCTGCGCTTCCATGACGGCCTTGAGCAGCGCCTTGGTGGCGTTCGGGTTGGCCTGCACGTAGTCGGTGCGCATGGCGAACGCCTTCTCCGGATGGTTCATCCAGAGTTCGCTGGTGGTGAGCGCCGTGTAGCCGATCTTCTGGTGAATGAGCTGGTGGTTCCAGGGCTCGCACACGCAGAAGGTGTCCATGCTGCCGACCTTCATGTTCGCCACCATCTGCGGCGGGGGCACGACGATGGTGTTGATGTCGCGGTTGGGGTCCACGGTGCCCGCGGCCATCCAGTAGCGCATCCACAGGTCGTGCGTGCCGCCGGGGAAGGTCATGGCGGCGTTCACCGGCTTGCCGGTCTTCACGCGCTTGGCCAGCAGGGCCTTCTTGAATTCCTTGTTGTCCAGGCCGACCTTCAGGTCCTTGTATTCGTTGGCCACCGAGATGCACTGGCCGCCCAGGTTCAGGCGGGCCAGGATGCTGATCGGCACCTGCACGTTGTTGGCCGTCACCGCGCCGGTGGTGATCAGGTAGGGCATCGGCGTCAGGATGTGGGCGCCGTCGATGCCGCTGCTCCTGGAGCCCAGCACCAGGTTGTCGCGCGTGGCGCCCCAGGAGGACTGCTTGAGCACCTCCACCTCGGTCATGCCGTGCTTCTTGAAGAAGCCCTTCTCGTCGGCAACGAACAGCGGCGCCGCGTCGGTGAGGGCGATGAAACCGAGCTTGGCGGCCTTGGTCTCCAGCGCGGTGCCCTGGGCCATCACGATGCCCGGGAAGGTGCCGGCGAGGCTCGCCCCGCCGAGCGCGGCCGCGCCCTGCAGGAGGGTCCGGCGAGTGACCTTGGTGGTGTTGCTTTGCATCGTGTGCTCCTGGTTGCGAAGAGAGAAAGAGAAACGGCGTCCATCACGCTGGGTGCCTGGGGCACGCAGGGAGGGACGCCGTTGTCCTGGATTCGGTCGGGGTCGCGCGCCGCCGTTGGCGCCCGATTCACCTTCCTTCATGCAGGGAGCGTGCCAGCTGTTTTGGGGGCCTTTCGCCCGGCCGTGCACCGCTTTTGTGCACCGCAGCAGTGCATCGCCCTCAGCGGACGCTCCCCGGCAGGACATCGGCCAGCGAAAGCACCGCTTCGGCCACGTCGACGATGCGGCGGTTCTGGTTCATCGCCATCTGCCGCAGCGCGTTGTACGCATCCTCTTCGCTCATCTGGCGGTGCGCCATCAGCAGGCCCTTGGCGCGCTCCACCACCTTGCGCTGGTTCAGGCTGGTGCGCACCGCGTCGAGTTCGTCGCCGATCGCCTGCAGGCGCAGCGCCTGCTCCTGCAGCAGCGCGGGCAGGGTGCGCTCCAGGTGGGGGCCATAGCCGGCGGCGGGCTCGGGGCCGCGCATGCGGTCCTCGCTGGCCAATGCCTCCAGCAGGGCGCGCTGGTCGCGCAGCTCCGAGCGGGCCTGCGCGATGCGCGCCTCGCACAGGTGGCGCAGGTGCAGCGCCAGCACGTCCTCGACGCTGCGCATGGCGTCGAGCCGGCGCGTGCAGGCGTCGTACCAGGGTTGGCTGAGGTTGCGGTCCAGCGGCCCCGGGCGGCCGCTCGCCCCGAGCCGCCGCAGGCGTTCCACTTCGACCAGCATCTGCGGATCGCGGCTCGCGTGGTCGACCCGCAGCACCTCGGGCGCGGCGAAGTCGGCGAACACCTGCAGGCAGGCCTGCTGCGACTCCACCAGGTGGTGCCACTGCTGCTGGCCGGCGGCGTCGATGCCGCCGGCGGCGAAGGCGTTGCCGCCGAACGCGCGCTCGCGGCCGGCGAACTCCTTGCCCTGCATGAAGTTGAACATCGCCAGCAGGGCGCGCGAGATGGCGGGATCGCTGGCCGTGTCCGCGGCTTCGAACACCACGGCCAGCAGGCCGGCCACCAGTTTCACGTAGGCCGCCGTGGCCTCGGGCGCGCCCAGCGCCTGCGCCGCGACCCGGTCGCGCAGCGCCGGCAGGCCGTCCAGCCCGTGCAGCACCATGGCCACCCGGCTGAACAGGCGCGCGCCGTTGCGCACCTGCGCGGAGCCGGTGTCGAGTCCCGCGAACGCGGCGCGCACCTGCTGCTCGGCCCGGGCGCATTCTGCG
Organism: Ramlibacter sp. P4_H7; assembly: GCF_056400765.1. Taxonomy (NCBI): domain Bacteria; kingdom Pseudomonadati; phylum Pseudomonadota; class Betaproteobacteria; order Burkholderiales; family Comamonadaceae; genus Ramlibacter; species Ramlibacter sp. P4_H7. The sequence continues at coordinate 64,149 of NZ_JBFUKP010000020.1, forward strand.
TGCTGCGCCTGCAAGGCTTCGGCGAAGCGGGTGCCGCGCGAACCGAGGAACAGGTTGGACAGGCCCCGCTCGCGCTGCAGCGCGTGGACGAAGCCGCCGATCACGCCGACGAGTTCGCCGGTGCGGGCGAGCTCCTCGAGTTCGGCGATCTCGCACTGGCGGGCGGCGAGCAGGAAACTGGAACCGGACTTCATCATCACGCGCACTGCAGCAACAAGCATGCCGCCCCGTGGGGACAAGGTCCGGCCGCTACACTCGGACGCATGATCGTTCTGGGAATCGAGTCGTCCTGCGACGAGACCGGCGTGGCGCTGGTCGAATCCACCGGGACGGGCGTCCCGGTGCTGCGCGCCCACGCGCTGCACAGCCAGATCGACATGCACCAGGCCTATGGCGGCGTGGTGCCGGAGCTGGCGAGCCGGGACCACATCCGACGCGTGCTGCCGCTGGCCGAACAGGTGCTGGCGGCGTCCGGCTGCGCGCTTGCCGACGTGGACGTCGTCGCCTACACGCGCGGGCCGGGGCTCGCGGGCGCCTTGCTGGTGGGTGCGGGCGTCGCCTGCGCGCTGGGTTCGGCGCTGGGCCGGCCGGTGCTGGGCGTGCACCACCTGGAAGGCCACCTGCTGTCGCCCTTCCTCAGCGGCGATCCGCCGGAATTTCCCTTCATCGCGCTGCTGGTGTCGGGCGGCCACACGCAACTGATGCAGGTGGAAGGCGTGGGCCAGTACCGAACGCTGGGCGAGACCATCGACGATGCGGCCGGCGAGGCCTTCGACAAGTCGGCCAAGCTGCTCGGCCTGGGCTATCCGGGCGGACCGGCGCTGGCCAAGCTGGCGGAGCAGGGCGACCCCGCCGCGTTCAAGCTGCCGCGGCCGCTGCTGCACAGCGGCGACCTCGACTTCTCCTTCGCCGGCCTCAAGACGGCCGTGCTGACGCAGGCGCACAAGCTGGGCGACCAGCTGGCGGCGCGCCGGGCCGACCTCGCCGCCTCCACCGAGGCTGCGATTGTCGAGGTGCTCGTAAGGAAATCACTGATGGCCCTGGACCGCAGCGGCCTGCAGCGCATCGTGGTTGCCGGCGGCGTGGGGGCCAACCTGCGGCTGCGATCCCAGCTCGACCTTGCCTGCGCCAGGCGGGGGGTGCGGGTGCACTACCCGGAACTGTCCCTGTGCACCGACAACGGCGCCATGATCGCGCTGGCGGCGGCCATGCGGCTGCAGGCGGGCGTGCAGCAGGCCACCCCCAGCTACGCCTTCGACGTCAAGCCGCGCTGGCCGCTGGAGCACTTGACGGCACCCTGACGCCGGCCGGGGACGCGCGGCCCCCCCGGGGCACTGCGCGCATCGCCATCGCACGGAGGACGGGTTTTCCGCAAGGATGGGGACAGTTCCCGTGCCTAAGATGGCTGCATGAGCGTCCTGGCCACCACCTCCCAGCCCTTCGACGATCCGGCAGGCACCTGGAACCGCCGTTTCTCGGAGTCGGGCTACCTGTTCGGCACGGAGCCCAATGGCTGGCTGCGCGAGCACGCGCACCTGTGGCAGGCCGGACAACGCGTGCTGTGCGTGGCCGACGGCGAAGGGCGCAACAGCGTCTATCTCGCGGACCGGGCGGTGACGGTCGATGCCTTCGACATCTCCGAGGTGGCGGTGCGCAAGGCGCGCGACTTCGCGCGCGGCACCGGCGTCAAGGTCAACTTCGCCGTCGCCGACATCGCGCAGCTGCAGTGGCCCGAGAACCTGTACGACGGCGTGGCGGCGATCTTCATCCAGTTCGCCGATCCCGAGATGCGCGCGCGCATCTTCACCGGCATGCAGCGCTGCCTGAAGCCGGGCGGCACGCTGCTGCTGCAGGGCTACACGCCCAGGCAGCTGGAATTCCGCACCGGCGGGCCGCCCTTCGCTTCGCACATGTACACGCCGGAACTGCTGCGCGATGCCTTCGCCGGCATGGAGATCCTGGAGCTGCGCGAGTACGAGGCGGAACTGGCCGAAGGCACCGGGCACAAGGGCCACTCGGCCCTCATCGGGCTGGTGGCACGGAAGGCGACCTGAGGCCGCCGCCGAACCATTCGCTCCAGTAGTCCAGGCAGGCCTGGATCTTGGGCAGGCGGTGGCGCCTGCCCGCCGTCACTGCGTACACCGGCACCGGCCCCAGGTCGACGAACTCCGCCAGCACCGGCACCAGCACACCCTGCTGCACCAGCACGTCGCCCACCAGCGTGGCGAGCCGGCCGATGCCCAGTCCCTGCAGCACCATGGTCGCCGCCATGTTGGTGTCGTTGGCGCGCCATCGGCCCTGCGCCGCGAAGGTCCAGGGCTCGCCGTCGACGTGGAAGGGCCATTCGTTCAGCACGGTGACGGCGCTGTTGGTGATCAGCGTGTGGCCGGCCAGCTGCTCCGGGCGGGCGGGCAGCCCGTGCGCCTGCGCATAGGCGGGCGCCGCGTACAGCGCGCGGCCCAGCGTGCCGATCTGGCGTGCCACCACGGTGTCCGGCAGGGTGGGCGCGGTGCGGATCGAGATGTCGATGCGTTCGCGCGTGAGGTCCACCAGCCGGTCGCCCACTTCCAGCTCCACCTGCAGGCGCGGATGGCGTTGCGCGAGGCCGGCGAGGCTGGGAACCAGCTGGTACTGCGCCACCACGGTGCTGGCGGCCACGCGCACCAGGCCGCTGGGCTCGCCCGAGCGCGCGGCGAACTCGCCTTCCAGTTCCTCCATCGCGAACAGCGCGCGCCGGCCGTACTCGAGGAAGGTGCGGCCTTCCTCGGTGAGCGACAGGCCGTGGGTGGAGCGGTGCATCAGCCGCGCGCCGCAGGCTTTCTCCAGCCGCGCGAGCGTGCGCGAGACCTGGCTGACGGGGACGTCGCGCTCGCGCGCGGCCGCGGAGAGCGAGCCCAGTTCGGCCACCCGCGCAAAGAGCGCCATCTCGTCGAACTGCAGGTTGCGCATGGGCTGCGATGGTAGCGGCGGCCGGCCGTCCTTGCTGCGCCTGCAAAAGCGAATTGCGGCGGGCGCCGTTTCCCCGGGGGCGCGGGCTTCCTAGAGTGGATGCGTCACCAGGAGCACCGCATGGACTACCGCTACACCGAGGATTTCGCGCGCAGGATGGAGCTGGCCGAACTGCGGGCGCACGCGCTGCGCCACGAGGCGAGCGAAGCGTTCTGGCACGCGGTGGCCGATGGATTGCGCCGGGCCTTCGCCGCGCTGCGGCGACGGTGGGCAGGCCGCGCGCAATGCAGGACGCCCGTGCTGTGAGGCACGGGCGTCCGTCGGGAGAAGGGCTCCCGGCGCGAGCCGGGAGGGCGCGCAGGCGCCTTACTTCACTTCGATCTGGCGGGACGTGGCCACCGGCTTCTTCTTGCCGAGGCTGAGGGTCAGCACGCCGTTTTCCAGCTTGGCCGAGGTCGCTTCGGCGTCGATGTCCGCCGGCAGTTCGTAGGCGGCCTGGTACTGGCGCGGGGCGTCCTTGGCGGTCGCGACACGGACCACGGCGCCGTCGACGTCGATGGTCAGCTGCTCGCGGGTGACGCCGGGCACGTCCAGCGACACGGTCCAGGCTTCGTCGTTCTGCTCCACCTTCACGCCGGTCTTGACCGGGGCGAAGAAGGAATCGGCCAGGAAGCGCTCGAAGCTGCGGTCGACGCCGCGGGCGGGAACGAAGGAACGGGTGCGAAGGGCGGGTGCGAAGATCATGGCAACTCCTGTCTGGATTCGGGGTGGGCGCGGCGCCATCGGTGGCGCCGCGTCCGTTTAAACTGCGCGGCTCTCGCATCGATCGCCGCCTGGTCCCCATCTGCGCGCCGGGCTTCGCTTTTCAAGGGATTCCCTCGCATGAAAAAACTCCGTCGCGCGGTCTTGAAATCGCTCGCCGCGGCAGCATTTCTGCCCGCCTTCGTCCACGCCCAGGCCCCCGCCGCGCCCATCAAGCTCGCCATGATCGAGGGCCTGTCCGGCGGCAACGCCAACGGCGGCGAGGCGGTGTTCCGCAACCTGGTGTGGGCGGTGGAGCGCGTCAACCAGCGCGGCGGCGTGAAGACGCGCGAAGGCGCGCGCCCGCTGCAGCTGGATCGCTACGACAGCAAGGGCCAGATCGAGGAGGCGCTGTCCTCGCTGCGGTCCGCCATCGACGACGGCGCGCGCGTCATCCTGCAGGGCAATTCATCCGCCGTGGCCGCGGCGCTGATCGAAGCGGTGAACAAGCACAACGAACGCGAGCCGCAGCGCCGCGTGGTGTTCCTGAACTACTCCGCGGTCGACCCGATCCTGACCAACGAGAAGTGCAGCTTCTGGCACTTCCGCTTCGACGCGCACGCCGACATGCGCATGGGCGCGCTGATGGCGGTGCTGAAGGACGACGCGGCGGTGAAGTCGGTCTACCTCATCAATCCCGACTACAGCTTCGGCCAGGCCGTGCAGCGCGAGGCGAAGCGGCAGCTGGCCTTGCAGCGCCCCGACGTGAAGGTGGTCGCCGAGGAACTGCATCCGCTGCTGCGCATCAAGGACTTCGCGCCCTACGCCACCAAGATCAAGGCGAGCGGCGCCGACGCCGTGGTCACCGGCAACTTCAGCAACGACCTCACGCTGCTGGTGAAGGCCGCGCGCGAGGTGGGCTACGAAGGGCGCTTCTACACCTTCTACGGCAATGCGCTGGGCGCGCCCGCCGCGATGGGCGACGCAGGCATCGGCAAGGTGCTGGCCGTGGCCGACTGGCTGCCCAACGTGCCCGCCGCGCAGAGCGACGCCTTCTACCAGTCGTTCCGCCAGCGCTATCCGCGGCCGGCCGACGACTACGTGCACATGCGCCTGCAGCTGATGATCGAGGCGCTGGCGCAGGCCATCGAGAAGTCGGGCACGGTGGAGGCGGTGCCGCTGGCGAACGCGCTGGAGCAGGCCGCCGTGTCCTTCTCCGGCTGGGTGGGCACGATGCGCGCCGCCGACCACCAGTTCCAGCAGCCGCTGGTGGTGGGGATGATGGACCGCCAGGGCACGCCCGGCGTCAAGTTCGACGTCGAAGGCTCCGGCTACGGCTTCCGCGTGGTGCGCCAGTTCCCGCCGCCGAAGGTCGAAATGCCCCACAGCTGCAAGATGGTCCGGCCCACCTGAGAATAGGCCCACCCCCGAAGCGCCTTCGGCGCCTCCCCCTCAAGGGGGCGCCACCAGCGGCCCGGCAAAGCCGGTTCCGCGGTGGCACGCGATGGGGAGACACCTGGGTACACCTGAAATACTTTGACCATGCGACAAACCGTCCTCGATCTGGAAGAAAGCAAGATCCGTGAAGTGGCCAATGCCGGCATGGGGCGCAGCGACGTGCTGGCCTTCTGGTTCGGCGAGAGCGACGAGGTCACGCCGGAATTCATCCGCGAGGCGGCGATCGCGTCGCTGCGCTCCGGCGAGACCTTCTACGCGCACAACCTGGGTCTGCCGGAGCTGCGTGAAGCCATCTCCGCGTACACCTCGAAGCTGCACGGGCCGGTGGGCCCCGAGCGCATCGCCGTCACTTCGGGCGGCGTCAACGCCCTGATGCTGGCCTGCCAGGCGGTGGTGGATGCCGGCGACGAGGTGGTGGCCGTCACGCCCGTGTGGCCCAACCTGCCGGCGCAGGCCCTGATCATGGGCGCGAAGCTGAAGACGGTGTCCCTGACCCCGAAGCAGGGCGCCTGGACGCTGGACCTGCAGAAGCTGCTGTCGGCGATCACGCCGGCCACGCGGCTGCTGATCGTCAACGCGCCGAACAACCCGACGGGCTGGACCCTCTCGCGCGACGAGCAGCAGGCCATTGTGGACCACTGCCGCAAGACCGGCACCTGGATCCTGGCCGACGAGGTGTACGAGCGGCTGTACTACGAGCCGACGGCGAACGGCTGCGCGCGGAGCTTCCTGGACGTGGCGCGTCCCGACGACCGCCTGATCGTGGCGCACAGCTTCTCCAAGAGCTTCCTGATGACGGGCTGGCGCCTGGGCTGGCTGGTGATGCCGGCGCCCATGACCCACCACATGGGCAAGCTGATCGAGTTCAACACCTCCTGCGCCAGCGTGTTCACGCAGCGCGCGGCGGTGGAAGCCATGCGCCGCACCGACGAAGTCACGCCCCGCGTGGTGGCGCACCTGAAGAGCTGCCGCGACACGCTGGTGCCACTGCTGCAGGCCCTGCCCGGCGTCGAGCTGACCCCGGCCAAGGGCGGCATGTACGCCTTCTTCAAGCTCGACGGGCAGGACGATTCGCTGGCGCTGGCCAAGCGGCTGGTGGCCGAAGCAGGGATCGGGCTGGCGCCCGGCAACGCCTTCGCGCCGGAAGCGCAGGGCTGGCTGCGCTGGTGCTTCGCCAGCAAGGACGTTTCCCGGCTGCGGCAGGGCGTCGACCGGCTGGCGACCTGGCTCGCCAGGTAGGCTGAGGCGTCCTCGTGGGCTGGGGCGTGCTGGCGCGCGGGGCGTCCTCGTAGGCTGGCGGTGAGCGCGCGAAGCGCCGAACCCCAGCGCTTCGCTCGACCGCTGGGGTTCGCCTGCGGGCTCACCGCCAGCCTACGAGGCTTACCCCAGCCTACGAGGCCGCGGCTGCGTGCCGCCCCAAACCCCCGCGCCGGCCGGGACATCGCCCTCGGCTATAATCCTCGGGTTCTGCATCCGCAGAGCGCACGTAGGGCCGCAGTTCCGGCAGCCCTTCGCAAGTCAACAAGTTTCAAAGGACACACCATGACCGCCCTCAACAAGGCAGAGGTCGTCGCGGCGCACGCCCGCGGCACCAACGACACCGGCAGCCCCGAAGTGCAAGTCGCACTGCTGACCGCCCGCATCAACGAGCTCACCCCGCACTTCAAGACGCACGCCAAGGACCACCACGGCCGCCGCGGACTGCTGCGCATGGTGAACCGACGCAAGAGCCTGCTCTCGTACCTGAAGAACAAGGACGCCGAGCGTTACACGGCCCTGATCACCAAGCTGGGCCTGCGCAAGTAATCGCGCAGCCCGCACCAGACGCCTGAGACAGTTTCGACAACTGCTCAGGCGTTTTTTACTTCGGAGCGGCAGGACCGGATACGCGCTGTGTCATTCCTCGGGGGTTTGCCCTCCCGAATCCCCGAGGAATGGCATCGTGTTCGGCCCCCATGCTCCGGCCAACCAGAGAAGAAAGAGGACAAGCCATGAGCATCTTCAACAAGGTCACCAAGTCGTTCCAGTGGGGCAACCACACCGTCACGATGGAGACGGGCGAGATCGCCCGCCAGGCCGGCGGCGCCGTGCTGGTGGACATCGAGGGCACCGTGGTGCTGGCCACCGTGGTGGCTTCCAAGAACGCCAAGCCGGGACAGGACTTCTTCCCCCTGACCGTCGACTACATCGAGAAGACCTACGCCGCCGGCAAGATCCCCGGGAGCTTCTTCAAGCGGGAAGCCAAGCCCTCCGAGCTGGAGACGCTGACCAGCCGCCTGATCGATCGCCCGATCCGCCCGCTGTTCCCCGAAGGCTTCTACAACGAAGTGCACGTGGTGATCCACACCGTGTCGCTCAATCCTGAAGTCGACGCCGACATCGCCGCCCTGATCGGCGTGTCCGCCGCGCTGTCGATCTCCGGCATCCCGTTCAACGGGCCGATCGGCGCCGCCCGCGTGGGCTATGTCAACGGCGAATACGTGCTGAACCCCGGCCCGTCCGCCCGCAAGATGTCCGACCTGGACCTGGTCGTCGCCGGCACCGAAGCCGCCGTGCTGATGGTCGAGTCCGAGGCGCAGCAGCTGTCCGAGGAAGTGATGCTGGGCGCCGTGGTGTTCGGCCACGAGCAGGGCAACGTCGCGATCAACGCCATCCACGAACTCGTGCGCGAAGCCGGCAAGCCGGTGTGGGACTGGCAGGCCCCGGCCAAGGACGAGGGCTTCGTCGCCCGCGTCACGCAGCTGGCCGAGGAGAAGTTCCGCGCCGCCTACCAGATCCGCAGCAAGCAGGCCCGCACGCACGCGCTGCGCGAGGCCGGCGCTTCGGTGCAGGTCGCGCTGAAGGAGCAGGGCGTCGAGTTCGATCCGATCAAGGTCGACAACCTGCTGTTCGACATCGAGGCGCGCATCGTGCGCAGCCAGATCCTGTCGGGCGAGCCGCGCATCGACGGCCGCGACACCCGCACCGTGCGCCCCATCGAGATCCGCACCGGCGTGCTGCCCCGCACCCACGGCTCCGCGCTGTTCACGCGCGGCGAGACCCAGGCGCTGGTGATCTCCACGCTGGGCACCGAGCAGGACGCGCAGCGCATCGACGCGCTGGCCGGCGAATACCAGGACCGCTTCCTGTTCCACTACAACATGCCTCCCTTCGCCACCGGCGAGACGGGCCGCATGGGCTCCACCAAGCGCCGCGAAGTCGGCCACGGCCGGCTGGCCAAGCGTGCGCTGATCCCGCTGCTGCCGTCGAAGGAAGAGTTCCCCTACGTGATGCGCGTGGTCTCCGAGATCACCGAGTCGAACGGCTCCTCGTCGATGGCATCGGTGTGCGGCGGCTGCCTGGCGCTGATGGACGCGGGCGTGCCGATGAAGGCCCACGTGGCCGGCATCGCCATGGGCCTGATCAAGGAAGGCAACCGCTTCGCGGTGCTGACCGACATCCTGGGCGACGAGGACCACCTGGGCGACATGGACTTCAAGGTGGCCGGCACGGTCAATGGCGTGACTGCCCTGCAGATGGACATCAAGATCCAGGGCATCACCAAGGAGATCATGCAGGTCGCGCTGGCGCAGGCCAAGGAAGCGCGCATGCACATCCTGGGCAAGATGCAGGAAGCGCTGGGCGAGGCCAAGACCGAAGTGAGCAACTTCGCGCCGCGCCTGTACACGATGAAGATCAACCCCGAGAAGATCCGCGACGTGATCGGCAAGGGCGGCGCGGTCATCCGCGCGCTGACCGAAGAGACCGGCACGCAGATCGACATCGCGGAAGACGGCACCATCACCATCGCCTCCACCGACGCCGACAAGGCCGCCGAGGCGAAGAAGCGCATCGAGCAGATCACCGCGGAAGTCGAAGTGGGCAAGGTCTACGAAGGCCCCGTCACCAAGATCCTGGACTTCGGCGCGCTGGTCAACCTGCTGCCCGGCAAGGACGGCCTGCTGCACATCAGCCAGATCGCCCACGAGCGCGTCGAGAAGGTCACCGACTACCTGTCCGAAGGCCAGGTGGTGCGCGTGAAGGTGCTCGAGACCGACGACAAGGGCCGCGTCAAGCTGTCCATGAAGGCGCTGGCCGACCGTCCGGAAGGCATGCCCGAGCGCGAGCCGCGCGAACCCCGTGGCGACCGTCCCCCGCGCGACGACCGCGGCGGCTACCGCGGTGATCGCGGCGACCGTGGCGGCGATCGTGGCGACCGCGGCGGCGACCGTCCCCCGCGCGAGCCGCGCGAGGCCCGCGAGCCGCGTGAACAACAGCGCGAACCCGCGCCCACGCTGCAGGACAACGGCGGCACCGGCGGCGGCAACTTCGGCGGCACCGGCGGCAACGAACCGCAGCAGTGAGGATGGCCTTCCGCGCTGCGCGCTTCACTGAATGCGCGCGGCAGCGGAGCCACGGACCCAAGCGAGCCCCATCATGAAAGCCATCGAGATCACGCAATACGGCGCGCCGGAAGTCCTGCGCGCCGGTGAGCGCCCCGACCCGGTCGCGGCCGCGGGCGAGGTGCTGATCCGCGTCACCGCGAGCGGCATCAACCGGCCCGACGTGCTCCAGCGCACCGGCAACTACCCGGTGCCGCCGGGTGCGTCGGACATCCCCGGCCTGGAAGTGGCGGGCACCATCGCGGGCGGCGACGCCGCCGCGATGGCGGCTGCCGGCTTCAAGGTAGGTGACCGCGTCTGCGCGCTGGTCGCCGGGGGCGGCTACGCCGAGCTGTGCGTCGCCCCCGTGGGCCAGTGCCTGCCGGTGCCCAAGGGGCTGAGCGACGTCGAGGCGGCTTCGCTGCCGGAGACCTTCTTCACCGTGTGGAGCAACGTCTTCGACCGCGGCCGCCTGCAGCCCGGCGAGGCCTTCATGGTCCAGGGCGGCACCAGCGGCATCGGCGTGACGGCGATCCAGATGGCCAAGGCCATGGGCGCCGGCAAGGTGATCGCCACGGCCGGCTCCGACGACAAGTGCAAGGCCTGCGTCGACCTCGGCGCGGACCATGCGATCAACTACAAGACGCAGGACTTCGCCGAAGAAGCGAAGAAGCTCACCGACGGCAAGGGCGTGGACGTGATCCTCGACATGGTCGCCGGCACCTACGTGGACCGCGAGGTCAAGTGCGTCAACGAGGACGGCCGCATCGTGATCATCGCGGTGCAGGGCGGCACCAAGAGCGAATTCAACTCGGGTCTCGTGCTGCGCCGGCGCATCACGATCACGGGCTCGACGCTGCGCCCGCGGCCCGTCGCCTTCAAGGAGGCCATCGCGGCTTCCCTGAAGAAGAACATCTGGCCGCTCATCGAGGCCGGCAAGATCCGCCCCGTGATCTACAAGACCTTCTCGGCGGCGGACGCGGCGCAGGCCCACGCGCTGATGGAATCCAACCAGCACGTCGGCAAGATCGTCCTGACCTGGTCCTGAAGCAGATGCAGAAGAAGAAGCTGATCGCCGGCAACTGGAAGATGAACGGCAACCTGGAAGCCAACGACGCGCTCGTGCGCGCGCTGGTCGCCGGGATGAATGACGCGCGCTGCGAAGTCGCGGTCTGCGTGCCCGCGCCCTACCTGGCGCAGGTGCAGATGCTGCGGCACGGCTCCAGGCTGGACCTGGGTGCGCAGGACGTCTCGCAGCATGCCGGCGGCGCCTACACCGGCGAGGTGTCGGCCACCATGCTGCGCGAGTTCGGCGTGCGCTACGCCATCGTCGGCCATTCCGAACGCCGCCAGTACCACGGCGAGACCGATGCGCTGGTGGCCGAGAAGGCCAGGGCGGCGCTCGCGCACGGCATCACGCCGATCGTGTGCGTGGGCGAGACGCTGGCCGAACGCGAGGCCGGCAAGACGGAGGAAGTGGTCAAGCGCCAGCTGGCCGCGGTCATCCACGTCAACGGCCACTGCATCAGCGAGATCGTCGTCGCCTACGAACCGGTCTGGGCGATCGGCACCGGCAAGACCGCCTCCCCCGAGCAGGCGCAGCAGGTGCACGCGCTGCTGCGCAAGCAGCTCGCCGCCGCCAGCGAACAGGCCGAGCGGGTGCATGTCCTCTACGGCGGCAGCATGAACGCCGCCAACGCGGCCAGCCTGCTCGCCCAGCCCGACATCGACGGCGGCCTCATCGGCGGCGCCTCGCTGAAGGCGCCCGACTTCCTGCAGATCATTGCCGCCGCCAGCGCAGCCTGAGCGCGCGCGCCACAACAATTAGGAGTTATTCGAAATGAACGTTTTGCTGACCGCAGTGCTCGCCGTCCAGATCCTGACGGCGCTCGGCATGATCGGCCTCATCCTGCTGCAGCACGGCAAGGGCGCGGACATGGGCGCGGCCTTCGGCAGCGGCGCGTCCGGCAGCCTGTTCGGCGCCACCGGCAGCGCCAACTTCCTGTCGCGCACGACGGCCGTCCTGGCCGCGGTGTTCTTCGTCTGCACGCTGGCGCTGGCCTATTTCAGCCACAGCGTGCGTCCGACGTCCAGCGTCGGCTCCGTGCTGGAGCGCACCGCGCCGGCGCTGCCCGCCGCTTCCGCCGCCTCGGGCGCCGTGCCCGCTCCGGCCAGCCAGATCCCGTCCGGCGGCACCACCGTTCCGGCGTCGAAGGCACCCGCGACCACGGTGCCGGCGGTGCCCGCTTCCGGTGCCGGCCAGATCCCCACGAAGTGATCTAGGTCAATGGGCCAGGGCCCCGCTGCCCAGCAGTGGGCACCTTGTTTCAGAGTACACTTAGTGGTTGTCCGGATGCGCGCGCGTTTCACCTGAAACGCAGTCCCTCGCCAGCGTTTCGGACGGCTTCTAAGATTGCCGACGTGGTGAAATTGGTAGACACGCTATCTTGAGGGGGTAGTGGCGAAAGCTGTGCGAGTTCGAGTCTCGCCGTCGGCACCAAACAAAAGCCTGCCGGGCACTGCACCGGTGGCATGTCCAGCGGACCCGTGCCCCAGATGAACCTCGACCAGTATCTCCCTGTCCTCCTGTTCATCCTCGTCGGCGTCGGTGTCGGCGTCGCCCCGCAGGTGCTGGGCTGGGTCTTCGCCAAGGGCATGGGCGTCCAGAACCCGGACCCCGCCAAGAACTCCCCCTACGAATGCGGCTTCGAAGCCTTCGAAGACGCGCGCATGAAGTTCGACGTGCGCTACTACCTCGTGGCCATCCTGTTCATCCTGTTCGACCTGGAAATCGCCTTCCTCTTCCCGTGGGCGGTGGCGCTCAAGGAAATCGGGCCGGTCGGCTTCTGGGCCATGATGATCTTCCTGGCCATCCTGGTCGTGGGCTTCGTCTACGAATGGAAGAAGGGCGCGCTGGACTGGGAGTGATCCCGGCCGCGCTCGCGATCTTTTTGAAAGTCACGTGATGGCAAACCAAGGCATTCTTGAAAAAGGTGTCGTGACCACGACCGTCGATACGGTCATCAACTGGGCCAAGACCGGCTCGCTGTGGCCCATGACCTTCGGCCTCGCCTGCTGCGCGGTGGAGATGATGCACGCGGGCGCCGCGCGCTACGACATCGACCGCTTCGGCATGCTGTTCCGTCCCAGCCCGCGCCAGTCCGACCTGATGATCGTGGCCGGCACGCTGTGCAACAAGATGGCCCCGGCCCTGCGCCGCGTGTACGACCAGATGGCCGAGCCGCGCTGGGTGCTGTCCATGGGCACCTGCGCCAATGGCGGCGGCTACTACCACTACAGCTACTCCGTCGTTCGCGGCTGCGACCGCATCGTGCCGGTGGACGTGTACGTGCCCGGCTGCCCGCCGACGGCCGAGGCGCTGCTGTACGGGATCATCCAGCTGCAGCAGAAGATCCGCCGCACGCAAACCATCGCCCGCGCCTGAGGAACGGCCATGAACCAAGCAGCCGTTTCCCCGCATCCCGAAACCGTGCGCGACGCCGTCACTGCAGCGCTGGGCGACCTGGCTCGCCGCGTCGACCTCGAGCTCGGTGAGATCACCGTGCTGGTCGCGCCCAAGGACTACCTCGAAGCGTGCCGCATCCTGCGCGACGCGCCCGGCTGCCAGTTCGAGCAGCTGATCGACGTCTGCGGCGTCGACTACTCCGAATACAAGATGGGCGAGTGGGACGGCCCGCGCTACGCGGTGGTGCTGCACCTGCTGTCCGTCACCCTGAACCAGCGCGTGCGCGTGCGCACCTTCGCGCCCGACGACGAACTGCCGGTGGTGGACTCGGTGACCGGCCTGTGGGCCTCCGCCAACTGGTTCGAGCGCGAGGCCTTCGACCTGTTCGGCATCGTGTTCGAGGGCCACTCGGACCTGCGCCGCATCCTCACCGACTACGGCTTCATCGGCCATCCCTTCCGCAAGGACTTCCCGGTCTCCGGCCACGTCGAAATGATCTACGACGCCGAGCGCAAGCGCGTCGTCTACCAGCCGGTGACGATCGAGCCGCGCGAGATCACGCCGCGGATCATCCGCGAAGAGAAGTACGGGGGCCTGCAGTAAGCGGGGACGTGCCATGGCAGAAATCAAGAACTACACCCTGAACTTCGGACCGCAGCACCCGGCCGCGCACGGCGTGCTGCGCCTGGTGCTGGAGCTCGACGGCGAAGTGATCCAGCGCGCCGACCCGCACATCGGCCTGCTGCACCGCGCCACCGAGAAGCTGGCCGAGACCCGCACCTACATCCAGTCGCTGCCCTACATGGACCGCCTCGACTACGTGTCGATGATGTCCAACGAGCACGCCTACTGCCTGGCCATCGAGAGGCTGCTGGGCGTCGAGGTGCCGGAGCGCGCCCAGTACATCCGCGTGATGTTCTCCGAGATCACCCGCCTGCTGAACCACCTGCTGTGGCTCGGCGCGCACGGCCTCGACTGCGGCGCGATGAACATGCTGATCTACTGCTTCCGCGAGCGGGAAGACCTGTTCGACATGTACGAGGCGGTGTCGGGGGCGCGCATGCACGCGGCCTACTTCCGCCCGGGCGGCGTGTACCGCGACCTGCCGGACACGATGCCGCAGTACAAGGCCAGCAAGATCCGCAACCAGCGCGAGATCACGCGCATGAACGAAGACCGCCAGGGCACCCTGCTGGACTTCATCGACGCCTTCACGCAGCGCTTCCCCAAGTACGTCGACGAGTACGAGACGCTGCTGACCGAGAACCGCATCTGGAAGCAGCGCACCGTGGGCATCGGCGTGGTCACGCCCGACCGTGCGCTCAACCTGGGCTTCAGCGGCCCGATGCTGCGCGGCTCCGGCATCCTGTGGGACCTGCGCAAGACGCAGCCCTACGAGGTGTACGACCGGATGGACTTCGACATCCCGATCGGCAAGACCGGCGATTCCTACGACCGCTACCTGGTGCGCGTGCAGGAACTGCGCGAGTCCAACCGCATCATTCAGCAGTGCGTCAGCTGGCTGCGCGCTAATCCGGGGCCGGTGATCACCGACAACCACAAGGTGGCGCCGCCGGACCGCGAGAGCATGAAGGCCAACATGGAGGAGCTGATCCACCACTTCAAGCTCTTCTCGGAAGGCATGCGCGTGCCCGAGGGCGAGGCCTATGCGGCGGTGGAACACCCCAAGGGCGAGTTCGGCATCTACATCGTGAGCGACGGCGCCAACAAGCCCTACCGCCTGAAGATCCGCGCCCCCGGCTTCGCCCACCTGTCCGCGATGGACGAGATGTCGCGCGGCCACATGATCGCCGACGCCGTCGCCATCATCGGGACCATGGACATCGTCTTCGGAGAGATCGATCGATGATTTCTGAATCGACCAAGCAGCGCTTCGCCCGCGAAGTGGCGAAGTACCCCGCGGACCAGAAGCAGTCCGCCGTGATGGCCTGCCTGGCCATCGTGCAGCAGGAGCAGGGCTTCGTCAGCAAGGACAGCGAGCACGAGATCGCCGCCTACCTCGGCATGCCCACCATTGCGGTGCACGAGGTGACGACCTTCTACAACATGTACAACCAGCAGAAGGTCGGCAAGTACAAGCTGAACGTCTGCACCAACCTGCCGTGCCAGCTGCGCGACGGCATGAAGGCGCTGCAGCACCTGGAAATGCGCCTGGGCATCGAGATGGGCGAGACCACGCCCGACGGCCTGTTCACGCTGCAGCAAAGCGAATGCCTGGGCGCCTGCGCCGACTCGCCCGTGCTGCTGGTGAACGACCGCACGATGTGCAGCTTCATGAGCACTGACAAGCTCGACCAGATGATCGACGGCCTGCGCAAGGCCGAGGGCGTGCAGTGATGAACGCCCAGCAAGTCCTCTCGCAGTTCCAGGCCACCGGCGTCCAGACCTGCTTCCACGGCCGCCACATCGACCCGCAGATCTACGCGGGCCTGGACGGCACCAACTGGCGGCGCGCCGATTACGAGGCGCGCGACGGCTACAAGGCCCTGCGCAAGATCCTGTCCGAAGGCCTGACGCAGGACCAGGTGATCGCCACCGTCAAGGAATCCGCGCTGCGCGGACGCGGCGGCGCCGGCTTCCCCACCGGCCTGAAGTGGAGCTTCATGCCCCGCCAGTTCCCGGGCCAGAAGTACCTGGTGTGCAACTCCGACGAGGGCGAGCCGGGCACCTGCAAGGACCGCGACCTGCTGGCGTACAACCCGCACATGGTCATCGAGGGGATGATCATCGCGGCCTACGCGATGGGCATCAACGTCGGCTACAACTACATCCACGGCGAGATCTTCGAGGTGTACGACCGCTTCGAGGAAGCGCTGGAGGAAGCCCGCGCGGCCGGCTACCTGGGCAACAACATCCTGGGTTCCAGCTTCAGCTTCCAGCTGCATGCGGCGCACGGCTTCGGCGCCTACATCTGCGGCGAGGAGACGGCGCTGCTCGAATCGCTGGAAGGCAAGAAGGGCCAGCCGCGCTTCAAGCCGCCGTTCCCGGCCAGCTTCGGCCTGTACGGCAAGCCCACCACGATCAACAACACCGAGACCTTCGCGGCGGTGCCCTGGATCATCCGCAACGGCGGCCAGGCCTACCTCGATTGCGGCAAGCCGAACAACGGCGGCACCAAGATCTTCTCGGTCTCGGGCGACGTCGAACTGCCCGGCAACTACGAGGTTCCGCTGGGCACGCCCTTCGCGAAGCTGCTGGAACTGTGCGGCGGCGTGCGCGGCGGCCGCAAGCTCAAGGCGGTGATCCCCGGCGGCTCGTCCGCCCCGGTGCTGCCGGCGGACATCATGATGAACTGCACGATGGACTACGACTCCATCGCCAAGGCGGGCTCCATGCTCGGCTCGGGCGCGGTGATCGTGATGGACGAGACGCGCGACATGGTCGAGAGCCTGCTGCGCCTGTCCTACTTCTACATGCACGAGTCCTGCGGCCAGTGCACGCCCTGCCGCGAAGGCACGGGCTGGATGTGGCGCGTGATCGACCGCATCCAGAACGGGCATGGCAAGGCCAGCGACCTGGACCTGCTCAACTCGGTGGCCGACAACATCCAGGGCCGCACCATCTGCGCGCTGGGCGATGCCGCGGCGATGCCGGTGCGCGCGATGATCAAGCACTTCCGGCACGAGTTCGAAGCCAAGATCGCGGCGGGTTCCAACGCCGCTGCCCTCACCCCGGCCCTCTCCCAGGGGGAGAGGGTGAGTACCGAAGCGCGGAGCGCTTAGTCACATGATCGAAATTGAACTCGACGGGCAGAAGGTGGAGGTCACCGAGGGCAGCATGATCATGCATGCCGCGGACAAGGCCGGCACCTACATCCCGCACTTCTGCTACCACAAGAAGCTCTCCATCGCGGCCAACTGCCGCATGTGCCTGGTCGACGTGGAGAAGGCGCCCAAGCCGATGCCGGCCTGCGCCACGCCCGTCACCAATGGGATGATCGTCCGCACCAAGAGCGACAAGGCGATCAAGGCGCAGCAGTCCGTCATGGAATTCCTGCTGATCAACCACCCGCTGGACTGCCCGATCTGCGACCAGGGCGGCGAATGCCAGCTGCAGGACCTGGCGGTCGGCTACGGTGCCGGCGGCTCGCGCTACGAGGAAGAAAAGCGCGTGGTCATGCACAAGGACGTCGGTCCGCTGATCTCCATGGAGGAGATGAGCCGCTGCATCCACTGCACCCGCTGCGTGCGCTTCGGCCAGGAAATCGCCGGCGTGATGGAGCTGGGCATGATCCACCGCGGCGAGCACAGCGAGATCACCACGGTGCTGGGCGACACGGTCGACTCCGAAGTCTCCGGCAACATGATCGATCTGTGCCCGGTCGGCGCGCTCACCAGCAAGCCTTTCCGCTACAGCGCCCGTCCCTGGGAGCTGTCGCGCCGCAAGTCGGTGAGCCCGCACGATTCCACCGGCGCCAACCTGATCGTCCAGGTCAAGAACAACCGCGTGATGCGCGTCCTCCCGCTGGAGAACAACGACGTCAACGAGTGCTGGCTGGCCGACCGCGACCGCTTCTCCTACGAGGCGCTCAACACGCCCGAGCGCCTGACCTCGCCCATGATCAAGCATGGCGGCACCTGGAAGCAGGTCGACTGGCAGACCGCGCTCGAATACGTCGTGCGCGGCCTGGGTGAAATCCAGCGCGACCACGGGCCCCAGGCCATCGGCCTGCTGGCCAGCCCGCACAGCACCGTCGAGGAACTGTTCCTCGCACAGAAGCTGGTGCGCGCCCTGGGCAGCGAGAACATCGACCACCGCCTGCGCCACGCCGAGTTCCTGCCCTCCGAAGGGGTGCGGTGGCTGGGCACCAGCATCGCGTCGCTGTCGACGCTGCAGCGCGTGCTGGTCGTCGGCTCCAACCTGCGCAAGGAACACCCGCTGTTCGCGCTGCGCGTGCGCGCGGCCGTGCGTTCCGGCGCGCAGGTGAGCGTGATCCACGACCGCGAGGACGACTGGGCCATGCCCATCGCCGCCCGCTCCATCGCGGGCGCGGGGCAATGGGTGCAGGCACTGACCGACGTGGCCACCGCCATCGGCGAGCAAAAGGGCGAGAAGGCCCCGCTGCAGGGCCACGCCACCGACGCCGCCAAGGCCATCGCCGCCTCGCTGCTGTCCGGCGAGCGCAAGGCGATCCTGCTGGGCAACGCCGCCGCGCACCACCCGACCGCGTCCTCGCTGCTGTCGCTGGCCAACTGGATCGCCGACATGACCGGCGCCACCGTGGGCTACCTCACCGAGGCCGCCAACACCGTGGGCGCGCAGCTGGTGAACGCGATGCCGGGGCAGGGCGGCCTGAACGCCGCGCAGATGCTGTCCGGCAGCCTCAAGGCGCTGTTCCTGCTGAACACCGAACCCGCCTTCGACGCCGCCACCGGCGCCCGCGCGCTGGGCCAGCAAGGCAGCATGGTCGTCACGCTGAGCCCGTTCCAGGCCAACATGGACATCAGCGACGTGCTGCTGCCGATCGCGCCCTGGACCGAGACGCCCGGCACCTTCGTCAACGCCGAAGGCCGCGTGCAGGGCTTCCACGCCGTGGTCAAGCCCCTGGGCGAGGCCCGTCCCGCCTGGAAGGTGCTGCGCGTGCTGGCCAACATGCTGGGCCTGCAGGGCTTCGAGCACGAGTCCGCGCAGGACGTGCTGACCGAGGCGCGCGGCGCCGCCGATGTCGCCGAACCGCTGGTGCGCAGCCACCTGCTGTCCAACAAGACCGCCAAGGCGGCCTGGCTGGGCGACACCGACGCGAAACCGGTCGCCGCGTCCATCTACCAGCTCGATTCCTTCGTGCGCCGCGCGCCTTCGCTGCAGCTCACGGCCGACGCCCGCAAGGCGCAGGAGGTGACTGCATGATCGACACGATCTACGGCTACGGCAACGGCCTGATCGGCGCCCCCTGGTGGACCGGCGCCGGCTGGCCGGTCATCTGGACGCTGATCAAGATCGTCGTGGTGGTGCTGCCCCTGATGGGCGCGGTGGCCTACCTGACCCTGTGGGAACGCAAGGGCATCGGCTTCACCCAGCTGCGCCCCGGCCCCAACCGCGTGGGCCCCTTCGGCCTGCTGACGCCTATCGCCGACGCGCTCAAGCTGCTGACCAAGGAAATCATCCTTCCCACGGTCGCCAACAAGGGCCTGTTCTACCTCGGCCCGATCATGACCATCATGCCGGCGCTGGCCGCGTGGGCCGTGATCCCGTTCGGTCCCGAGGTCGCGCTGTCCAACATCAACGCGGGCCTGCTGTTCCTGATGGCCATCACCTCGCTCGAGGTGTACGGCGTGATCATCGCCGGCTGGGCGTCCAACTCGAAGTACGCCTTCCTGGGCGCGCTGCGCGCGTCCGCCCAGATGGTCAGCTACGAGATCGCCATGGGCTTCTGCCTGGTGGTGGTGCTGATGGTGTCCGGCAGCCTGAACATGACCGAGATCGTGCTGCAGCAGGACCGCGGCTACTTCGCCGACCGCGACATCAACTTCCTGTCGTGGAACTGGCTGCCGCTGCTGCCGATCTTCGTCGTCTACTTCATCTCCGGCCTGGCCGAGACCAACCGCCACCCGTTCGACGTGGTGGAAGGCGAATCGGAAATCGTGGCCGGCCACATGATCGAGTACTCGGGCATGTCCTTCGCCATGTTCTTCCTGGCGGAGTACGCCAACATGTGGCTGGTGTCCATCCTCGCGGTGGTCATGTTCCTGGGCGGCTGGCTGCCCCCGATCGACTCGTACCTGTTCAACCTCGTGCCGGGATGGATCTGGCTGGGCGCGAAGACCTTCGTGATGGTCACGATGTTCCTGTGGATCCGCTCGACCTTCCCGCGCTACCGCTACGACCAGATCATGCGCCTGGGCTGGAAGATCTTCATCCCGGTGACGCTCGTGTGGCTGGTGGTGGTCGGCGCCTGGATGCAGACCCCCTACAACGTCTTCAAGTGAATATGTGCCCCCAAACTCACATTCGTTCGCGGCCCCCCGAGGGGGCGCATGCCTCCCTTGAGGCGGCTCGGCGGGAGGCATAAGCCCATGTTGTCCTCCAACACATTGGCGGCGCGGTCCTCCGCCTTCTCGCTCCGGGACTTCCTCTCCAGCTTCATGCTGCTGGAGCTGTTCAAGGGCCTGCGCGTCACGGGCAAGTACTTCTTCGCCCGCAAGATCACCGTGCAGTTCCCGGAAGAGAAGACGCCGCTGTCGCCGCGCTTCCGCGGCCTGCACGCGCTGCGCCGCTACGAGAACGGCGAGGAACGCTGCATCGCCTGCAAGCTGTGCGAGGCCGTGTGCCCCGCGCTGGCGATCACCATCGAAAGCGAACAGCGCGCCGACGGCACCCGCCGCACCACGCGCTACGACATCGACCTCACCAAGTGCATCTTCTGCGGCTTCTGCGAGGAAAGCTGCCCGGTGGATTCCATCGTCGAGACGCACGTCCTGGAATACCACGGCGAAAAGCGAGGCGACCTGTACTTCACCAAGGACATGCTGCTGGCCGTGGGCGACCGCTACGAAGCCGAGATCGCGGCCAACCGCGCGGCCGACGCCAAGTACCGCTGAGGACAGGAAAACGAAAATGGACGTCCGGACCGGTCTCTTCTATCTCTTCGCGGTGGTGCTGCTGTTCGCGGCCTTCCGCGTGATCACCGCGCGCAACCCGGTGTATGCCGCGCTGTTCCTGGTGCTCACCTTCTTCCAGGCCGCCGGCGTGTGGCTGCTGCTGAAGGCGGAATTCCTGGCCATCTCGCTGGTGCTCGTGTACGTGGGCGCGGTGATGGTGCTGTTCCTGTTTGTCGTGATGATGCTGGACATCAACGTCGACGCGCTGCGGGCGGGCTTCTGGAAGCACTTCCCGCTGGCCGCCACCGTGGGCACGCTGATCGCCCTGGAAATGGCGGCGGTCCTGATGGGCGGCTTCCGTCCCACCGAGGAACCGCGCGCCGTGCCGGCCGCGGTGGCCGCGGCCCAGGCCGGCGTGCAGTACTCCAACACCAAGGAGCTGGGCCGGCTGCTGTACACCGAGTACCTGTTCCCGCTGGAGATCGCCGCCGTGATCCTGCTGGTGGCCATCGTGGCCGCCATCGCGCTGACCCTGCGCACCCGCAAGGACACCAAGCACACCAACCCGTCCGAGCAGGTGCGGGTGCGCGCGAGCGACCGCCTGCAGATCATCAAGCTGCCGCCGTCCCGCCCGGCGCAGCCCGAGCCGGCGCCCGTCGTGGCCGCGGAGACCAAGGCATGACCCTCACGCTTGGACACTTCCTGACGCTGGGCGCGATGCTGTTCGCGCTGTCGGTGATCGGCATCTTCCTGAATCGCCGCAACCTGATCGTGCTGCTGATGGCCATCGAGCTGATGCTGCTGGCGGTCAACATGAACTTCGTGGCGTTCTCGTACTACCTGGGCGACATGCACGGCCAGGTGTTCGTGTTCTTCATCCTGACGGTGGCGGCGGCGGAGTCGGCCATCGGCCTGGCGATCCTGGTGCTGCTGTTCCGCAACAAAGAAAACATCAACGTCGAAGAACTCAACGCCCTCAGGGGCTGAGGCCCGCCAGGGCGGGAAAAGAAACGATGGCTACAACCCTCAACGCAGCGACGCTGCTTGCAGTTCCGCTCGCGCCGCTCGCCGGCGCGGTGCTTGCCGGCATCTTCGGCACGACGCTCGGCGGCAACGTGATCGGCCGGCGGGCGTCGCACACGCTCACCATCCTCGGTGTGTTCATCGCCTTCGTGATCTCGGCGATGACCCTCAAGAGCGTGGCGATCGACGGCGCGCGCTTCAACCAGACGCTCTACGAGTGGATGGTGGTGGGCAGCCTGAAGATGGAGATCGGCTTCCTGGTCGACGGCCTCACGGCCATGATGATGTGCGTGGTGACCTTCGTGTCGCTGATGGTGCACATCTACACCATCGGCTACATGGAAGAGGACGAGGGCTACAACCGCTTCTTCGGCTACATCTCGCTCTTCACCTTCTCCATGCTGATGCTGGTGATGAGCAACAACTTCCTGCAGCTGTTCTTCGGCTGGGAAGCGGTGGGCCTGGTCTCCTACCTGCTGATCGGCTTCTGGTACACCCGGCCGACGGCGATCTTCGCCAACCTGAAGGCCTTCCTGGTCAACCGGGTCGGCGACTTCGGCTTCATCCTGGGCATCGGCCTGATCGCCGCCTACGCCGGCACCCTGAGCTATGCCGAGGCCTTCGCCAAGGCGCCCGAGCTGGCCAAGCTGCCCTTCGGCTACGGCACCGACTGGCTGCTGATCACCGTCACCTGCATCTGCCTGTTCATCGGCGCCATGGGCAAGAGCGCGCAGTTCCCGCTGCACGTCTGGCTGCCCGACTCGATGGAAGGCCCGACCCCGATCTCCGCGCTGATCCACGCCGCCACCATGGTGACGGCCGGCATCTTCATGGTGGCGCGCATGTCGCCGCTGTTCGAGCTCTCGGACACCGCGCTGTCCTTCATCCTGGTGATCGGCGCCATCACGGCCCTGTTCATGGGCTTCCTGGGCATCATCCAGAACGACATCAAGCGCGTGGTCGCGTACTCCACGCTCTCGCAGCTGGGCTACATGACCGTGGCGCTGGGCGCCTCCGCGTACTCGGTGGCCGTGTTCCACCTGATGACGCACGCCTTCTTCAAGGCGCTGCTGTTCCTGGCGGCCGGCTCGGTGATCATCGGCATGCACCACAACCAGGACATCCGCTGGATGGGCAACGTGCGCAAGTACATGCCCATCACCTGGATCACCTCGCTGCTCGGTTCGCTCGCCCTGATCGGCACGCCGCTGTTCGCCGGCTTCTATTCCAAGGACTCGATCATCGAGGCCGTGCACCTGTCCAAGCTGCCCGGCTCCGGCTTCGCCTACTTCGCGGTGATGACGGGCGTGTTCGTCACGGCCTTCTATTCCTTCCGCATGTACTTCCTGGTGTTCCACGGCAAGGAGCGCTTCGACCAGAACCCGGATGCGCACCACGCCCACGACGCGCACGATGAGCCGGACGCGCAGGGCCACGCGGTGCACGACGCGCACGCCAAGGACGACCACGGCCACGCGCATGACGATCACCACGAACCGCACGAGTCGCCCTGGGTGGTGACGGTGCCGCTGCTGCTGCTGGCGATCCCCTCGGTGGTGATCGGCTTCCTGACGATCAAGCCGATGCTGTACGGCGAGTTCTTCAAGGACTCCATCCTCGTCAACCTCGAGAAGCACCCCGCGCTGGAGGAGATGGCCAAGGAATTCCACGGCCCGGTGCAGATGGCGCTGCACGGCCTGACCAGCCCGGTGTTCTGGCTGGCGCTGGCCGGCGTGGTGCTCTCCTGGTACATGTACCTGAAGAACCCGGCGCTGCCCGCGCGCATCCAGCGCATGTTCCAGCCGATCTACACGCTGCTGGACAACAAGTACTACATGGACTGGATCAACGAGAACATCATCGCCCGCGCGGCCCGGGCGCTCGGCACCGGCCTGTGGAAGGGCGGCGACCAGGGCGTGATCGAAGGCGTGTTCGTCAACGGCAGCGCGCGCCTGGTCGGCAAGTTCGCCGGCGTGATCCGCTGGGTGCAGTCCGGCTACATCTACCACTACGCCTTCGCCATGCTGGTCGGCATCGTGGTGCTCATGACGTACTTCGTCAGCTGGCCCATGCTCAGCGACTGGCTGAAGAAGTAGGAGAACAAGAACAATGAAGATGGGACTCCTCTCCCTCGCGATCTGGACGCCGATCGTGTTCGGCGCCATCCTGCTGGCGATGGGCCGCGACGACCAGGCACGCACCGTGCGCTGGATCGCCCTGATCGGCGCGCTGGCCAGCTTCCTGGTCACGCTGCCGCTGTACGGGCAGTTCGACACCTCCACCGCCGCGATGCAGTTCGTCGAGAAGACCAGCTGGATCGAGCGCTTCAACGTCAACTACCACCTCGGGCTGGACGGCATCTCGTTCTGGTTCGTGCTGCTGACCGCGTTCATCACGCTGGTCGTCGTGATCTCCGCCTGGGAGGTGATCACCGAGCGCGTCAACCAGTACATGGGCGCGTTCCTGATCCTGTCGGGCCTGATGATCGGCGTGTTCTGCGCGCTCGACGCCGTGCTGTTCTACGTGTTCTTCGAGGCGACGCTGATCCCGATGTACCTGATCATCGGCATCTGGGGCGGCCCCAACAAGATCTACGCGGCCTTCAAGTTCTTCCTGTACACGCTGCTCGGCTCGCTGCTGATGCTGGTCGCGCTGGTGTTCCTGTACACCAAGTCCGGCGGCAGCTTCGACATCCTCACCTGGCACAAGCTGCCGCTGTCCTCGCTGGCGCAGACGCTGCTGTTCTTCGGCTTCTTCGCGGCCTTCGCGGTCAAGGTGCCGATGTTCCCGGTGCACACCTGGCTGCCCGACGTGCACGTGGAAGCCCCCACCGGCGGCTCCGCCGTGCTGGCCGCGATCATGCTGAAGCTGGGGGCCTACGGCTTCCTGCGCTTCTCCATGCCGATCGCCCCCGACGCCTCCCGCGAATGGGCGTGGCTGATCATCGCGCTGTCGCTGATCGCCGTGATCTACGTGGGCCTGGTCGCGATGGTGCAGCAGGACATGAAGAAGCTGGTGGCCTATTCGTCCGTGGCGCACATGGGCTTCGTCACGCTGGGCTTCTTCATCTTCAACGACCTGGGCGTGTCCGGCGGCATCGTGATGATGATCGCGCACGGCTTCGTCTCGGCCGCCATGTTCCTGTGCATCGGCGTGCTCTACGACCGCATGCACTCGCGCCAGATCGCCGACTACGGCGGGGTGGTGAACACCATGCCCAGCTTCGCCGCCTTCGCCGTGCTGTTCGCGATGGCCAACTCGGGGCTGCCCGCCACCGCCGGTTTCGTCGGCGAGTGGATGGTGATCCTGGCTGCGGTCAAGGCCAACTTCTGGATCGCGGCCATGGCTGCCACCTCCCTGGTGCTGGGCGCCGCCTTCACGCTGTGGATGGTCAAGCGCGTGTACTTCGGCCCGATCGCCAACGACCACGTCCGAACGCTCACCGACATCAACGCCCGCGAGTTCCTGATGCTGGGCGTGCTGGCGGTCGCGGTGCTGTACATGGGCATCTACCCGAAACCCTTCACCGACGTGATGAACGCCTCGGTGGCCGGCTTCCTGAAGCACGTGGCGGCTTCCAAGCTCTGACGCCGGGAAAGTGAAGAAATGATGGACAAAGCAAGCCTCGCCGTCGTCGCGCCGGAAATGTTCCTGCTGCTGATGGCCTGCGTCATCGCGATGGTGGACCTGGGCGTCAAGACGCGCCTGCGCAACCTCACCTACGGCCTGACCATGCTCACGCTGGGCCTGATCGCCTGGTACACGGGCGACCTGGCGAGCCGCGGCGACACCGCCTATGCGTTCAACCGCATGCTGGTCAGCGACTCGATGGCCAACTGGCTCAAGTGCTTCTCCGCCATCAGCATGATGGTCTGCCTGGTGTACGGCCGTCCCTACGCGGGCGACCGCGACATGCTGCGCGGCGGCGAGCTGTTCACGCTGGCCATGTTCGCGCTGCTGGGCATCTTCACGATGATCTCGGGCAGCAACTTCCTGGTCATCTACCTTGGCCTGGAACTGCTCACGCTGTCCAGCTACGCGCTGGTTGCGCTGCGCCGCGACCATCCCGTCGCCACCGAGGCGGCGATGAAGTACTTCGTGCTGGGCGCGATGGCTTCGGGCTTCCTGCTGTACGGCCTGTCCATGATCTACGGCGCCACCGGTTCGCTGGACATCGGCACCGTGTTCAAGGTGATCGGCACCGGCCAGGTCAAGCACAACGTGCTGGTGTTCGGCTTGGTGTTCGTGGTCGCCGGCCTGGGCTTCAAGCTGGGCGCCGCGCCCTTCCACATGTGGATCCCCGACGTGTACCAGGGCGCGCCGACCGCGGTCACGCTGATGATCGGCTCCGCGCCGGAACTCGCCGCCTTCGCGATCGCGATCCGCCTGCTGGTCGAAGGCATGCTGCCGCTGGCCATCGACTGGCAGCAGATGTTGGTGGTGCTGGCCGTGGCGTCGCTGTTCATCGGCAACCTGGCCGCCATCGCGCAGACCAACCTCAAGCGCATGCTGGCCTATTCCACGATCGGGCAGATGGGCTTCGTGCTGCTCGGCCTGGCCTCCGGCGTGGTGAACGGCGATCCCGTGTTCGCGCGCAACGCGTACAGCTCCGCGATGTTCTACATCGTCACCTACGTGCTGACCACGCTGGCGAGCTTCGGCGTCATCCTGCTGCTGGCGCGCGAAGGCTTCGAAAGCGAAGAGATCTCCGACCTGGCCGGCCTGAACCAGCGCAGCCCGCTGTACGCCGCCATCATGTCGATCTGCCTGTTCTCGCTGGCCGGCATCCCGCCGCTGGTGGGCTTCTACGCCAAGCTGGCGGTGCTGCAGGCGCTGATCGTCTCGGGCACCGGCCTGTACCTGGGCCTGGCGATCTTCGCCGTGCTGATGTCGCTGGTCGCGGCCTATTACTACATCCGAGTGGTCAAGGTGATGTACTTCGACGAGCCGCTGACCGCCACCACGGTGTCCGCGCCGGTGGACGTGCGCGTGGTGCTGACGATCAATGGCGCGCTGGTGCTGGTGCTGGGCATCCTGCCCGGTGGCCTGATGACGCTCTGCGCGCAAGCCATCGTCAAGATGCTGGGCTCTTGATGAACGTAGCCCCCAAGGCCCTCACTGCGTTCGGTCCGGCCCCCCGAGGGGGCGCAGGCCTTCTTGGGGCGGCCCGGCGAAGGCCTGTGCACCTTCGGTGACGCAGACGGTCTCCATCTGGCTGGTGCTGCTGCTCGCCTTCGGTGCCGCCAACCTGCCTTTCCTCTCGCAGCGCGTGCTGGGCGTGGTGCCGATCGCGCGCGGCAAGACGCTGCCCATCCGCCTGGCCGAACTCGTGCTGCTGTACTTCATCGTCGGCGGCATCGGCCTGCTGCTGGAGCGGCGGGCCGGCCAGGTCGCGCCCCAGGGCTGGGAGTTCTATGCGGTGACCGGTGCGCTGTTCCTCACCTTCGCCTTCCCGGGCTTCGTGTACCGCCACCTGTACAAGCGGCGCCACTGAAGCCATGGACGACGACCGCCACCTGACCGAACATGCCACCAGCCAGGAAGAACTGCTCAAGGGCAACTTCCTCCACGTGGTGCGCGACACCGTGCGCCTGCCCGACGGCGCCGCCGCCACCCGTGAATACGTGCTGCACCCCGGCGCCGTCGCCGTGGTGCCTCTGCTGGACGACGGCCGCATCGTGCTGGAGCGCCAGTACCGCCATCCCACGCGGCAGGTCATGGTCGAGATTCCCGCCGGCAAGCTCGACGCGGGCGAAAGTTCGCTGGCCTGCGGACAACGCGAACTGCTGGAGGAAACCGGCTACGTCGCCCGCGAATGGGCGTTCGCGTTCACCGTGTATCCCACCGTCGCCTATTCCGACGAGGCGATCCAGGTGTGGTTCGCACGCGGCCTGTCGCACCACGGTGCGCAACTGGACCACGGCGAGTTCCTCGAGGTCATCACCGCCACGCCGGAGCAGTTCCTGCAATGGTGCCGGGACGGGACCATCGTCGACTCCAAGACGCTCGCAGCCGCCGTCTGGATCCAGAATGTGGTCGAAGGGTCTTGGAAACTCGACTGGCAGGCACTACCTTTAGCCCCATGAAGGTTCTCAACCTGCAGTGCGCGCACGCCCACGCCTTCGAAGGCTGGTTCGGCTCGGAAGACGATTTCCAGGGCCAGCTCGCGCGCGGCCTGGTCGAATGCCCCCTGTGCGGGGACTCGGCGATCACCAAGCTGCCCAGCGCCCCGCGCCTGAACCTCGGCGCCACGGAGCCGGCGTCCGCCGCACCCGCCGCCACCCAGCCGAAGCAGGAAGTGATGTCCGCACCCAATGCACAGCTGCAAGCCGCGTGGATGCAGCTCGTGAAGCAGGTCATGGCCAACACCGAGGACGTGGGTGAACGTTTCGCCGACGAGGCCCGCAAGATCCACTACGGCGAAACCGAAGAGCGCGGCATCCGTGGCCAGGCGTCCATGGAAGAGACGCAGGCGCTGCTGGAGGAGGGCATCGGTGTGTTGCCGTTGCCGATTCCGAAGGGGATGAAGGGGCCTTTGCAGTAGGTCGGTTTCCCTTGCGCCCTGGTGTTCAGGGCGTGTCGCGCCAGGCGGTGCGCGGTGCCGGCCCGCTGGGATGGCGTCCGGCGCGCAGGCGCGCCGGCAGACCTGAAAGACTGGTCCCGGCGCCGCCCGCAAAACAACTCGTCTGGAGTTCGTCCGCGCGCGAACGAACTCCAGACTCGAACATGTTTTGCGAGCCAGAGACGTACGCGCGGCTCGATACGCGCTGAAGCGCTCTCGTAGCCGCGCTGCGGCGCCGGGACCAGCCTTTCAGGCGCCACCCCTTCATGCGGCCCGGCACCGCGCACCGCCTGGCGCGACATTCAGAGCTCTGGCCAATCCACGCGTGGTGCACTGCGGCTCTGACGGCTGCCAAGCCCCGCGCGGGCGGGCTGGGGCGCGCATGAAGGCAGGGCGCCTGCGAGGGCCGGGCGGGCGGCCAGCATGGCTACGAGAGCGCGTAGCGCGTATCGAGGCATGCGTACGAGATCTGACTCGCGGATGCTGCCCGAGCGGAGGGTTTGCCTGCGCGCAGGCAAACACGCAGCGAGTTCAGCCGCGCGGGCCG